>NZ_JBAIYV010000035.1:0-280345 GCF_036763075.1 Desulfotomaculum sp. 1211_IL3151 | reverse complement strand
TAAGGTTTCTACGTTATTAATAATGGTTGGGCAACCCCATAGCCCTTTAACAGCCGGGAAGGGGGGGCGGGGGCGAGGCATACCACGTTCACCTTCGATAGAGGCAATGAGGGCAGTTTCTTCACCGCAAACGAAGGCACCTGCACCTTCCTTGATATTAATTTTAAAATTAAAGCCACTGCCTAAAATGTTATTTCCTAACAAGCCATGGGCTTCGGCATCGGCGATGGCCTTGCGCATACGCTTAATGGCTAAGGGATATTCCGCCCGGGCATAAATATAACCTTCATCGGCTCCGATGGCGTAGCCGGCAAGCATCATGCCTTCTAAAACCGAGTGGGGATTGCCCTCCATAACGGAACGATCCATAAAGGCACCCGGGTCACCCTCATCACCATTGCAGATAATGTATTTTTTAGGGCCTGGCTGAGAAGCTGCGAAGGACCACTTGCGTCCGGTGGGGAAGCCACCGCCGCCCCTGCCGCGGAGTCCGGATTCCATTACTTCATTGATAATATCCTGGGGGCTCTTTTCTTGTAAGACCGTACTGATGGCTCGATAACCCCTGTGGGCAATATAGTCATAAATATCATCGGGATCCAAACGACCGCAATATCTCAAAGTGACACGAACCTGACTTTTATAAAAGGGGTTCTCATCCTGGGTTTTGATTTTTTCTCCTGTTTTGGGGTCTTCATATAATAAGCGTTCAACAACGCCATCATTTACAATAGAAGTGTTAACGATTTCCTCGACATCATCTACCTTAACTTTACAATACAACAGTCCGGAAGGTTCAAAGCGGACCAGGGGACCCATTTGGCAGAAACCGTGGCAACCGCTGATATTTACGGCAATTCCCTCATGGCTAACTTCCTCAACCAGTTCCACGCTTGTTAATAAGCCCTGTTCCTCGACTTTTCTTTTTAATGCTTCATAAACCTTTAAGGAGCCGTTGGCCACACAACCTGTGCCAGCACAGACTAAGATGCGCATCTTTTCTTGTTCCAGGGCGGTCCTAACCTTTTGTCTTAGTTGTTTTAAATCAGCATGGGTTTTAATAAGCATCACTAGTCCCCCCTTAATTTTCACTGGCAGCGGGTGCCAATTTTTTTATCGCTTCAAGAATGCCATCCGGTGTCATTTGGCCATGAACTTCATCATCTACAACTACAACAGGGGCTAAACCACAAGCCCCTAAGCAGGATACTATTTCCAGGGTAAACATCAAATCATCTGTGGTTGGCTTGTCTGCAGCAAGGCTCAATTCTTTTCGGATGGCCATATTAATGGGTTCTGAACCACGCACGTGACAAGCGGTACCATCACACACACGAATGACGTATTTTCCCTTGGGAATTAAAGAGAATTGGGCATAAAAGGTGGCCACGCCCAGTATAGTGGCAGGGGAGATCCCCATAGAGGTTGCTATGTAGGTTAATACTTCTTTGGGTAAATAACCGTATACGGCCTGCGTTTCTTGTAAGATGCCAATTAAATGAGAAGATTTACCTTCGTGTGAGTCAATAATTTTCTGTACTTTTAGTAATTTTATATCTTGATTGTCCATCATAAACCCCCCTTTGGTGTAGAAACAAAAATCCATTGCTTGATCTAAACTAAATTAATTACTTTAAAAATCACCTCTTTTCAGTGAAAAAATGATAAATGTGTCATTTGTCACTAAATACTACAAAAAAATAACAAATTAAACTATTAATAGCGTAATTTTAATTGGTACAAAAATCTATCTATTTAGTCAATTAACGATATAATAAAAAGATTTTAAACTTTTTAATCGGATATCAAGAAATGGTAAAAAGGTATTTACTAAATCAAAAAATGGTGGTACTGACTAAATCTTTAATAATTGTCAAAGATTCTGAATATATTATAGTCTTGTGAATATTATATTGTCAATTAAAAATACTTTTTATTGATTGATTAACGTCAGATAATTGTACATAAGAGAAAAAATAGTAATACTATAATCACTAGTGAAAATTGTTACACTAGTGCGGCAATACTGACTATTATTCAGGGGTGATAAATTCATGAATTGTGAAGAATTTCTCCATTTTCTTTTCATTTGCGCCTTAGGTTAAGCTATGATATCATGAAGTTATAATTGGCCTAGGGGGGCTTGTCTAATAATGAAGGACTTGGCGGAAAAACTGACGCTATGGGTAAAGGAGCAGATAGAAAAGGCTGGTGCCCAGGGGGCAGTTGTTGGTCTAAGTGGTGGAATTGATTCTGCCTGTGTTGCCGCTCTATGTAAAAGGGCTTTTCCGGACAATGTTCTGGGTGTCATCATGCCCTGTTATAGTAACCCGCATGATGCAGAAGATGCTAAACTTTTAGCTAATACACTATCTGTACCCTATCAAGAAGTTGATCTAAGTGATCCCTTTGATTGGTTCATTGAACGACTGACTGGACAAGATTATGATATCCATGACTGTGATTTATCCATTGTAAACATCAAGCCTAGATTAAGAATGACAACACTATATTATTATTCCAATCGTTACAATTATTTAGTGGTAGGTACCACTAATAAGGCTGAGATGGTGGTGGGACACTATACAAAATATGGCGATGGCGGGGCTGATATTCTTCCCTTAGCAAATTTAATTAAATCGGAAGTCAAAGAGTTGGCAAAGGAATTGGGAGTTCCTCAGAGGATTATTGATAAGGCTCCTTCCGCAGGGTTATGGTTTGGCCACTGTGATGAAGAGGAAATGGGTATTCGTTATAGGGATTTAGATGAATATATAATATCGGGCAATGTACCGGAAGAGGTTAGCAAAACAATTCGAAATCTTGAGTTAAAAAGGGAGCATAAAAAATTCATGCCGCCTGTACCACCAGTAGGATAAATAACCAACAGAAAGCTAGGTTTGCCCGGAAAATTGGTGCGAACCGGGCTTTTTTCAAGGAAAGAGGGATTTTTTTGTCTGGACACTCTAAATGGTCAACAATTAAACGTAAGAAAGCTAAGGTTGATGCCCAAAGGGGTAAAATATTTACAAGGCTGTCGAAGGAAATTATTATTGCTGCCAGAAATGGCGGCCCTGATCCAAATGGCAATATGAGGCTAAAGGCAGCCATTGAGAAGGCTAAAGTAGCCAATATTCCAAATGATAATATTCAAAGGGCGATTCAAAAAGGCGCTGGTGGTGGCGACGGGGCCAACTTTGAGGAATTCAGCTACGAAGGCTATGGGCCGGGTGGTGCTGCGATTTTACTAAATGTCGCCACGGATAATCGTAATCGAACGGCCGGTGAAGTCAGGCATATTTTAACGAAATATGGCGGCAACCTAGGTGAAACTGGCTGTGTAGGCTGGATGTTCAACGAAAAAGGTATGATTATTATTGATCGCCAGGAAACGGATCTAAGTGAAGATGATATGATGTTGGCTGCTTTGGAAGCCGGTGCCGAGGATGTAAAGGCAGAAGAAGATAGTTTTGAGGTAACGACTGCGCCGGCGGATTTTGGAGCTGTAAAGGCTGCCCTTGAGGAGCAAGGACTGCCGGTGGCTGATGCGGAGTTAACCATGGTGCCGCAAAGTACGGTGAAGCTACAGGGTGATCTGGCGGAAAAGATGAATAAGATGATTGAGTTATTAGAAGATAATGATGATGTTCAAGAGGTCTTTACAAACTTCGAAGAGGAATAAACCGGGGGGACCCGGTTTTGTTTTTTTAAAAAATGGCAATACTAACCATCCAAAGGAGTGGTTAGTATGAGGAGAAGGTTATTATTTTTGGGTCTTGGCAGTGCCATAGCCCTATTTATAGTAGGCATCTGCCTGGATAGTGGTGGGCCTGGTGGCAAGGTAAATTATTTTTCTTCTTTACAGGTATTTGCCCAGGACAAGAAAAAGGCTTTTGGACCAGAGACGATGATTCGGGAGGAAAATATTTTTCTCTGTGGTGACGTTGAAGAGGTGGCCAGAAAGAAGGTCAAATCTCTACCAGTCAATGATGAAAAGGGTCTTAATGATCTCTATGGGGCCCAGGGTTTCAACCTAAATTATGGCAGCAATGAAATTGTGGCTCAACGGAAGGTGGATGAGTTTTGTGGTTATCATCGGAATTTTAGGCATTTAGGGATTCATGATGATAAGGTGGCAATTTATCAGGGGCCGATGGGGTATAATCAAAAGCTTTTAAGGCTTGAGGAGAAAATGCCGGTGCAAACTTTATCTGCGGAATATCAGGTTAAGCTGCAGCAGGTGATGGATTTCTTTCAAATGACGCCTGAGACACAGGCGATGCTGCGTTATGAGTTTGAATTTCAGAATGAGGATGCTTTGAATGCGATATTGGAGAATTTGGATGAACTTCAGGAGGAGTAAGTAAGGGGTTGGTTTTATACCAGCCCTTTTATGTTTTTTGGGCATGTTAAATTACATATTATTACCCCCTTTAGCATTAAACCCAATAGCCTGTCTGTTTTCAGGATGAGGAGCGTTAAAAATATTGACGCTCTTATTTTATGCCAAATATTTCGATACCTGCCTCCAAAATTGAACCAATAATACAAGAGGATTGTGTGAAGAGGATACTCCCTCAGCGGGGGTATCGCATATTTTACGAATAAGACGCCAGCCTTCTGGAAATTGGTACTACCACTTCCCAGAGAAAGAATATATAATCACAGGTATCACAGATGAAAGAGGTTTCAAAATGGAATTTTCTCTTAAAGAAATACTTTCTTTTCTCAGTATCACATTGTTATTAGTGATGTTCCCGGGGCCCAATACCGTTTTAGTGATTCATTCGGTAGGTGTCTTTGGAAAAAAATCTGGTTTCTTCAATGTAGCCGGTATTGTATCTGCACTATATTTTCATGCTTTACTTGCTGCCATGGGCTTATCCGTCATAGTCACTCAATCTGCTCAGTTATATATGAATATAAAATATTTAGGGGCATTTTACATATTCTATTTAGGATTAACCAGTCTTTATTCCTCGTGTTTTCAAAGGGATAACGCCGTTAATAATTACCAACAAACTATCAAAAATACAGATACCGTAGTAGTTGAAAACCATCGCTTTTCCTTTTATCAGGGCTTAATGACTAACATTCTCAATCCCAAGGTAGTGCTTTTTTATTTATCATTTCTTCCCCAATTTGTTCATAATCAAAACAATTTTCTGATGGAATCTTTGTTCCTTACTTTCCTTTACTCCCTTGTATCTGTCACATGGTATTCTTTACTTGTATTATCCGTTTATCGGTTCAGTAATTTTTTAGATCATAAATCTACAAAACGAACAATAAAAGCAATATCCGGGGTATTGCTGTTGGGTCTTAGCATTGAAATGGCCATTGAAAATTAAATAATTGCACCCGTCAAAGGTTATTTACAGCGTTTCACCAAGTCGCTTAGGGTGACATAACGGATGGCGGATAGCTGATTTCCTTTTTTCAAGCAGGAAATTCTCGTGTGACAACAGAACAATAGTTTGTAGTATACTATTCCCAGCTAGCTATTCTGGAGGTAATGAATGATCATTTTGGGCATAGATCCTGGCACAGCCATTACTGGTTATGGTGTGGTTGAATGTATTGGCAATCGCTACAGACCGATTACTTATAGTTGTTTGCGAACCGGGCCTGAGTTATCGTTGGATCTGAGGTTAAAAAGGATTTATCAGGGACTTTTAGATATCATTAAAACCTACCAACCCCACTGTATGGCGGTGGAGGAGCTGTTTTTTAACAAGAATGCCCGTACTGCCTTAGCCGTAGGACATGCCAGGGGGATTGCGCTGTTGGCGGGGGCTTGTTCGGATATTCCTGTTGCTGAATATACACCTCTACAAGTAAAGCAGGCTGTAACCGGGTATGGTAAGGCCGAAAAGCAGCAGGTGCAGTTTATGGTTAAAATGCTGCTGGGTCTGCCGGAGATTCCTAAGCCGGATGATGTGGCGGATGCGTTGGCCATAGCAATTTGTCATGCCCAGTGGAGTTCAACTTTTGGAGGAAGAATTCGATGATTGCATATGTAAAAGGGATTTTAGCCGGTGCTGGACCTGGCTTGGTGGTGGTGGATGTAAATGGGCTTGGTTATCAAGTCAGGATACCCTCGACAACTCCCTTACCCGCCCTGGGGCAGGAGGTTAAGTTTTTTACTTATATGTCTGTAAGGGAAGATGCAATGCAGCTTTTTGGGTTCTCGGGCGAGGATGAAAAGGAATGCTTTTTAACCCTGCTGGATGTGGCGGGGGTAGGGCCGAAGGTTGCTTTAGCAGTGATTTCTCATTTGCCGCCCAGTCAACTTCAGTCTGCGATTGCTTTACAGGACGTCAGTCAGTTGGTGAAGGTTCCAGGAGTTGGGAAAAAGACGGCCCAAAGGATATTGCTGGAACTTAAGGATAAACTAAAGGGTCTAACGGTGGTAGAAAAGGATCTGCAGCCCAGTTTCACCTTGCCTGGGACGGGCAGTGATGAAGCCGTTGAGGCACTTTTGGCTTTGGGTTATTCACAGACTGAGGCAAAGGATGCTGTGAAGAAGGCCCAAAGAGATGGTTCCATAGCGGACCTGTCGCTATTAATTAAAACCGCTCTCAAAGAACTGGCACCGTCCAGGTAATTTGGAGGTACCTACATGTCGGAACGACTTATTTCTGCTAACGCCCAGAATGAAGATAATGACCTGGAGTTAAGTCTGCGTCCCCGCAGATTAAATGAATATATTGGCCAACATAAGGTGAAGGAAACCATCTCCATCTTTGTTGAGGCAGCACGCTTAAGGGGAGAACCCCTGGATCATGTTTTATTGTTTGGACCGCCTGGCTTAGGGAAGACCACCCTCAGCAATATTATCGCCAATGAGATGGGGGTTAACATTCGCACCACCTCTGGACCAGCCATTGAAAGGCAGGGAGACCTGGCAGCCATTTTAACCAACCTTGGCCCGGGGGATGTGCTTTTTATTGACGAAATCCACCGCTTGAGCAAAGCGGTGGAGGAAATATTATACCCGGCAATGGAAGACTTTGCCCTGGATATCGTCCTGGGTAAGGGCCCGGGTGCCCGCTCCATTCGCTTGGACCTACCCAAATTCACCCTGATTGGTGCCACCACCAGAGCCGGCATGCTGGCCTCACCCTTAAGGGATCGCTTTGGTATCATCAGTAGGTTAGAGTTTTATAATACCGAGGATTTGACCAAAATAGTTACCAGGACCGCGGACATATTAAATGTAGCCATCGAAAAACCCGGCGCCGAAGAAATTTCCCACAGATCCCGTGGTACACCAAGGGTTGCCAATCGCTTGCTGAAACGTGTCCGCGACTACGCCCAGGTCAAGGCCCAGGGGGAAATAACAGCGGCAGTTGCCTCAGCAGCACTGGAATTCTTTGAAGTGGACCCCCTTGGCTTGGATCACACCGACCGCCGTTTGTTACAAAATATCATCGAAAAATTCAACGGCGGCCCCGTGGGCCTAGATACCATCGCAGCAGCTATCAGCGAAGAAACAGATACAGTGGAAGATGTCCTGGAACCCTATCTGATGCAATTGGGACTGATAACCAGAACACCCAGAGGCAGGATTGTTACACCCCAGGCCTATAAGCATTTGGGTATTCCTATGGCGAAGGCAGAACAGGAAAACAATGAGCAAGGAACACTGTTTTAGCTTACTGAAAAACTTTTTAATCATTCGACGGTGCCAGGCACTTGCTCGCTTGTAAGGTTACCTTAGTTTGAAGGACTTTGCTGCGGCAAGAACCAGGCACCTAGGTTGTTAGCTGAAAATAACGGCCATGAGCCATGGACCTTGTGCTTTAAGCCTTAGGCCGCAGGCCATAAATTCTAAACTCTCAGTGAAACTAAAACCTGTCAAACCAGTAAGTGCTATCGTTATCCCCCTGAGCGACTTTGGCGGAGCGTCGTTAATAGCTCTTGACAAGTGAAGGGCGAAATCAGAGGACAAGCAGCCTTAGCTGAGACAGGACGTCGAATCTAAGGCGGACCCTCCCTAAAATGCGGGGACAAGATGATTTCGCCTGGAACGAGTCTTAGAGTACCCTTTAGGGCACAAGATTATCGGCGCGGAGCCCAGGAGCGAAGGGGGATAACGATAGCACCCCCCGCTGATGCAATATTCCCCCTATACACCTTTTGTATTTTAGATATAATGACGAATTACCCAAAACTATTAAAACATGGTGATTAAAAATGAAAAAAATCCTACTACACACATGCTGCGGCCCCTGTTCCATCTACCCGTTGGACACCCTCCGCAGTAAAGACTTCGAAGTCTACGGTCTCTTTTACAACCCCAACATCCACCCCTACACAGAATTTAAAAAACGCCGAGACCAATTAGCCGAATACGCAGAACAGCAAAACTGGCAAGTCATCTTCGATGATGAATACAGACTGGATGAATACCTGCAAGAGGTTGTCCATCGGGAGGCCAGACGTTGCCAAATGTGCTACAACATGCGCCTTAGAAGGGCTGCCCAGATAGCAAAGAAAGGTAACTTTGACGCCTTTACGACCACCCTGCTGGTAAGCCCCTTTCAAAAACATGAACTGATACGAGAAATAGGGGAAAACCTGGCGGAACAATACAACATACCCTTTTATTATGAAGACTTTCGACCAGGCTTTAAAGAAGCTACCACAAAATCCAAAGAACTGGCCATGTACCGGCAACAATATTGCGGTTGTATTTACAGCGAAAGAGATCGATACTGCAAGCCCCCTCACAGAAAGGGAGGAAAATAAGTGGCACCCTTTGAATCCATGGCAAAAATGCTCATATTTGCAGGGGTTTTAATGGTCATATTTGGTGGCTTGCTATTTCTAGGCGGCAAAATACCTGGTATCGGTAAACTACCTGGGGATATTTTTTTTAGAAAAGGTAACTTCTCCTTTTATTTTCCTTTGGCTACTTCCATTCTCTTAAGTATCCTGCTTACTGTGATACTCAATTTATTTTTCAGGCGTTAAGATAAAAAAACAGCCAAATGAAGGAATTAGTAAAAATTCGTCGAAAAACCTAATTTATGCGTTTTTCCAACATTTAGTTATACGGTTAGGAATATTCAGGAATACTACAAATAGGCTATAAATTCCAGACCAAAAGGAGTTTCCAGATTGCAGCTAGCAGATTTTGATTTTGCATTACCGGAACAACTAATAGCCCAGGAACCATTAACACAAAGAGATCAATCCAGATTAATGGTTGTTCACAGGGATCGTGATAAAACAGAGCATAGAAATTTCAGAGACATACTTGAATATCTAAGACCCGGGGATGTGCTGGTAATGAACGATAGCAAGGTTTTACCAGCCCGGATCTATGGGTCTAAAATATCCACCGGAGCAAAAATTGAAGTTTTATTACTCAGGCAAATTTCCACCAACCAATGGGAAACCCTGGTTAAACCTGGGAAAAAAGCTAAGGTGGGCGAAACCCTGGACTTTGGTGCAGGTTTAATGCAGGGGAAAATCATCGGCCATACGGAAGTGGGTGGCAGAGTAATTGAATTTACCTACCAGGGATCTTTTCTGAATGTATTGGAGCAGATTGGTACGATGCCGCTGCCTCCATATATTCGGAAGCCACTGGCGGATAAACAACGTTACCAGACGGTTTATGCCCGGCAAGAAGGATCAGCCGCTGCACCTACCGCCGGGCTTCATTTTACCCAGCAGCTGCTGGAAGAAATTAGAGCTAAAGGAATAAAAATAGTATACGTTCTCCTGCATGTTGGCTTAGGTACCTTTCGACCTGTACAGGTGGAAGATATCACCAATCATCCTATGCATCAGGAATATTATGAAATAACTCCTCAGGCCGCAGAGATAATTAACCAGGCGAAGGAGCAGGGAGAACGCATCATAGCGGTGGGCACCACCAGCGTACGCTGTTTAGAAACATCCTCCAACCCAGAGGGACAAGTGATGGCTGGTTCAGGACTTACGGACATTTTTATTTATCCTGGCTATCGGTTCAAAGTAATGGATGGTTTAATCACAAATTTTCATTTGCCAAAATCCACCCTGCTCATGTTAATTAGCGCACTGGCCGGGAGAGAAAAAATATTACAGGCCTATCAGGAGGCAGTGCAAGAAAACTATCGTTTCTTTAGTTTTGGAGACGCGATGTTGATTATTTAGGAGGAAGTATGCCAGTTAAAATTGAGATTAAAAAGAAAGAAAAACATACCAGAGCCAGGCTTGGGGAATTGACCACCCCCCACGGCGTGGTCGAGACGCCGATTTTTATGCCGGTTGGCACCCAGGCCACCGTAAAAACAATGACTCCGGAGGAAGTAAAGCAAACCGGCGGCAGACTGATTCTCAGTAATACCTACCACCTTTATTTACGTCCGGGCCATGACTTAATAAAGGAAGCCGGGGGACTCCATCAATTTATGAATTGGGACGGCCCCATTCTTACAGACAGCGGCGGCTTTCAGGTATTTAGCCTGGGGCCCCTAAGGACCATTACAGAGGATGGAGTGGAGTTCCGCTCCCACATTGATGGATCGAAACATTTCTTTACACCGGAAAAGGTGATGGAAATAGAACAGGCCTTGGGTGCAGATATCGCAATGGCCTTTGATGAATGTGCCCCTTACCCCTGCGATAAGGAATACGCCGTGGCGGCCTTAGAACGCACCACCAGGTGGGCAGAAAGATGCAAAAAAGCCCATACCAGAAAGGATCAAGCCTTGTTTGGTATTGTTCAGGGCGGCGTATTCACGGATCTGCGTGAACGCAGTGCCCGTGAATTGATTGCCCTGGATTTTCCTGGTTATGGTATAGGGGGTCTCTCGGTGGGGGAACCTAAGGAACTAATGTATGAAGTGCTGGATAACCTTATGCCGATCATGCCAGAGGACAAACCACGTTACCTAATGGGCGTTGGCTCACCGGATTGTTTGATTGAAGGGGTTGTCCGGGGAATTGATATGTTTGACTGTGTACTGCCAACCCGCATTGCCCGTAACGGCACGGTATTTACCCGTAACGGCAAATTGACCGTACGAAATGCCGAATATGCCAGAGATTTTTCACCGATGGATAAGCATTGCAACTGCTATGCCTGCCAAAATTACTCCCGGGCCTATATTCGACACCTTATCAAAGCCGATGAAATTTTAGGGATTCGTTTAACAACCATCCATAATTTACATTTTCTACAGGATTTAATGGAAAACATTCGTCAGGCCATTCGTGAGGATCGTTTATTGGCATACCGAGAAGAATTTTTAAAAGTTTTTAATGCAGGATAAATTTTCTTAATTTGGCAGGGAAATAAATAAAAATAAAGAATTTTAAATTGATGATGCAGAAGGGAGGTTCTTGTTTTGAATTTTGGTCCACAGACAGCTTCTATTATTTACATTGTAGCGTTATTTGCTATCCTTTACTTCTTAATGATCAGACCTCAACAAAAAAGACAAAAACAACACGCAGCCATGATCAAAGGTCTCAATGTAGGTGATCATATCGTTACCGTGGGAGGGCTTTTGGGTTCAATCATTAAGATCAAAGAAAACTCAATTGTTGTAAGGATCGCTGATAAGGTACATGTGGAATTGTTAAAAAGTGCCATCGCACAGGTTACCGAAAAGAAAGACGAGGATTAAATAAGTTAAAATTGTCATAGAAAAAATAGAGTAGGCCAGTCCTACTCTATTTTAACATACACAAAAGCCCAAGGCCCATGACTCAAATTCCAAAGCCCAAAAAAGCTGAAGATTTGAAAGTTGATGGCTGCTGACGGCTTAAAAAGGAGTGGTTTCCTTGAACATAACTCTAGAAGATGTCAAAGAGAATCCGATGGTCGATGCTTGCATTCGTAAAGGTAATGAGTATCTTGGAGTTATGGGTTTTACCGAACATAGTTATCGGCATATTAACTTGGTTTCCAGTATAGCCAGAAATATTTTAGAAAAATTGGGTAGGCCCCAAAGGGAATGTGAGCTTGCTGCCATTGCCGGCTATATGCATGATATAGGGAACGTCATTAATCGTAATGATCATGGTATTTCCGGTGCCAATATTGCCTTTAATCTTCTATTAAATATGGGTATGTCGCCGGAAGAGGTGTGCATGGTGACTTCGGCTATCGCTAATCATGAAGAACAATATGGCTACCCAGTCAATACGGTGGCTGCGGCATTAATTGTGGCAGACAAATCCGATGTACACCGTTCCAGGGTGCGCAATCAGGATTTTGCTACCTTCGACATCCATGACAGGGTTAATTATGCTGCATCCCATGCCTTTGTTTATGTTAATGACGATATAAGAACCATTACCATGGAATTAAACATAGATATTGAAATTTGTCCCGTAATGGAGTATTTTGAAATATTTCTCAGCAGGATGACCCTTTGTCGAAGGGCCGCAAATTACCTGGGTTGTAACTTTCAATTGGTAATTAATGGAGCCAAATTACTATAATTAGAAGATTGCCTTAATTGACAGGATATTTTAGCGGGTATATAATTATTTTTGTTTATCTTGTAGTATAAAAGGGGGAAATTTGGAGATGAAATGGGGTAGAGTACTCAGACTCTTTGCAGTTGTCATCGCAGTAATTGTCATCGCAGCTTTTAGTGTGCAGCCCATCTTCCCGAATGTAAAGTGGCTACCGCTGACGAATCAAATACCTCTGGGCCTGGATTTACAAGGCGGCGTTCATGTGGCTCTGGAGGCCAAGGATACTGACCAGGCCAAGGTAAATAAGGAAACCATGAGACAACTTCAGGAAACCATTGAACGCCGGGTCAATGCCTTTGGTGTTTCGGAACCCATTGTCCAGCAAGAGGGTAACAATCGCCTTATCGTAGAATTGGCCGGTATTAAAGATCCTGAAAAAGCAGTGGAAGAGATTGTAAAAACAGCCTATCTTGAATTTAAAACCGAAGACGGCCATACCATTCTGACTGGTGCTGATTTAAAGAATGCCGTGGAATCCATGGACCCAACCTCCAATGCGGTAGAAGTGGGTTTGGAGTTTAACAATGAAGGTACCAGGAAATTTGCCGAGGCCACCAGTGAAAATGTCGGCAGGCCTATCGCCATTATCCTGGATGATAAAGTCTTACAAACCCCCGTGGTGTCAGAGCCTATTACTGGTGGTAAAGCCAGAATTACTGGCTATGCCAGTCTTGATGAAGCCCATACGATGGCAGTTTTGCTAAAATCCGGTGCTTTGCCCCTGAAAACAGAGGTTATTGAAAAAAGAACCGTAGGTCCCAGTTTGGGTGCTGATTCCCTTAGTAAATCCATTAAGGCTGCAGCCATAGGCATTGTTGCCATTTTCATTTTTATGTTAGGGTATTATCGTTTACCTGGCATGGTGGCCAACTTTGCCTTGATCGTTTATGGGGTAATCGTGCTGATGATTTATGCAGCCATGAATGTGGTGCTAACCTTACCTGGTATAGCGGCCTTTGTACTGTCTTTAGGTATGGCGGTGGATGCCAACGTTATTATCTTTGAACGTGTAAAGGAAGAGTTAAAGAGCGGCAAGAGTCTGCGTTCCTCTATCGAATCAGGGTTTAAACGTGCCTTTGTGGCGGTTCTTGACTCCAACGTTACCACTCTGATTGCTGCCGTGGTACTTTTCTACTTTGGTTCCGGCCCCATCAAAAGTTTCGCCGTGGCTCTTTCTGTGGGGATTCTGACCAGTATGTTTACAGCCATCACCTTTACCAGGTGGATGCTGCATCTTACAGCAAGTACTGGTATTAAAAATACCAAATTATACGGTGCGTAGGGGGGTAAATTAAATGTTTCATATTATAAAATCCAGAAAAATATTTTATATTATCTCCCTGGTCATTATCCTTGTTGGGGTAGTTTCACTATTCACACGGGGGCTCAACCTAGGCATTGATTTTACCGGTGGTAACTTTGTGGAGCTGAGGTTTAATCAAGCAGTAACAGCAGATCAAATTCGCACTACCCTAGCTGAGCATCAGTTGGAAGACAGCAAAATCCAAACCAGTGGAGAAAATACGTATATCATCAGAACCCATGCTTTATCCCAGGTAGCGAGTGAAAAGGCCTTTAATGACATTAGTGAAAAATTGGGCGGAGCCACCATGCTGCGAAATGAACTGGTGGGTCCGGTTGTAGGCAAAGAACTTACCAGACAAGCTATTCTGTCATTGATAATTGCTTCTGTTTTAATGATTCTCTATATCACTTGGCGTTTTGAGTTCCTGCAAGGTATATCTGCCATTGTGTCCCAGATGCACGACGTTATGGTAATGGTTGGTTTTGCCTCACTATTACAAATCGAGATAGACAGTACCTTTGTGGCTGCGGTGTTAACCATTATTGGTTATTCTATTAATGATACCATTGTAATTTTTGATCGTATCCGCGAAAATTTGAGAATAAACCGTAAGGAAGAGCTGGCGGAATTGGTTAACAAATCCCTCTGGCAAACCATGGCTCGTTCCATTAATACTGTATTAACAGTGGTGTTTGTGCTGCTAGCATTATTAATCTTTGGCGGCAGCACCATCCACAATTTTATCTCCCTACTGTTAATTGGTGTTATAGTCGGGTGCTACTCATCGATCTTTATTGCAGCTCCAATGTGGTTCGACTTAAGACGAAGGCAAAAGGCACGTAAAGCTGCTGAAAAGGCTACGGCATAATACAACAAAATAAAGCGCGGGGGATAAACCTCGCGCTTTATTTTACTATCAGGAATTATAAGATTTTAAGGATGATCGTATAGAAAAGCGAAGGCTCGTGCTATGGGCTCGCGTGCCCATTAGGGTATGCGTAGCCTTAAGGGCATAAACGAGCCAAGCTTTTCTAAGCATATTCACCCCGATGGAGGAGGAACTTTATGTTAGAGAAACTGGATAGTCAACAGCAAGGCAACAGGATTATCGTCACAGTTATTGGTCAAGACAAAGTAGGTATTATAGCAAAGGTAGCTACGATTTTGGCAGAACACAGCATAAATATTCTAGATATTAGCCAAACCATTTTGCAAGAGTTTTTTGCTATGGTGTTGGTGGCAGATATGGAAAAGAGTAACCTTTCCTTTGAAAACTTAAAGGAAAAACTAAATAACTTGGGCCAGGAATTAGGTTTAAAAATAGATGCTCAGCATGAGGATGTATATCGATATATGCACCGGATTTAATTGTGGCAGCCTAGGAGGTATATATGTACAGTGTAAATGAAGTTCTGGAGACCATTCGTATGGTACAGGAAGAGAATCTTGATATACGTACCATTACCATGGGTATTAGTCTGAGGGATTGCGCCGATGCTGACGCGGCGAAGGCCTGTCAAAGGATATATGATAAGATTACCAAACAAGCAGCTAATTTAGTTAAAACCGGCGAAGAAATTGAACGTGAATATGGTATCCCCATTATTAATAAACGTATTTCAGTCACGCCAATTTCCTTGGTGGCCGAAAGCAGTGCTGCTGATAATTATACAGTTTTTGCTGAAGCCATGGATAAGGCTGCCAAAGAAGTGGGTGTAAACTTTATTGGTGGTTTTTCTGCCTTAGTGCACAAGGGATTTACCAAGGGTGATAGAATATTAATCAACTCAATCCCCGAAGCTCTGGCTGCCACCGAAAGGGTTTGTTCTTCCGTTAATGTAGCTACCACTAAGGATGGTATCAACATGGATGCCGTTTACCTTATGGGGCAAGTGGTTAAGGATTGTGCCGCCAGAACTGCGGATAAGGATGGCTTGGCCTGTGCCAAGCTGGTCGTTTTCTGTAACGTTCCCGAGGACAATCCCTTTATGGCAGGAGCCTTTCATGGTATTGGTGAGGCAGAGTGTGTTGTTAGCGTAGGAGTTAGCGGCCCGGGTGTAGTTAAAAACGCTGTGGAGAAGGTCAAGGGATCTGATTTTGGCACACTGGCTGAAACAGTCAAAAAGACTGCCTTCAAAATCACCCGTATGGGTGAATTGGTAGGGCGAGCAGCTGCCGGAAAATTGGGTGTACCCTTTGGCATTGTGGACCTATCCCTGGCCCCTACCCCGGCAGTGGGTGATAGTGTGGCGGAAGTACTTGAGGCTATGGGTTTGGAATGCTGTGGGACCCATGGTACGACAGCAGCCTTAGCCCTGCTTAATGACGCTGTTAAGAAGGGAGGAGCCATGGCTTCATCTTACGTGGGTGGTTTGTCCGGTGCCTTTATTCCCTTGAGTGAGGATGCAGGTATGATCCGGGCCGCCGAACGTGGTATTCTTACCTTGGAAAAACTAGAGGCAATGACCTGTGTGTGTTCTGTGGGCCTGGATATGATTGCTATTCCCGGGGATACTACCGCAGAAACCATTGCAGCCATTATCGCCGATGAGATGGCCATTGGCATGATCAACTTTAAAACAACCGCAGTTAGAATCATCCCTGCCCCTGGTAAAGCAATCGGCGACCGAGTTGAATTTGGCGGGTTATTAGGCCATGCCCCCATAATTCCTGTGAAACAATCCAGTTCCCTGGAATTCGTATCCAGGGGCGGACGCATTCCCGCCCCCATCCATAGTTTGAAAAATTAACGATATGCAGATTAAGAGCTTTTTAATGCCAATCGGTATTAAAGGGCTCTTTTCTATAATCCGTTCGCCATTAGCCAAAACCGAATGCTACAGCCAAAGGCTAAAAGCTAACAGCTAATTCGAGGTGTTATTTGTGGAATCCTTTACTTATGAAGTAACAGCGGAACGAGCGAAAATAAGGCTTGATATTTTCTTAACCAGCCAGTGTGAGGATCTCAGCCGATCTCATATTCAAAAACTTATTGAAGATGGTTATGTTACAGTAAATGATAAACCCGGTAAAGCGAATCATAAATTAAAGATCGGGGAGCTTGTCTGCATCCAAATTCCTCCGGCTGAGGAATTAAGGGTTGAAGCTGAGAATATTCCCCTTGATATTTACTATGAAGATCGTGATGTGGTGGTGGTAAACAAACCAAGGGGGATGGTGGTTCATCCAGCGGAGGGGAATACCAGTGGCACCTTAGTAAATGCACTGCTATATCATTGCCATGACTTGTCCGGTATTAATGGCATTATGAGGCCGGGCATTGTGCATCGTTTAGATAAAGACACATCCGGTCTGATTATGGTTGCCAAAAATGATCATGCTCACCAAAGCCTGGCCCAACAATTAAAGGACAGAACCGTTACCAGACGTTATCAGGCCTTAGTTCATCACAATATAAAAAAAGATGCGGGTACAATCAATGCACCCATCGGCCGTGACCCCAGGGAGAGACAGAGAATGGCTGTGATCAATCGAAATTCTAAGCCGGCCGTTACACATTTTACCGTATTAGAACGCTTTGGTGATTATACCATGATCGAATGCCGCTTGGAGACAGGCCGTACACACCAAATAAGAGTCCATATGAGTTATCTTGGATTTCCATTGGTGGGTGATCCCAAATATGGACCAGCTAAGGACCCTTTTAATTTAAATGGCCAACTTCTGCATGCCAAAATCCTTGGTTTTAAGCATCCCACCTCCGGCCAATACCTAGAATTTCAGTCCCCCTTGCCGGAAGTGTTCCAAAGGGTTCTGCGAAAATTGGGAAGAACTTAGCCATTAGCTATTGATTTGGGAAAACTCCAAAGGACATACAGGAAAGGTCCAAGGCGTAAATAGCCAAGGACCTTTGGTATCGAAGCAGACTGCCATAGCTAACGGCTAACAGTTAATAGCTAAAGGTTGTATAAAACTTTCCCACCTGCTAACAATAATGTTAGGAGGCGTTTTTTATGGAACAGGTAAATCAGGGAATGCTTTCATTACAGAAAAGAATTGACCTATTGGCCAAAAATATGGAAAAAATGAAATTAACGGAATATGTTGAACTGCTCGGGGATACGAAGCGTCTTTTATGGGTTAATTTCATTTCAGGCATTGCCAGGGGCTTAGGCATTGCCGTAGGATTTACCATTCTAGGTGCTGCACTACTGTTTGTCTTACGAAAACTGGTGATGCTTAATTTGCCGGTAATTGGGGGTTTTATTGCACAAGTGGTTCAAATGGTGCAAATAAAAATGTATTAGTCTATTACTGAAACCAGACTAATACTTCTGCGAAAAGAGCTGCAACCCCGGCTGCCATCAGGGGCCCCACCGGCTGGCCGTTAAAAAAGATAATACCGATCACGGATCCCACGATTAAGCCAAAGATAATGCTTGGATCAATTTGCATAAGTTTTAAACCCTCACTGTTTAAGTGGGTAGCTAGTATCCCGCCGACAATGGCCATTAATCCTGGTAGTGAGGAGACATTGTAAAGTAAATCACGGGTGGTAACCTTGTCTGTGGCGATGGGTACTAGAATGGAGAGCAACAAAAATAGCAGGCCTAACTCTAAGCCATGGGTTTCTAAATAGGGAAAAATAAAATCCAATTTACTAAATTGAAATATTAATATAATGCTGGCGCAGCTGGCAATAAGGTTAGATTTAGCCACTAAGCCAATAAGCAGCAAGATTACCATGGTCGTTTCTCCGGAGTACATAGACTTAGCTCCTTTTAATGGACAGGTTTTATATAGAATATATATGCGACCATGGTAACGACTAGCACGAATAAAGTTAGGATGATTATTTTGTATGATGGAGTAAGACTGCTTTAAGGGTATCTGCCCTTAGACCAACCCTTAGGGCCTCCAGTGCCAATACCTCATGAGGATTCACATTGCCGATATTAACATTTGGACCAAATCGGATAATTAACTCCTGTTGTTGCTCTTTAAGGGGAGCTTCCCAGATTAAACGAGAAGCATCACCAATGCCATAGACCAGTTCTTCTAAATCCGACACAATCAAATTACCATCCTTATCATAAAGTCCAACTGCTTTGCCAGACTCCCGCCCTTCCACAATTACATGGGTAGCCCCATAGGACAAATCATGATTAACTAACTGAACAATTTCCTTAATCTCCACCTCATCATTGGGATCCTTCTTACCCACCTCCGTTAAAACCTTGAATCCCATTTCCACTGCAGTTGTAATTGCCTCAGCACGTAGGTTTAAATCCAGATCAATTGTACCATCTGAAACCTCAATGGCTGTGAAGCCAAAATCCCTGGCCATTGCCAAATATTGTCTGAGCTTGTCCTGAAGGATTGCTACTTCTAAAAATGTACCCCCGGGGTAGATATCGACACCATGTGAACGTACTAAGTGGATTTTCTCTTCTAAAATATCGTTATCATACAATGCTGAAGTGCCAAAACCAAGTTTTAAAAAATCAATGTAGTTGGCGGACAGGTTTAGAAGGTCTCTCGTCTCACCCAAACCTAACCCTTTGTCGATGACCATAGACATACCGGTTAAGCGAGGTTTACTTATTCTCTTACCCAATGGAAATTGGAGTAGTTCCTGCCAGGAGTATTTCCCCCCACGAATGTTCATTAACCAACAGCTCCTCTCACGATCCGCTAAGGCGGAACGTCTGACACCTCCTTTTTATACGTCATAGGAATGTGAAAGGCTTTATTCTGAGATTAATTTATGCCGTGATCCCTTTAGTGGTCACTAATTTTTGGACTCGCCATTATTTACCTGTACAACCTCATTTATCCTATCCATTATCCTATCCATGCTTTTTTCGGGCATGGGCTTACGGGTAACGAAAGATGATTTAGAACGCCAAGTTAAGGAATTATAAATTAAGAAGGAATGTTTTACCTGTTTAACAATAATCTGTTTTGGTTGCTTTGGCTTTGCAGTACGATCCTTCTCCTGGGATGATTGAATTGCCTTAACCTTAATAAAGATAAAGGAAAGGATTGCAGATACCGCAGCCAAACCGGCTGAGGCCCAAAACATAATATCTGGCCCCTTTGATACTAACCATCCAAATAAGGGAGGTCCTGCGGCAACACCAAGAAAACGGACACTGCCATATAATGAGGTCACTAAGCCTCTTTCATCCTTTTCCGTTGAGCTGGTAATTAAAGTATTGAGGCAGGGCAACACGAAACCAGTACCTATTCCCGCCACAGAAATGCCAACAAAAAAGATATAGACATTATTAAATAAAGGTAGTGTGACTAAGGATGCGGCAATTAAACTGTGTCCAATGACCACCAGCCATTTCATTAATTTAAATTTCTTTTTGATTAAGGCACCGGTAATATAGGAAGTTGTACTCATAAATAATAAAGGGATGGCAAGGACGGCACCCTTTCTAACACCTTCCAGACCATATTTTTTTTCCAGGTAGTCGGAAAGATAAAATAATACCCCGAACAGGATTAAAAGGGCTGTAGAACCTGCAAAAAAACTGGTTAAGAGCAAGGGAGATTTTTTCTTAAATATTTTCTTAATGGAGCTAACATACTCATTTACCTTTTTAGGTTCCTTTTTTGACTCAGGTTCTTTACAAAAAAACCAAACTCCCAGGATAACGATGGCGATAACAATGGGAAAGAAAAAGAAAATGGCCCACCAGGCGATTAAAGCCACCAAGGAACCAAGAATGGGGCTGGCTACTTTACCCAAACCATTGGAAGCTTCAATGACACCCAAGGATTTGGCCCGTTCCTTTCCTTTCCATAAATCCCCGCAAAAGGCCATGGCGATTGGTGCTGTGCCCGCAGCACCAATACCCTGGATAATCCGGCCACCCAAGATCCAGTGAAAAGCATTCTCTTTAAAAATTAAGGCGGCAGCACCAGCCAGGAGTCCCCCTAGCCCATATAAAAAAAGACCGGGGATAATTATTTTTTTTCTACCAAAACGATCCGATAAAAAACCGGCGAAGGGTATAACAATTCCCGCTGGCACAGAGAACAGAGTAATAAGTAGACTAATTTGCATTTGTGAGACATTGAGTGATTTTGCCATTTGTGGCATGACAGGAATTAACATCGAATTTCCCAGTACCATGATTAAGGGAATACCGGCCAGAGCTGCCAATGTAAATTTATTCACTTTGTTTTCTTGCTGTCCATTGGATGCTGCCTGCGACAAAAAAATCACGTCCTTAAATTTGTGATCAGCGAAAATATTTTGTCTCCGAAACGATATTCCTATGCATTTAACAGGTTCAACCAGCATATTTAAAGTTATGGAAAAAATAGCAATGGAGGGATCATGTGTTTTTTGTCGCAGATAAAATAGTTTTTGCCATGGCCATGTTACGCTGTTTATCCGCCAGTATTGAAATGACAGCCGCCATGTTAATGTTAAAATATGGACGGGTAGAAACAGCCCTCAAAATTAATGCCGTTTTAGCTCTGGTAGGACCCTCTGTCATGATTATCGTAACAACCTTAGGTTTGGCAGGCCTCGCAGGAAAGATCTCATTAAGCAAATTAGGAATTATTTTTAGCGGTGTTGCGCTAATATTTTATGGTATAAGCAGACCTTAGATAGCCATGGGTTTTAAAATCTTCGCAGCCTTACGGATGGTCATTTTCCCATCTAGCAGACAATGGACAACATATAGCTTATTTCGTTCACCCTGCGTCACGGTAAGTATCTTATCCAGGGTGACATTTTCTCAGAAACATTTCAGGGTAACATTATTACAGAATTAACACAATATTTCGAGAATAAGTCTTGCTGAAAGACATATTTTCATTTATACTACTATTAACTTAATATATAGATGAAAGGGGAAGCTATTTATGTTTTCAAGTTATGTGGATGAGTACAAAAAGAAGCTTGTTTCTGCTGATGAGGCAGCAAAAGTAGTAAAATCTGGTGATTGGATAGAATATGCCTTTGGTATAGCAGGTTCTGATGCCTTTGATAAAGCTCTTGCCAAACGCAAAGACGAACTAAAAGATGTAAATATACGTGTTGATATCGGTGCTTACCCCCATTATACCCTGGAAGCCAGCAATGAAGTTTTCACCTGGAACAGCTGGCATGTTGCTGGACATGACAAGGCTTGGATCAACAAAGGGCTTTATTATATTCCTATGAAATTCCATGAAATCGTTCCGATGACAAAAGAAAACTGCGTGCCCAATAATGTTTTTGTCGCTCAGGTCAGTCCGATGGATAAACACGGTTATTTCAGCTGGGGAGCAGGTGCACCAAGTGCAATGGCAGCCTTTGAAACGGCTCAATACAGGATTTTAGAAGTTAATCCCAAGATGCCTCGTGTATTGGGCGGCGGACAGGAATGTATACATATTTCTAGGGTAGATTATGTAATCGAAGTTGATAACAACATTCCAACCTTACCGGATAACCCTCCCAGTGAAATTGATGTTCAGTTAGCTGGAAACATCATCGGTAAATTGAGAGACGGTTGTTGTATCCAATTGGGTATCGGTGGTGTTCCGAATGCTGTTGGTGCGATGATAGCAGCATCCGACTTAAAAGATCTGGGTGTTCACACCGAAATGTATGTCGACGCTTATGTTAAAATGGCAGAAGCCGGAAAAATCACGGGTAAGTATAAAAATTTAGATAAGTATAAGCAAGTGTTCGCATTTGCCATGGGTTCACAAAAATTATACGATTATATTGATGATAACCCCGGTTGCATAGCTTACAACGTTGATTATACAAATCATCCCTCAATAATTGCACAGATAGACAACTTTGTTTCAATCAATGCCTGCATTGAAGTAGATCTGTTTGGCCAGCTATGTTCTGAGAGTGCAGGAACCCGACATATCAGCGGAACCGGCGGACAGCTTGATTTTGTAGAAGGTGCTTTTAAATCAAAAGGCGGACAAAGCTTCGTTTGTACACCATCTGTCAAAGAAATCAAAGGTAAGAGAGTATCTGCAATAAAACCAATTCTAACTCCAGGTGCTATCGTGACTTGCCCAAGAACGGCTACCCATATGATCGTAACTGAACAGGGAATTGCCAATATGAAAGGTAAGAGCACATGGGAACGTGCTGAAGCTTTAATCAATATCGCACATCCTGATTTCAGAGAAGAATTGATCAAAGATGCAGAGTCAATGAATATTTGGAGAAAGAGCAACAAATAGTATTAATATAACTAGTTAAAAACAAAAAAGCCGCAATTGCGGCTTTTTTGTTTTTAACTAGTTATTGTGGACAATGAACCGGGCATCCCGGGGCTTCACTCGAATTAAAGCGTTCAGGGGGTTCCTGGCAAAAGCAGGGGGTTGTGGGCGATGGGCCTTGGGGGTCATGGCTATTTTGATCTTTTGGTTGACAGTGGTAAAAAGCAATGATAAACTAAGTTTCGATATAAATCCTTTAAGTTGGTTCAGAGAAGCCGGTAAGGATATAGATTTACTCATGGATCAGAGTTAAACTATACCTACCGGAAGGTAGGTTTTTTGCATGACTGATAGTATATAACTTTCCGCTGTACATAAACTACTTTATGAATGAATGACTCAAGGGGACGGCTAACGACGAATAGCTAACGACTATTACGGAGGTGTCTAACGATGAATGAACGTGATTTAAAGGAAAAGGCTCAAATACTTGACGATAAAGGTATGAGAAGAGCAATGGTGCGCATTGCCCATGAGGTTATAGAGCGCAATAAAGGGGTCGAAAACTTAGTTTTGATCGGTATTCGACGTCGTGGTGTGCCTTTGGCCCAAAGGTTGGCTAAGTTTATCAATGATATCGAAGGGACCAGTGTGCCAGTGGGTATCCTGGATATCACCCTTTATCGAGACGATTTAACCACTCTGGCTAATCAGCCCCAAGTTCATCAGACAGAAGTAGCTTTTCCCATCACAGGTAAAAAAGTTGTACTGGTGGATGATGTGCTTTATACTGGCCGTACCGTAAGGGCAGCCCTTGATGCCATCATGGACTTGGGCAGACCAGAGGTGGTACAACTGGCTGTCCTAATTGACCGGGGACACAAAGAGATTCCCATTCGGGCTGACTATGTCGGCAAGAATGTTCCCACATCCCGCAAAGAAGTAATATCCGTCCGTTTAGCGGAAATTGATCAAGAAGAGAGAGTCGTCATTCTCGCAGGAATTGAATAAAGTCAACCTGATAGAACCTTTAAATTTGGTCCAGAGAGGCCGGCAAGGTAAATCCTCCAGGGTGAGGAATCAGGCTTAAATTTCCATCGGGAATGAGCCATTTTTCGAATGCCGGCCTCAACCAGATTTGTCTGGTTGGGGCTTTTTTTCTGGCCTTTTATAGGCTGATGGCTAACGTGTTAACCGGGAAAGCTAAGAGTTGTGAAAAGGGTATTGAAATGAGGAGGGTTGATACATGTTTTGGCAGAGAAAGGATTTGTTAGGCTTAAGATATCTGACCCCGGAAGAAATTAATTTAATCTTAGACACAGCGGGACCGATGAAGGAAATAATTGGTCGTAAAATTAAAAAGACCCCAACCCTGCGGGGGCGTAGTATGGTAACCCTATTCTATGAGAATAGCACAAGGACCAGATCCTCCTTTGATTTAGCTGGCAAGTTTTTGAGTGCGGATACGGTGGGACTTTCCTCTTCCAGCAGTTCAGTTGCCAAGGGGGAAAGCCTAAGAGATACGGGCTTGACCCTAAATGCCATGGGTGTTGATGTGGTGGTTATTCGTCACCCGGCCAGTGGTGCGGCGGAATATTTAGCCAAGTGTATTCCTGCAGCGGTAATCAATGCCGGTGATGGAACCCATGAGCATCCTACCCAGGCCCTGTTGGACATGTATACCATCCGGGAGAAGAAAGGGAGTTTAACCGGACTAAAGGTAGTGATTATCGGAGATCTATTACACAGTCGTGTGGCCCGATCGAATATCTGGGGTTTAACAAAAATGGGGGCAGAGGTAAGGGTGGCCGGACCCATGACCCTAATCCCACAGGATATAAAGGCGATGGGAGTCAAGGTTTATACCAAAGTGGAAGAGGCCTTGGCAGGGGCTGATGTAGTCAATGTCCTGCGTATACAGATGGAAAGACAGCAGCAGGGACTCTTCCCTTCAATTAGGGAATACAGCCGATTGTATGGCATCAATCAAAGCAGGTTAGAATTAACTGCTGCGGATGCGATTGTGTTACACCCGGGACCTATGAACAGGGGCGTCGAAATTGACCCACAAATCGCCTATGGCAACCGTTCTGTAATAACCGAGCAGGTAACCAATGGAGTGGCAGTGCGAATGGCTCTCCTCTATTTATTAACTGGGGGTGAATATCATGCGATATCTAATTAAGGGTGGTATTGTGGTAGATCCTGTGTCAGAGACGTTAACTCCCTTGGATATTTTAGTGGAAAATGGTTTGATCAAGGAAGTTGGCGACCTCAATGATCCCGAAGCACAAATCATAGCTGCGGAGGGGAAACTTGTTTGTCCTGGTTTTATTGATATCCATGTTCACCTGCGAGAACCAGGTTATGAGTATAAGGAGGACATCGCCAGCGGCACGAAAGCTGCGGCAATGGGGGGGTTTACAGCCGTGGCCTGTATGCCCAACACGGAGCCGGTGGCAGATAATGCCGCGGTGATCGGCCATATTCTGGCCAAGGCAGCTCAGGCCTCCTGCAAGGTATATCCAATTGGTGCCCTAACCAAGGGCTCCCAGGGCAAGGAATTAACAGAGATGGCAGATTTAAAGGATGCAGGTGTAGTTGCTCTGTCTGATGACGGTATGCCTGTGATGAATGCGGAGGTCATGCGTAGGGTCATGCAGTATGCGTCCATGCTGGATTTAACTGTGATTTCACATTGCGAAGACAGCAATCTTTCTGTCCAGGGTCAAATGCATGAGGGAGCCGTTGCCACCATGCTGGGTCTCAAGGGTATCCCCTCGGCTGCAGAGGAGGTTATGGTGGCCAGAGATATTTTACTGGCAGAATATACTGGCTGCAGGCTCCATTTAGCCCACATTAGTACCGAGGGCAGTGTTCGCCTGGTAAGACAGGCTAAAGCCAGGGGGGTGGCAGTAACGGCTGAAGTAGCGCCACATCATTTTACCTTAACCGAGGAAGCTGTTCAGGGCTTTAATACCAATGCCAAAGTAAATCCCCCCCTACGCTCCCAGGCAGACGTTGCAGCAGTAATAGAGGGGCTGAGGGACGGCACCATTGATGTTATCGCCACGGATCATGCACCCCATGCTTATCACGAAAAGGATGTCGAATTTCAATATGCCCCAAATGGTCTGATCGGCCTAGAAACAGCAGTGGGTCTTACCTTTACAAAATTAATTAAGACCGGTATTCTCACCATACCCCAGGCTGTGGCTAAACTTACCTGTAATCCCTATAAGGTGATTGGTCGGGCGGGGGGCCGCTTAGTGCCCGGCACGGCAGCAGATATTACCATCATCGACCCGGACCTTTGTGAAGTGGTTGATCCAGCAAAGTTAGTCAGTAAAAGCAAAAATACACCCTTTAGTCGCTGGAAGCTCACGGGTATGCCTATATTGACCATGGTGCAAGGTCGGATAATGATGCAGAATCGAAAACTACTGTAGCTATTAGCTGTGAGCGAAATGATAACGATAGCAGCGGCTAGTTTGATGGATTTTATTTCCCGGAGGGGCCATGGGCTAGGTTTATTGCCAATAGAAAACACGAACCATAAAAGCTAAGGCTAAGAATACAAACTTTACCCTAAGGAGGAGTTAACCCATGCCAAAAAAGCAGGGTATTAAGAAAGTACTTGTGATAGGTTCTGGCCCCATCGTCATTGGTCAGGCAGCGGAATTTGATTATGCAGGAACCCAGGCCTGCCGTTCCTTAAGGGAAGAAGGGCTGGAAGTGGTATTGGTTAACTCTAATCCAGCCACCATTATGACCGATGCCAACATGGCAGATAAAATATATATCGAGCCCCTCACACCGGAATTTGTCACCCGAATCATTCGTCAGGAGAAACCAGATGGTTTGTTGCCTACGCTGGGTGGACAGGTTGGGCTGAATATCGCCCTGCAGCTTGCGGAGCGGGGTGTTTTAGACCAAGAGGGAGTGGTTCTCTTGGGTACTCCCCTGGACTCTATCCGCAAGGCGGAAGATCGTGAAATGTTTAAATTGATGATGGAACAAATTGGCGAACCAGTACCGGAAAGCACCATTGTCTGCTCCCTGCGTGAAGCCTTAGAATTTGCCGATACCATTGGCTACCCGGTAATCGTACGGCCAGCCTATACCCTGGGAGGCACCGGGGGGGGGATTGCCCAAAATAGGGAAGAACTCAGGGCAGTGGCCATTCGGGGCTTAAAACACAGTTTGATTGGACAAATTCTGGTGGAACGCAGCGTTGCCGGTTGGAAGGAAATTGAGTATGAAGTAATCAGAGATGGTGCGGATAATTGTATCGTAGTATGCAATATGGAAAACTTTGATCCGGTTGGGGTGCACACCGGTGACAGCATCGTGGTAGCACCGGCCCAGACCCTCAGCGAAGAACAGTGTCAAATGTTCCGGGATGCTTCCTTTAATATGATCCGCGCCCTGGGGATTGAGGGTGGCTGTAACGTGCAATTTGCCTTGCATCCCCAAAGCTCTCAATATTATGTCATTGAGGTAAACCCTCGGGTTTCCCGTTCCTCTGCCTTGGCCTCCAAGGCAACTAGCTACCCCATCGCTAAGATTGCCAGCAAAATAGCCATTGGCTTAACCCTGGATGAGATTCGCAACTCAGTGACAGGCGGTACCTATGCTAACTTTGAACCTGTCCTTGATTACCTGGTGCTCAAATTTCCCCGCTGGCCCTTTGATAAGTTCAGCGAAGCCGACCGTACCCTGGGAACCCAGATGAAGGCAACCGGTGAAGTTATGTCCATCGACAGAACCTTTGAAGCGGCCCTCTTAAAAGCCATTCGATCCTTGGAAATAGGTGTTTATGGACCAAGGTTGGCAGAAATGGCAGATCTATCAGAGGCAGAATTGCTGGATAAATTGGCAAAGGCCGAGGACCAGAGGATTTTTGCCATAACGGAGTACTTCCGGCGTGGTGGTGACGTAAATAAGGCGGCAGAGGTAAGTGGTATCAATGTTTTCTTTTTAGAAAAAATTTATCGGGTAGTAGACTTCGAACAGCAGCTATGCCAGTCAGCCAAGACAAACCTAAGCAAAGAAATCCTGCTAAGGGCTAAGAAATATGGCATGGCGGATCAATACATTAGCTCACTTACGGATATACCTGAAGCAAAGCTAAGGGAATTAAGGAAGACTTATCATATTGAGCCTGTCTATCGGATGATCGATAGCATTGGGACTGAGTCGGAAGCGATTACGCCTTCCTATTACTCCAGTTATGAAGCAGAAAATGAGGCAATTCCCAACCAGTGTGCTAAGATTGTCGTATTAGGCTCAGGTCCTATTCGCATCGGCCAAGGAATTGAATTTGACTATTGTTCGGTACATTCTGTTTGGGCCCTAAGAGAGGAAAATATTGAGGCCATTATCATTAATAATAATCCTGAAACAGTCAGTACCGATTTTGATACTTCGGATGGACTATATTTTGAACCTCTTATTGCCGAGGATGTGCTGCATATTTTAGAAAGGGAAAAACCCCAGGGGGTTATCGTGCAGTTTGGTGGTCAAACAGCTATCAACTTGGCCAAACCCCTGGAGCAAGCGGGGTATCAGATTATCGGCACTTCCGTTGAAGCCATTGATATTGCCGAGGATCGGGAACGTTTTGACCAGCTGTTAACTGAACTGGGCATTCCCAAGCCACTGGGGCGTACTGCTTATTCCGTGCAGGAAGCAACCGTCATTGCTGAGGAAATTGGCTTTCCTGTGCTGGTGCGTCCTTCCTATGTATTGGGTGGACGGGCCATGGAAATCATCTATTCCCAGGAAGAGCTCTTATCCTACATGGCAAGGGCTGTTAAAGTGACACCGGATCACCCGGTGCTGGTGGATCGCTATATGCTGGGCCGGGAGTTTGAAGTGGATGCCATTTGTGATGGTAAAAGTGTCTTGGTCCCTGGCATTATGGAGCATATTGAAAGAGCCGGCGTACATTCCGGGGACAGTATCTCCGTCTACCCGGCCCAAAGTTTATCTGCCCAGCAGCTTGAGCAAATGGTCAGCTATACCAGAAGTTTGGCTCTGGCCCTAAATGTGAAAGGTTTAGTCAATATTCAGTACGTCCTGCATGAGGAACAGATTTATGTTATTGAGGTAAATCCTCGCTCCAGTCGAACAGTACCCTATATGAGTAAAGTAACCGGTATTCCCATGGTCAATCTGGCTACCAAATGTGCCTTAGGTAAAACCCTGGCAGAAATGGGCTATCAAGATGGACTTGTGCCGGATACCGGACTTGTGGCTGTTAAGGCACCCGTATTCTCCTTTGGTAAACTTTCCAATGTAGATGTTTCCTTGGGACCAGAGATGAAATCAACCGGCGAAGTATTGGGGGTAGACCGCCAATTATCCGTAGCTCTGTATAAAGCCATGCTGGCCGCAGGCACAGAGTTTCCTAAGCAAGGAACGGTTTTGGCTACCATAGCCAATCGAGATAAAGCAGAATCCCTCCCGATCATTCAGGGACTCCAGGAATTGGGTTATCAAATATATGCCACCAGGGGTACAGCAGAATTTCTGAAACAACATGGCATTGAAGTTACCGCTGTAAACAAGGTAGGGGAAGGCGGCGAAACCATTGTAGATCTCATCAAGGCCGGCAGGATTGACCTGGTCATCAATACGATTAGCCGGGGTAAAGAACCACAAAGGGATGGCTTTAAAATACGACGCAATGCCGTAGAACATGGTATCCCCTGCTTAACCTCCATGGATACAGCCTGGGCCGCCTTGGAAGTACTCCACGGCATCCAGGAAGGTGAACTGCCGGATTTAGTTCCCCTCCAGAATTATCTCCCTAAGGCTGAGTAAACCTTGCCAATGTTGGTATAAAGAGGGTAAACTTGAATTAGCCGTCAGCTATCCGCTTTATAAGCTTTGGGGGTATTGGCTAAAAAATCATCCGGCTATGATAAGAAAGAATCATCAGCCCATTAATAATTTTGGGGGTGACAGAAGATGTCCAAAATTACGGATGCCAAGGTCTTGGCAGTTTACAATGTGGCACCAAATACCTATTATATGGAATTAGAAGCCCCGGATATTGCCCGGCTTGCTGTGCCGGGCCAATTTGTGCATGTGAGGTGTAGTGATAGCCTAGACCCGCTGCTGCGCAGACCCATATCCATTCATATGGTCAGTCGGCCTAAGGGTGTCTTGGCCCTGCTTTTTAGAGTGGTGGGAAAAGGGACAGAAATGTTGGCACAATATAAGGCTGGCGACAAGGTTAACATAATGGGACCTCTGGGGCGGGGTTTTACACTGCCGCTGCCTGGTTCAAAGGTTGCCGTGGCCGCTGGTGGCATTGGCGCGGCTCCTCTGGTATTTCTGGTACAGGAATTGGCTAACCTGAAATGTCAAATTACCGTTTATTTAGGTGCCAAGGACAAGAAAAGTGTGCTTTGCGATGGGCAATTTGTGCAAATGGAAGCCGAGGTGGTCATTGCCACCGATGACGGTTCCCTGGGTTTTAAAGGTACCGTGCCAGAACTAATGCAGCGGCATATGGATTGGCGTAAAACTGCCCTGACCTATGTCTGCGGCCCTGGTCCAATGATGAAGGAAATATCCTCCATGCTGGCAGAAGCAGATGTGCCAGGTGAAGTGTCCCTGGAAGAGAAAATGGGTTGTGGTGTAGGAGCCTGCCTTTCCTGTGCAGTAAAAATTTCTCATCACGGGCAAATTAATACGAAACGGGCCTGCGCTGACGGGCCGGTATTTCCATCCTGGCAGGTGATCTGGGAGTGAAACCAAATCTAGCGGTAAAAATTGGCCAACTTAAAATGCTTAATCCAGTTACCACTGCCTCTGGAACCTTTGGCTATGGACAAGAATATTCTCCCTATGTCGATATAGATCGTCTGGGTGCCATCGTGGTTAAGGGAACGACCCTGGAACCAAGGGAAGGCAATCCCACACCCAGATTAGTAGAAACCCCAGCCGGTATTTTAAATTCCATCGGCTTGCAAAATGTCGGGGTTGATCATTTAATCCAAGCGTACTTACCCTACTTTGCAAAATTAACAACTCCGGTCATTGTCAATATTTCTGGCAACACCATTGAAGATTATGCTGATTTGGCAGCCAGACTGGATGGTCTTGGGGGCATTGCCGCTCTGGAGGTCAATATATCCTGCCCCAATGTTAAGAAGGGAGGGATGGCCTTTGGCAGTGATGCCAAGACTGCCGCAGAAGTAACGAAAGCAGTTCGCCAAGCCACAACCCTGCCTGTGATTGTCAAACTGTCCCCCAATGTAACGGATATTACAGAAATTGCCAAATCAGTGGAAGCGGTTGGTGCAGATGGACTATCGGCCATCAATACTTTACTTGGTATGGCCATTGATGTCCAAAGGAGAAAGCCAGTCTTAGGCAACATTCTGGGTGGATTATCTGGCCCCGCTGTAAAACCCGTGGCGGTACGGGCAGTGTGGCAGGTGTATAAGGCTGTTGCTATTCCCATTATTGGCATGGGTGGCATTATGAATGCTGCGGATGCACTGGAATTTATTCTTGCCGGTGCCACAGCGGTGGCAGTGGGAACGGCCAACTTTGTCAACCCCCGGGCTACCCTTGAGGTACTTGAAGGAATTGAAAACTATTTAATGGAGCATGGTATGAACGACATTAATCAACTGATCGGGGCTGCCCATCGCTAGGGAACAGACCAGAGGAGGCTTTATGATCGATAAAGAACAGAGGGCGAAGGAAAGTTTAATCGTGGCCTTGGATGTTGATACCAGGGAAGAAGCACTTAAGTTGACCCAAGATCTTTCACCCTATGCCGGCTGCTTTAAAGTAGGTATGCAGTTGTTTTACAGCCATGGCCCTGAGATTATTAGACTGATCAAGGATCAAGGGGTTAAGGTCTTTTTAGATTTAAAGCTGCATGATATACCTAATACTGTTGGACAAGCAGCCAGGGTTTTGGCGGGATTAGGGGCCGACATTATCAATGTCCATGCCAGCGGTGGTGTGGCCATGATGCGGCAGGCGGCTGAGGCAGTAAGAGAGAGGGCCTATGCCCTGGCCCAACCAACTCCTTTGGTTATTTCGGTAACCGTATTAACCAGTATGGATCTTCGGGTTTTTAATCATGAAATTGGCATACCTGGGACAATTCAAGATAAGGTCAGGGAATGGGCACACATGACCCAGGAAGCTGGCCTGGATGGTGTGGTAGCATCACCCCGTGAAATTGAAACCATTCGGCAGACCTGTGGCCCAGAGTTTAAGATTATCACCCCCGGTATTCGCCCGGCATGGTCTGCGGCTGGTGACCAAAAAAGAATTATGACACCGGGGGAGGCTATCAAACAGGGGGCATCTTACATCGTAGTGGGACGTCCCATTACCAGTAATGTAGAACCCATTGCAGCAGCTCAGAAAATACGCTCAGAAATAATCGAGGTACTTTAAATGATACGTTTTTTCCTGGTACTGCTTGTAACCCTGGTAATTGATCAACTTAGCAAGTATATTGTGATAAAAAACATGTTGCTGGGGGAATCAATTCCCCTGGTAACTGGAATTTTTCATCTAACCTATATTCAAAATCCTGGTGCTGCCTTTGGTATGTTGGCCGGCAAAACCTGGTTTTTTGTCGTCGTAACCCTATTGGTTTTAGGTGCCATGGCCTTTGGCTATCGCTGGATCCAACAATCCGGGGCTTTATATCAATGGGCCCTGGGCCTGGTAGCGGGCGGAGCCATCGGAAATCTGATTGACCGGATTCGTTTTGCCAAGGTCATTGATTTTCTTGATTTTAGAATTTGGCCTGTTTTTAACCTGGCAGATACAGCCATCTGCATTGGTGTGGGCTTAATCCTGCTGGATACCCTGCGTGAATTTAAAAAAGAAAGGAACTGAGGTTACTGCATGGAAAGAGAAGAAATCATTGAGATATTTACAAAAACGGGTGCGATGCTGACCGGGCACTTCCTGTTGACCTCGGGTAAACATAGCAACCGCTATTTCCAGTGTGCCCAAGTGTTGCAGCACCCCCAATATACCCAGGTACTGTGCCAGGCATTGGCGGAGAGCTTTAAGAATCAGGCTGTTCAGACGGTAATTGGTCCTGCCATGGGGGGGATTTTGGTATCCTACGAGGTGGCCAGGGCACTGGGTGTACGTAGCTTATTTACTGAAAGAGTAAATGGCAAGATGTCCCTGCGAAGAAATTTTTCCATCCAACCGGGTGAAAGGGTACTGGTGGTGGAGGATGTGATAACCACCGGCGGTTCCGTGGCCGAGGTAATTGATGTGGTCAAGGGCATGGGCGGCGAAGTTGTGGGAGTAGGTGTCCTGGTGGACCGCAGCAACGTCCGGGCCAATCTCGGTGTAAGAACCGAGGCCTTATTAACGGTTGCAGTAGAAACCTACGAGCCTGAAAGCTGCCCTCTTTGTGCTGCTGGTACACCCGCTGTCAAACCAGGCAGCCGTCAAATAACCTAAAAATATGCCAATAAAACTCCTCTAGCTGGAAAACCTATAGAGGAGTTTTTTCTTTTCAATGGCTCAAGTGAACAGGCGGGGGTGTTGTAATGCCGCAGTATAAAAGGGTTATTTACATTATCATTGATTCATTTCATCCTAGGGCACTGGAACATTGTATGGCCCGGGGTGAATTGTCGGCCTTTTCTTTTTTAATCCAGAAGGGCAGCCTAGATCCAGACTGTGTATCAATATTTCCCACCATGACCCCAACCTGTACCAGTACATTGGCCACTGGCGCACCACCATCCACCCATGGAATTCCTGGCATGGTTTGGTATCACAGGGGAGAGCGGAGGTTTGTCGATTATGGATCTTCGTGGCTTTCTTTTATTAAAAATGGTTTCATTCAAACGGCCCAGGATTTCTTGTATAATCTAAATCATCGGCAATTGGGCTGGCAGGTACAGACCATTTATGAAAGTTTAGAGCCCAGGGGCTATTATACCGCTGCGGTAAACCCTCTCATATATAGGGGAAATACCGAATATATAGCCCATATTCCCTTCATTTTTAAATTGCTTACCTTGTTTCAACTGGAAGATACGAAAGTATATGGTCCCAAGGGTTTTTGTTTAGGCAGGGCCTATCAACCACCAGGGGATTTGAGGCAGCGTGTTGAGGAAGTGCGTTACTGGGGAAAATTGGGTATTAATGATAAATTTGCGGTTAGGGCGGCCAAATGGTTTTTACAACAGGAAAAGAAACCGGATTTATTAAGTATCTATCTGCCGGATACCGACAGCAAAGCCCATGCGGATAATCCTGATTGCTGTCAACCCTGTTTAACCAGGTTGGATAAAGAGCTTGCCAGTATCTTGGATTGTTTTCCCAGCTGGGACGAAGCCTTGGCGGAAAATATATTTATTGTTGTGGGGGATCACGCCCAGTCTGCCTTAATGCCGGGCAAGCAGTCCTTGGTAAATGTACCAGCTCTTTTGAGGGCATATTCCCAAGCCAGGGCTGGAGAGGATTTTGTGCTGGACAGGGATATTGCTATTTGTTCCAATGAACGGATGGCCTATATTTATATTCTAACATCTAGCCCAGGTATCAAAAAAGATCTCGTTAAGTGCCTAGCGGAGGAACCTAAGATCGATCAGGTCATCCATAAAGAAAATTCCCGCCACCATGTGGTAACGGATCGGGGAGAATTAAGCTTTTGCCAGGGAACCAGTTATTTCGATTGCTATGGCAACGGCTGGGAGGTGACAGGTGCCTGGGAAGCTCTGGATCTAAAAATAAAGGATGGTCAAATCCAATACGGTGATTACCCCAATGCCTTGGAGCGAATCGCCCAATGTTTCGAAAACCCCCACGGCGGCGATCTTGTTATCACAGCCAAACCAGGTTATTTGCTGCTTGGGGAAGGGGTGCCCAAATGGTATGGCAGGGGAAGTCATGGTTCCCTACACAAGGAGGACTCATTGGTCCCCTTAATTATCAGCGGGGCTTCCCAAAAAATCGAGAAGCCCCGGCTGGTTGATATTGTTCCTTTTATAAAGACACTACTGCCTTGAATTAGCGAATAGCCATTAGTGTCAGCAAACTTAAAGCTAATCGGCGGATAACTTTTCCACCAATTCCTCACTGGGGGAAACATATAGGGTTTGTTGATGGTCGTAGATAACCATGCCTGGCTTAGCACCATTGGGTTTGCGCACATGGCGGCGCAAGGTAAAATCAACCGGTACTTTACCTGCTTGCCTGGATTTACTAAACCAGGCTGCCAAAGTGGCTGCTTCCAGGAGGGTTTGTTCAGGCACCTCCCCGGCAATATTACGGATGATTACATGGGACCCAGGAATGTCTTTGGTATGCAGCCAAATATCATCATCTCCTGCTAAACGTAAGGTTAAATAATCGTTTTGTTTATTATTTTTACCTACTAGAATGGTGATCCCTTCTGAAGAGAGGAAGGACATCGGTTCTGGTCTGGTTTTTTCCTTCTTGGCCCGGGATCGAGGGTTTTGCCCCCGGGGTTTAAGATAGCCTTGCTCCTCTAATTCACTTTGTATTTCTTTTAAATCCTCCAGGTGCATGGCTTGGGTAATGGCTGTTTCCACTGCTTCCAGATAGTTAAGCTCGGTTTCGGCCTGATCTAAATGCACCAAGACCGCTTCCCTTGTGTTTTTTGCCTTTAGGTATTTTTTAAAAAATTCCTGGGCGTTTTGTGATGGCGTGAGGGATTGATCCATTGAAATAATCATTTCTTTTCCCTCAGGGTCATAAAAGTTTTGTACCCTGGCCTCCGTGCCTTGGTCAATTTGGTATAGGTTAGCGGTTAATAATTCTCCTTGAATACGATATTCATTTGCCCTTTCAGCAGAATCCAGGGATTTTTGATAAAGGGTAATTTTCTTTTTTAAGCGCCCGATTTCCTTGCGCAGGGTCTGTAAAAGAGAATGACGGAAGGAATCCAGCTGTCGCAGTCCGGTGATCTTTGTATAGTACTGATCTAAAATAACATTCATCTTGTTTTCTTCTCTTTTGAAAGCTTTCATATGTTGTAAATCGATGGCAGAAAATTCAAGGGGTAAAGCCCGGCGGTCTAAAAGAAGGGTGGGTTGAAAACGGCCTGTCTCCAGTACGCTGCTCAGGTATTGTACTTGCTGCCAAAGCTGATTAAGTTCATAGTCACCACAATGCTCCAGCCGGTAGTCCACCGACAAACCAGCCCGGCATACCAACTCACGACAGGTCAGAGGACCCACACCGGCAAACCTTCTGAGAAAGATATCCGCCACCGTTAAATTGATATCTTCGTTCATCATGATTTCCCGAAACAAATCTTCGTTTAATTGGCGCACATCTAATTTATTTTGTGCCGGCGGCGGTAAATAGGGGCGATTCGGCAAAACCTCCCGGTAACGGGAAACTGCATGGGAATAACGATGAATACCATCCACCACGATATTATTGTCGGGATCGACCAGTAGAATATTACTGTGCTTCCCCATAACCTCGCAAAACAGGTATTTTTCCCCGGGACGACCCAATTCATCTCGGGAATCTATGGTAAATTGCAAAATGCGCTCTAAACCAACCTGGGACACGGAACGAATACGGCCACCCTCCAGGTGTTTGCGTAAAACCATGCAAAAAATGGGTGGTGTTAAGGGATTTATATAGGATGCTGTGGTGCAATGAATACGGGCATCTTTGGCATTTGCAGAGATAAGAAGTTTTTGTTTACCTTTCTCCCTTGTATGAATAACCAAGATCAATTCATTGGCATTGGGTTGCTGAATTTTCTCCAACCTACCTCCAACCAATCCATCCGAAAGCTCCTTAGCCACTGCTGCCATAACTAAACCATCAAAGGCCATTTGAATCTTCTCCTTCCACTCCTCTTATTTTAACGGAGCCAACAACCGATGTCATCCTAATTTCTCTCCTGCTACAACCAAATTATGGGTCTTTTTTCAGGACAGGCTGAATAAGCTTGAACTAAATATAAGGACAAACCTGTTTTTGGAGGGATGGCAGCATGACCACTAGTTGGTTTGAATTGAAAAGGCAAGAGGTTATTGACAGACTAAGAACCTGTCCAGAAAAGGGCTTGACAGAACAACAGGCCAAAGAAAGGCTGGAGCAAATAGGACCCAACAAACTTTTGAGCTCAGAAAAAAAACCACCCTGGAAGATGTTTTTGGATCAATTCAAAGATTTTATGGTTTTAGTCCTCATTGCCGCGACCTTTGTCTCTGGTCTGCTGGGGGAATGGGCAGATGCAGTGACCATTATGATTATTGTTGTCATAAATGCGATACTAGGCTTTGTCCAGGAATTTAGGGCAGAAAAATCAATGGAAGCACTAAAGGCCATGACTGCACCGGAGGCCCTGGTAATTCGTGATGGGATCGAAAGGAAGGTTCCCGCAGCAGACCTAATACCTGGTGATATTGTTTTGCTTGATACAGGGGATAAAGTTCCTGCGGATTTAAGATTACTGTCACTGGCCAACTTAGAGATTGAAGAGTCTGCCCTAACCGGCGAATCCTTTCCTGTAAAAAAACGTGTGGAAAATATGGCTGGGGAAACGGAAATCAGCTTGGGAGATACCAGAAACATGGCCTATATGGGAACGGTGATTGTGCGAGGCAGGGGCAAAGGGGTAGTGGTGTCCACTGGTATGCACACCGAAATGGGACATATCACCAGGATGATTCAAGAAGCTGAAGAGGATCAAACTCCTTTACAAAGAAGGCTGGAGCAGCTGGGCCGGTATTTGGTAGCCTTTTGCCTGCTGGTTTGTGCCTTAGTTGTGGTACTCGGAATTTTGCGTGGGGAACCAATGTATAATATGTTCCTAGCCGGTGTCAGTTTGGCTGTGGCTGCTATTCCCGAGGGCTTACCAGCTATTGTAACCATTGCACTGGCCATTGGCGTGCAAAGAATGATTAAGAGAAATGCGATTATACGCCGCTTACCGGCGGTAGAAACCTTAGGTTGTGCTACGGTAATCTGTAGTGATAAAACAGGCACCTTAACAGAGAATCAAATGACGGTGCGTGAGATTCTGGTTGGTAATACCCGGGTTAGTGTTACCGGGGAAGGGTACGATCCCAAGGGGGAATTTCGCTTTGATGGCACGAAAGGGCCGGAATTTGCTAAACTTTTAAAATGTGCTGCCCTATGCAACAATGCCAAACTTACCAAGGGTGAAATCTCCATCGGAGGTGTTTTTAGAAACATAGGCAAAGGAAATATGTCCAGTGTGTGGGGCGTAGCCGGCGATCCCACCGAAGGGGCCCTAATGGTCATGGCCGCTAAGGGGAAGGTCTGGCGCAAGGATATGGAAAATGAAGAGAAACGACTGCTAGAACTCCCCTTTGATAGTATTCGTAAGCGTATGTCCGTTATTTATCAAGATGCCAAGGGCCAGTTAACAGCCTATGTTAAGGGTGCTCCGGATGTGATGCTGGATTTATGCACACATAGTTATAAGGATGGTCGGGTTATCCCCCTTAGTGACCAATCTAGAAAAGAAATTCTGAAAAGAAATTCTGAAATGGCTCAAGGTGCCCTGCGGGTGCTGGCCTTAGCCTATCGAGACATGCATGGCGTTAAAAGCGAGGAAGATTTAACCGAAGAAAATGTTGAGCAGCAGCTTATCTTTTTAGGACTTGCCGGCATGATTGATCCGCCCAGACCCTCTGCCGTTCATTCTATTCAGGTCTGTCGTCGGGCAGGTATTCGCACGGTTATGATTACTGGCGATCACCAGCTGACAGCCCAGGCAGTGGGAAAGGAATTGGGTCTGTTGACCCGGGGAGCCCAGGTGTTAACAGGGGTTCAATTGGATCAGTTAAGTGACAGTGAACTCCAGCAAGAGGCGGAACATATTACAGTTTACGCCAGGGTAACGCCAAAGCATAAGTTACGGATTGTCCGGGCCTTAAAACGAAGTGGTCACATTGTGGCGATGACGGGTGACGGAGTCAATGATGCTCCGGCAGTGAAAGAAGCGGATATTGGTATTGCCATGGGGAAAGCTGGCACCGATGTCACAAAAGAGGCCTCGTCAATGGTATTGGCCGATGATAACTTCAGCACCATCGCTGCGGCCATCGAAGAGGGTAGGGGTATTTATGATAACATTCGTAAGTTTATCCGTTACCTGCTATCCTGTAATGTGGGAGAAGTGTTAACCATGTTTTTGGCAGTGTTAATGGGTATGCCCTTACCACTGGTACCCATTCAAATCCTTTGGATGAACCTGGTTACGGACGGACTTCCTGCCATGGCCCTGGGTGTAGATCCCGTGGAAAAGGATATTATGTACCGCAGGCCCAGAAATCCTCAAGAAAGTGTATTTTCCCAGGGCTTGGGCTGGAAGATCATGGGCAGCGGCACAGTTTTTGCTCTGGGAACGCTTGTAGCCTTTGCCATCGGTTTGATGATGGGCCAAGTGGATTTAGCTAGAACCATGGCCTTTAATACACTGGTATTTTTCCAACTGTTTTTCGTTTTTTCTTGCCGTTCAGAGCATCACTCCATTGTTGAAGTTGGCTTATTTGGCAACCCACACTTGGTATTAGCCGTTTTAATATCCGCTTCACTTCAACTGGCTGTAAACTATATCAGTTTCCTGCAGCCAATCTTCCACACCGTTCCGTTGGAACTGAAACATTGGCTGATTGTTCTAAGTATCGCGATCCTGCCTCAATTACTGGGCACCATCGGCAAGGCCATAAAAGATCGGGCCAAGGAGAGAATTATGTATATTAAGGCGTAATTTAAGAAGCTTCCACTGCCTGAAAAGGTAAGTGGAAGCACAAGGGGACGGTTCTTTTGTGTTGTTCTATAGAACAACACAAAAGAACCGTCCCCTTGTGCTCATTCATTCTCTGCTGGTGCCGCGGGCGGCATGTTGAACTATCCTAAACTATCCTAAAAATGGCCCAAGGCCAACAGCTATATCCTAAACCGCCCGGCAGTATCCTTTAATTCCTCCGCCATATTGGCCAGTGTCTCGCTGGAAGCGGTCAGTTCTTCCATGATGGCAGATTGTTCTTGGGCGGTTCCGGCGATGTTTTGTACGCCTGAGGAAATTTGTTGGGTAGAAATTGCAACATCTTGTATTTGTGTATTTAGTTCTTGGATAGATAGCAATATCTTCTGGAAGGAATTGGCCACCTGATGGACGATGACACTGCCCTTAGCAACCTCTTCCTGTTCAAAGGCCATGGTTTTGACGGCATTTTTGGATTCAGACTGCATAGTGGAAATTAATGACTTAATCTCCTTTGCGGCAGTGGCACTTTTTTCTGCTAGTTTTCTTACTTCTTCAGCCACCACGGCAAAGCCTCGTCCTTGGTCACCGGCTCTGGCTGCTTCAATGGCAGCATTTAAGGCTAATAGGTTGGTTTGATCGGCTATTTGTGTAATGATTTCTACTATTTGTGTAATACGGCCAGAAGTGTTATCCAGCTCTTGAATAACTCCTGCAACATTTTCTGTGGAACCTTTGATGGATTCCATCTGCAACTCAATTTGCTTTAGCTCTTGTCGGCCATTCGCTGCGGATTGACTTGCTGTTTCGGAGGATGCTTGCACCCGGACCGTGTTTTCGTTTACTTTTTCTACAGTGGCTGCCAGTTCAGTCAAGGTAGAAGATTCTTCGTAGGCTGATACAGAAGATTGCTGGGTACTGGAAGTTAGTTCTTGGCTGGCTGCCGATATGGTTATTGCTTTGTCGCTAATATGATGTACCAGATCCTTCAAGGATATGGACATTTGATTAAAGGCAAGGGCCAGGGTACCTATTTCGTCGCGATTACTTATTTTAATTTCATCACCTGTTAAATCCCCTTCGGCAATTTTGGCCACACTTTGTTCCAAAAGAATAAGGGGTTTAGCAATGATATTTGAGACATAGAAGGCAATAGCAAGTCCCATAAGCAGGGCAAAGGCAATAATTATGCTGATCGTCTTAATTACGTCATCAACGGCTTGGTTAACACTGGCATGTTCTGTTTGTACTAACTCATTGACGTAGGCAATTAAATTTTGTCCGGCTTTTACCGTGTTACCCACTGTACCTTTATCCTTTAAGGTTTGCTCCTGAAGAGATTGTAGAATAGTGAATTCCACTGGGATGTTGTCTTTATCCATTCGTTCTTCTGACGCTTCTTTGCTGGGGGGAGTTTGTCTAAGATTAATTAAATTACCTGCATAGGCTTTATAAATTGAAACATGGCGATCATATTCGTTATATAATTCTTTACCCTTCTCGGTCTGTAATTTAGATCTGAGTTGTGTCAGGGAGGCGTTCATTTCGGAAATTTTCTCAGTATGTTGACTCAGGTAATCCGTATCACCCGTTAAGAGATAGTTTCTTAAATCCAGACCGGATTTTTGTAAGAGAATAAGGGATTCATTGGTTTCATTAATGACCAGCACCCGTTGTTCAATTAGTTGATCATAATTGGCCTTAATTGTTTGCATATTTCGGTAGGATAAGCTGCCCACGAGGATAAGTAATATAAGGACTAAACCAAAACCAATAAAAAGTTTCCTTTTGATCGGATATCGATTGTTGATCGTATTATGATTAAAAAAATTGCATTCCCTGCAAAAGGGAATTTTTTGGGCCACCGTTCCTTGAACCTCACCCCTACAAAGGGTACTTGCGACTTTCCAACAGTCATTACCTAGTCCCTTAGTAAAAGCGGGGCATGCCGCCTTCCTTTCTTCAGGGCATTTCAAATAATCCCAACAATTGGCCACGCTATTGCCTCCTTAAGTAAACATTACCAAAATTTTCACATTTACTAGATTCTATCAGTTTACTGTACCATCGTCTACAAAAATGTGACAACTTTAGACGTTGATTGATCTAAAAATATTGTAAATGTGGTATGATAGTAGACGTCAGCCCAAAAATGGCCATGAGTCGTGGTTTTGGTCTTTTTTGAGTGCTGTTTTTGCAAAAATACAATATACAACCCGTTGCGGTGTTGAAATAACCCCTAGTAAATTGTTATACTTTTCACGGCATGAGCTTTAGCTCTTAGCCGTTAGCCTTTGGCTCTTAATCTTTATTTCTTTTACATAAATAATAGCTCAAGGCCCATGGCTCATGGCAAATATATAAACTGGGAGAGAATACTTATGAAATTAGCACAAAGGGCAGTAAATATCAGTCCTTCACCAACCTTTGCCATTGATGGCAAAGCCAAACAAATGAAAGCAGCTGGTATTAAAGTTATCAACTTTGGTGTTGGTGAACCAGATTTTGAAACACCTGAAAATATCAAAGCCGCAGCCATAGAGGCCATTAAGGCTGGGGAAACTCGCTATACCCCTGCGGGAGGCACCCTGAAGTTAAAGCAGGCCATTGTTGATAAGCTTTTTAGAGAAAATGGCTTGGAGTATCAAACAAATCAAATTACCGTTTCCGTAGGTGCTAAACATTCCCTATATAATGCCTTTCAGGTACTGTGTGAGCCAGGTGACGAAGTAATTTTACCTGCCCCTTATTGGGTCAGCTACATTGAACAAATTAAACTTTCTGGTGCCGAGCCTGTAATTTTACCTACCAGACAGGAAAATGATTTCAAACTAACCCCCAAGGAATTGGAGCAAGCGGTTACCCCTAAAACAAAGGTATTACTGCTCAACAGTCCCAGTAATCCCACTGGTTCAGTTTATTCTCGTGAAGAACTAGCTGCCTTGGGAGAAGTTTTGACCAAACATAACATTACCATTGTTTCCGATGAAATTTATGAAAAACTGTTATATGATGGCTTAGAACATGTTAGTATCGCTGCCATTAGCCCCGAGCTGAAGGAAAATACCGTCGTCATTAACGGCGTATCGAAGGCCTACGCCATGACTGGTTGGCGGATTGGCTACTGTGCTGCTCCTGCCCCTGTGGCCAAGGCCATCAGCGACTTGCAATCACACTCTACCTCCAACCCGACATCGATCTCCCAAGTGGCCAGTGTCGTGGCACTCAGCGGCCCTCAAGAGACAGTGTCTGAGATGGTGGCAGAATTTGAAAAACGTCGCGACTACATGTTAGAGCGGTTAACTTCAATAGCAGGGGTAACCTGTCCCAAGCCAAATGGTGCTTTCTACCTCTTCCCGGATGTTAGTGCTTATTTTGGCAAAAGCTATCAAGGCAAAGCAATAAATGATGGTGCAGAATTAGCTAACCTTTTACTAGAGATAGCAGAGGTAGCAGTGGTGCCGGGAGTTGCCTTTGGATCGGATGATAATATTCGTTTATCCTATGCCACTTCCATGGAGAATATCAAAGAGGGATTAGACCGGATTGAAAAATTCCTAGCAGAGCTGCAATAATACTCTTTCCCCCCAATAAGTGTATTTTAAAAAGGACCTGGGCAAATTAATCTTAAATTTGTCTGGGTTTTTCTTTTTAATTACAAGGTTCTAATGAATTGGGGGTACTAAATTGCTGACACCAGAACAATTGGCTAAATTTAAAAATGAGCTTTTAGCTATGCGGGGAAATATGTTAGAACGGATTGAAGGAATGAATGAAGGTGGCATGGGAGAATCCATGTCCAGCTCCATTAGTGAATTATCCACCTATGACAATCATCCCGGTGATGTTGGAACGGAGATGTTTGAAAGGGGTAAAGACTTTGCTCTGCGGGAAGATGCCATGACCATGGTGGGTGCCATCGATGATGCTTTGGATAAAATGGCAGCAGGAAAGTATGGGCTGTGTGAAGTGTGTTACAAGGAGATTTCCCCCGCCAGACTAGCAGCAGTGCCCTATACGACCCAATGTATCGACTGCAAATCCAGGGATGAGCACCTGCCTAAACCCCATGAGAGGACAGCGGAGGAAGATATCCTGGAAGTTCCCTTTGCCCGCACTTGGAAAGATGATGATGATTATAATGGTTTCGATGGCGAAGATGCCTGGGAGAGCGTAGCCATCTGGAACGAACACGCGGAGTGGTCCCAGGCTGGCTCCTACTACGGTGATAAGGAAATGATTGTCGAGGAACACCTGGATACCTTTGAAGATCCTGACCTAGTACCTTATGAAATAGATGAAGAGGGAGTTATTTATGAGTCCTTTAAGGGTGTGGATGATGAAAGTTCACCCTATGAAAGGATTGATTCATAGCCGTCAGTCTTTTTAGGCCATGGGCTTAATCGCATTAGTCCTAGACGCAAAAGAACTGTCCCCTTGAGTCCTGTCTTGGCCTTCTTTGGAAAGAGAACTCGCCGAATTTGCAGGTGCTATCCCCCCCGCTGATGCAATAACCAAAATGATCCCAAAGTAAAACACGAAAAAAACGGACGGCTAATAATAGGGCCAGTTTGGGTATAACTATGAAAAATAGGGTTATAACCCAGTACTGGCCCTATTGCTTTACCTTACGTGATTTTTCTTAAGAATTAAAGGATAATCTAGTTTTAGGTAGAAATGATGATATATTAAAAAGTAGGTGGTGGAAAATTGATAAAAAGTATGACAGGGTACGGCCGAGGTGAGGCATCTATAGAGGGCCGTAGGTTTACAGTGGAACTAAAGTCTGTAAACAACCGTTATTGTGAAGTATTTCTTCGGCAACCCAGATCCCTAACCCCCATAGAAGATAAAATAAAACGCAGTATCCAGGCCAAAGTTACCCGTGGGCGTGTGGATGGATATATTTCAATAGAAGAGACGGGTGAAATCACCCCTTCGGTAAAAGTTGACAAAGCTTTAGCAGTGGCGTATCATAATTCAATGGAGGAATTGGCGGAATACCTGTCTATTAAAGAGAAGATCTCTATAAAGGACCTAATATCACTGCCAAACGTTATTTCTCTTGAGCAACCGGAAGAAAACCTGGAACTATGGTACCCAGCTATACAGGAAGCCACTGAGCAAGCCCTAGAGGCACTTCTAGCCATGCGTCAAACTGAAGGAGAACGTCTAAAGGAAGATATCTTGAACAGGAAGGCTACCATCGGGCATCTTACCATGAAAATAACAGAAAGAGCCCCCCTTGTTGTACAAGAATACAGAGACAAATTGTCCCAAAGACTATCAGAGTGGCTGGATAATGGCATCATTGACGAAACCCGCCTAGCAGCAGAAATAGCAATCTTTGCAGACAGAGCAGACATATCAGAAGAAATTGTACGATTAAACAGCCATTTGTTGCAATTGGACCAATTTCTCTCAGAAGGCGGTTCTGTGGGGAGAAAACTTGATTTTCTCGTTCAAGAAATGAACCGGGAAATTAATACAATTGGTTCCAAGGCTAATGATTTAGCAATTACAAATGCTGTTGTTAACGCCAAAAGTGAACTTGAAAAAATAAGAGAACAAGTCCAAAATATTGAATAATGTAATAGGGGGAACGAAACATGGATATTAAGCTTATAAATATTGGCTTTGGCAATATTGTTTCAGCTAATCGCATTATTGCTATTGTTAGCCCCGAATCCGCTCCTATAAAACGCATTATTACTGAAGCCAGGGATAGGGGCATGTTGATTGATGCCACCTATGGCCGTCGTACCCGGGCCGTAATAATCACCGATAGTGATCATGTCATCTTGTCTGCTGTGCAGCCAGAAACTGTGGCCAATCGTCTGGTAAGTAAAGAAGCTACACAGGTTGACGAACCTACGGACTAGGTGAAAATATGACTAGGCAAGGATTACTAATCGTTATATCAGGACCTTCAGGCGCAGGAAAAGGTACCATATGTCAGGGATTGCTCAATAAAAATAAGAATCTTTGCCTTTCCATTTCTTGTACAACAAGGGCACCAAGACCCGGTGAAGTGGATGGAGTAAACTATTTCTTTATTAATAAAGATAATTTTGAAACCATGTTGGCCGAAGACAAATTGTTGGAATATGCAAAGGTTTACGATAATTACTATGGAACACCTAAACATTTTGTGGACGATAAGTTGTCCAATGGACAGAATGTAGTGCTAGAGATTGATATTCAAGGAGCCTTACAGATAAAAGAAAAATACCCCCGTGGGGTATTGATTTTTGTGGTGCCACCGGGTCTATCCTTGTTAAGGGAAAGACTGATAAAACGAGGCACAGATTCAGAGGAAGTTATTAACAAACGGTTAAAATGTGTTTGCGAAGAACTTGCCAACACGAAAAAATACGATTACCTTATTGTTAATGATACAGTTGAGGAATCGATTGAACAAATCGAGAGTATCATCAAAGCCGAAAAGTGCAGACCCTTTAATTTCGACATTGGTAAATTTATGCAAGGCTAAATACTTATAAGTGGGGTAATTACCATGATGAATCGACCTACGCTGGATGAATTAATGACGAAGGTAGATAGTCGTTATACCTTAGTTGTTGCTGCGGCAAAAAGGGCACGTAGACTTACTGAAGAAGAAATTGAAACAAATTCACCGTTAGCTATTAAGCCGGTAACACTGGCTTTGGAAGAGCTTGCCGATGGAGATATCCTATATCGACGTGTCAAAGAAGGTCATAAGTAACGGAGGTGTTATCGTTGCTGACAGGAAAAAAAATTACCGTAGGGATTACCGGTGGTATTGCAGCTTATAAAACGGCTGATCTGGTTAGCTCCTTGGTAAAAGCTGGTGCTAATGTGCGGGTTGCCATGACCTCAGCGGCCCAGAAATTTATTACACCTCTTACTTTGGAAACACTTTCAGGCAATCCGGTACATACAGACCTCTTCCCAAATGGTTTTGCTGGTGGCGTTTTACACATCGATTTAGCCCAAAACACCGATTTGCTGATCATTGTTCCAGCTACGGCAAATATAATTGGCAAAGCAGCCAATGGCATAGCGGATGATCTGGTTTCCACATTGCTGATGGCTGCCACCTGTCCAGTATTGTTCTGTCCAGCCATGAATGTTGCAATGTATAACAACCCCATATTGCAATTAAACATAGGTAAACTTAAGGAGTACGGCTGCCATTTTGTGGAACCTTCTATCGGACCATTGGCCTGTGGTACCACGGGCAAAGGGAGACTGGCCGAACTAGCTGAGATAGTATATAACATTGAGCAAATGTTAACCCCCCAGGATCTGGCGGGGTTAAGGGTTCTGGTTACCGCTGGTCCAACCAGGGAACCCCTTGATCCCGTTCGTTATCTAACCAACCGTAGTTCAGGCAAAATGGGTTATGCCCTGGCAAAGGGTGCGGCTCTGCGTGGTGCTCAGGTTACTTTGGTTAGTGGACCAACTAATTTAAATGCACCGAATGCAATCGATAAGATAAGGGTTGAAACAGCAGTTGAGATGCGCGATGCTGTTTTGAAGCATTCTGATCATTCTGATCTTATTATCAAGGCTGCGGCAGTGGCTGATTATGGTCCGATGGAAATAAGCGATCATAAAATTAAAAAACAAGCAGACAACATGTCCATCCCGTTGCAAAAAAACCCAGATATACTAGGTGAATTGGGAACTCGTAAAAAGGATCAACAAGTACTGGTTGGCTTTGCTGCGGAGACCCATAATCTTGAGCGTTATGCACAAAGTAAACTGGAGAAGAAAAACCTAGATCTATTAATTGCCAACGATGTTACCCTACCTGGAGCTGGATTTGATTGTAATACAAATATTGTACGCATCTTCTGGGCTGACGGAACGATTGAACCACTTTCTAAAATGGCAAAAGAACAGGTGGCCCAGGAAATACTGGACCGAGCGATCAAGGTATTAAGGGCCCGCCGGGGGGAAAATTAGCATGCTATATGCGGAGGTGGCTGTTCCTGTACCGGTTCGCTCCCTCTATCAAACCTTTCATTACGGGGTACCGGAGGCCCTTCAGGGCGAACTAAAAATGTTCAGCCGGGTCGAGGTACCCTTTTCTGGTAGGTTCATACAGGGGTTTGTTATCGGTTTTGGCGATCCCCCTGCCTTTAAGAATATAAAGAATATAAAACGTATGATCGAAAGGGAACCCTTTTTAGATACGGAGCTATATAAAACAGCCCAATGGATGGTACAGCGGTATTTATGCAGCTTAGGTGATGCGATCCAAACGATTGCCGGATCATCTGTTGGCAGCCTAAAGATAGAAAAAAGAAAAAAAGGATTAATCCCAACGGTAGGAAATGATTTTCTTATTGGGCTGGCAAGGGCCCCCAAGCAAAAAATTGCCCTTGAGGTGGCTCTTAGGCAACCAGGACTAAATAAACAGGAGTTGGCCAAAGAAGCAAATACCTCACCAGCCATTATAAATGCTTTAATTGATAAAGGCTTACTAAAAGAAACAGAATTAACAGGAGCAGAAGACGATAAGTATCTAGGCCCTAAACCAAACCTTACAAAGGAACAAGCAATAGCTGTAACACAAATCAGTCAGGCATTGAAAGAAGAAAAACCATCTGCCTGGCTTTTGCATGGAGTAACCGGCAGTGGTAAAACAGAAGTGTACCTGAGGATTATTGAGGAGGCGCTGGGACAAAACCGTCAAGCCATTGTTCTAGTACCAGAGATTTCCCTTACTCCTCAAATGGTGCAAAGATTTAAATTGCGTTTTGGTAGTCAGGTGGCCTTGTTACATAGTGCCTTATCCCAGGGGGAAAGATATGCCGAAAAGGCACGTCTGCGTAACGGAGAAGCTAGGGTTGTTTTGGGAGCACGTTCTGCTATCTTTGCACCACTGCCGAATCCGGGGGTCATCATTATTGATGAGGAGCATGAATCCTCCTATAAACAGGACGAAAGTCCTAAATACCATGCCAGGGAAGTGGCTTTACAGAGGGCTGCCCAACATAAAGCAGTGGTTGTACTGGGCAGTGCAACACCGGCCATTGAAAGTTATTGTCGAGCCCGCCCCGGTGGCCCTTATCAGCTTATTCGACTTACAAAGCGAGTGGACCAAAGAAAAATGCCAGTGGTTCACATTGTTGATCTTCGCAAGGAGTTTGCTTCAGGCAATAAAGGTATTTTTAGTCGACTTTTTATCCATGCTTTGTCAGAACGTATTGAAAAAAATGAGAAAAGTATTATATTCTTAAATCGACGGGGTTACGCCTCGGTTGTTGTATGTCATCATTGTGGACAGGTCATTAAGTGCCCCCATTGTGATATATCTTTGACTCTCCACAAAGACGGATTATTAAGATGTCATTACTGCGGCTATGGCAGTCGAATTCCTCAAAAATGTCCTTCCTGTGCCAGTAGCGTCATCCGAAACTTTGGCTTGGGAACTCAAAGGGTAGAGGAAGAAATTAAAAAGCTTTTTCCCAGCATCAAAGTACTTAGAATGGATGCGGATACTACCACCCGCAAAGGTTCGCACCAAAAGTTACTTGACCAATTCATTGGCGGCGATGCGCAGGTATTAGTGGGTACGCAAATGATTGCCAAGGGTTTAGATATACCACAAGTAACACTGGTTGGGGTAGTCAGTGCGGATATAACACTGCACATGCCTGATTTCCGGGCAGCCGAAAGAACCTTTCAATTGTTAACCCAAGTTGCGGGGCGTGCCGGTCGGGGGGAAATTGAGGGCGAGGTAATTATTCAAACCTATGACCCAGAGCATTATAGTATTTTACACGCCCAACAGCATGATTTTATTCACTTTTTTCAAAAGGAAATGGCAACGAGAAGAACCTTATACTATCCGCCCTTTAGTTTTATCATTCGAATCATGTTTTCAGGCGTAAATGAAGGGGATGTACTCAGTGCAGCCCAGGTTTGGCTGGAACGCTTATCTAAAACAAGGCAAGAAACGGATTTGTCAAACATCGATATCCTCGGGCCTGCACCTGCCGGCATAACCAGGATTAATGATCGTTACAGGTGGCAACTACTATTAAGAGGTCCGGTAAGCCGGGACCTGCGAAAAATAGTTACCCTTGTTTTGGAACAATTGGGCATTCGTTATAAACAAGTCACGGTTAGCATTGATGTGGATCCGTTGACGATATAGCCATTCGCTTGTGGCCATCGGCCATGGCCCATGGCCACATAGTTGCAAATCAATAAGCAAATAAGCTTGCGTCAATAGTGGAGGGAAATAGACAATGGCAGTATACAAAATCGTCGAAATCGGTGATGAGGTTTTAAGGGAAAAAGCCAAACCGGTGAAAGAGGTTACACCAAATATTCATAAACTACTGGATAATATGGCTGATACCATGTATGCAGCCAAAGGGGTGGGTTTGGCTGCGCCGCAAATTGGGGTTTCTAAGAGGGTTATCGTCATAGATATCGGAGAGGGTCTGATCGAATTAGTCAATCCAGAGATCTTAGAAGCCTCTGGTCCCACCGTGGTAGATGATGAGGGATGTCTTTCAGTGCCCAATATGGTTGGGGAAGTAGCCAGAGCGGATATACTGGTAGCCAAAGGGCTTAATCGCAGAGGTGAAGAAGTGGTCTATCGGGTTAAAGGTTTTCTGGCCCGGGCCTTCCAGCACGAGATTGATCACCTGGAAGGAGTTATCTTTGTTGATAAAGCAAGTAATCTCCGTAAGGTTGAGTAGTTAGGGGTATTAACATGCGCATTGTATTTATGGGAACGCCTGATTTTGCTGCAGTATCATTAAAAGCCTTGCTTGAGGCAGGACAACAAGTGGTGGCGGTAGTTACCCAACCTGACAAACCAAAAGGCAGGGGAAAACAGGTGCAAGCACCACCTGTCAAGGTTTTGGCTGAGGCCTATGATTTACCTGTTCTTCAGCCAACCAGTGTTAGGACAAATGAATTTTTACAAATAATGCAAGAAATTAATCCGGAATGCATTATCGTAGTGGCCTATGGAAAAATATTACCGTCGGAGTTGCTGGACTTGCCTCCTAAGGGTTGCATTAACGTCCATGCATCCATATTACCCTATTATCGAGGATCAGCTCCCATCCACTGGGCTATCATTAATGGAGAGACAGAAACCGGGGTTACAACCATGTATATGGATAAGGGAATGGATACCGGCGACATGATCCTGAAAAGTTATCTGTCCATCGGTTCAGAGGATACCGTGGGAGAAATACATGATAAATTGGCGGCCCAGGGGGCAGAATTATTATTAGAAACCACTCGCTTACTGGAACAAAATCGGACACCCAGGACACCCCAAAATAATGATTTGGCCACCTATGCACCGATGTTAAAGAAGGAAAACGAGTTAATTCAATGGCATACTGGTGCTAACAAGATTCATAATCATGTGCGGGGCATGAACCCCTGGCCTGTCACTTATACAACTTGGGGAGATAAAATATTAAAGATATGGCGCACAGCCCTGCCTCCCCAAGGGAATAATGCTGCTGAACCAGGTACAGTCTTAGAAACGAATTCTTCAGGTATCTTGGTACAAGCCGGACAAGGCCAAATTTTGATTAAAGAATTACAGCTTCAGGGTAGTAAAAGGATGGAGGCTGAGCAGTTTCTCCGGGGCAAACAGTTACTTCCTGGCACGGTTTTAGGAAAAGAAGGGGGGGGGGACCACTGATAACACAGAGTCATGTCCAGGCACCACAAGTACGCAAAAGATTGTTCCTGGGCCTGTTGGCTGCAAGCTTAGTCATTGTAGGTCTAACGATCTTTACGATCTGGTATCTGGTCTATCATCCCACCACTTTGTTACAGCAAACGGTATTAGTTGCCCTGGTTGTGGCTATTATTTTAGCCATTATTCTGGTAGGCTTTGGCCTTGGTGGTATCGTCTTAACCATTTGGCTGGCCCAAACGATTAAGCCTTTACAACCTTTGATGCGGATTGCCATGTCGTCATTATTTCCCTTTGCCATTGGCCTGGGCAGGCTTTTTAAAATTGATACCGATAAAATTAAGAATTCCTTTATTGAGGTAAATAATGAACTGGTTAGGACCAATACGCCCAATCTGGAACCAAGGCAAATTTTATTATTAGCACCCCATTGTATTCAGGAATACACATGTCCCCATAAGGTGACGAATGATATTAACAATTGTAAGCACTGCGGCAAATGTAAGGTTTCGGAACTACTAGACTTAAGGGATAAATACGGTATTCATGTGGGGATTGCTACCGGCGGGACCCTAGCGCGCAAACTTGTTAAAGAGCATCGGCCAAAGGCCATCGTAGCAATAGCCTGCGAAAGGGATCTGTCCAGCGGTATACAAGACTGTAATCCAATTCCAGTATTAGGTGTACTGAATGATCGTCCCTTTGGGCCATGTATTAATACATCGGTTTCCACACTTGGAGTGTCAAAAGCGATTGAGTTTTTTCTGGGTAACCGGAAAGGGGAAGAGAGGATCAATTGAAAAATATAAGTGCCAGAGAAATTGCACTTCTAGTAAGTAAAGCGGTAGAAGATGAAGGTGCTTATGCTAACCTTGCCTTAAATAAATTACTAGAAAAGTATCAGCCCGGCAAATTAGACCGGGCTTTTGCCACAGAGATTGTTTACGGGATATTAAGGAACCTCAATACCATCGATTGGGTCCTGGCCCATTTTCTTAAACAACCCTTGGCATCACAAACAATTTACATAAGAAACATCCTAAGAATGGGCACTTACCAGATTATGTTTATGCCGAGGGTCCCAGATTCTGCTGCCTGCAATGAATCAGTAAATTTAGCTAAAAAATATGGTCATGCCGGGGCAGCCAAGTTTGTCAATGGCGTTTTACGAAATGTAGCAAGGCAACAGCAAAGCTTGACCTATCCAGACCCCAAAGAGTCACCGGTTGACCACATCGCTCTAAAATATTCACATCCTACCTGGTTGGTGGAAAGATGGTTAAAGGAATATGGTTTTGAGCAAACAGTTGCCCTCTGCCAAGTTAATAATCGTCCGGCACCGAATACTGTGCGAACAAACACTTTGAAAATATCCCGACAGGATTTGATTGACAGATTAAGGGAAGAAGGAGTGGAAGCAAAGGAAACCCAGTATGTACCAGAAGGCTTAAATCTGCATGGTTTTTTGTCTTATCGGAGTCTAAAGCCATTCCAGGAAGGTCTATTTCAGGTACAGGATGAAAGTTCCATGTTGGTGGCCCATGTTTTAAATCCTTCCTCAGGGGCCAAGGTGTTGGACGTAGCAGCTGCTCCGGGTGGTAAAACAACTCATTTGGCCCAAATAATGGGTGATAGTGGGCAAATTATGGCCTTTGATTTACATAAACATAAATTAGATTTAATTATGGAAAATTGCCAACGACTAGGCATTCACTCCATCCAAGTCGAAGTAGCCGATGCCAGAGATTTAGACAAAAAATATCAGGGCTGGGCAGACTATGTTTTAGTTGATGCACCTTGTTCCGGGCTGGGGGTATTAAGAAGAAGGGCGGATGCCAGATGGCGCAAAGATCCTAGTCAATTGCCAGGTATCGTAAGATTGCAAAAGGAGATTTTGCAATCTGCGGCCCAATGCTTACGACCGGGCGGAGTTCTGGTTTATAGTACCTGTACGATCACAAGGGAAGAAAACATAGGGGTTGTGGAAGACTTTCTCAAGGGACATCCCGAATTTACCATGGGGGATCTGAGACAATTCCTACCACCTGGCCTGGACCAGGAAGAATCGGCCGAACATGGTTTTTTGATGTTATTGCCCCATATTCATGGCATGGATGGCTTCTTTATAGCCCGCATGAGAAAAAAAGGATTTGAGTAGAAATGCCTAGAAGTATCACGGATAAAGTGAATTTAAGGGACTTAAATCGACAGGAAATGAAGGAGTTTTTCTTAAGCCTAGGGGAAAAACCCTTTCGGGCAGATCAGGTCTGTCGTTGGGTTTTTGCTCAGGGGGTTACCTCCTTTGCCGAAATGACGAACCTACCCAAGGTCTTGCGAGACAAACTGGCAGAAGCAGCTAAACTGAGCCAACCCACCATATTAACCAGCCAAGTATCGGCAAAGGGTGATACAAGAAAATATTTATTTGGGCTGTCAGATGGCAATGCAGTTGAATGTGTACTAATGAAACATTCCTATGGCAATTCAGTATGTGTTTCTACCCAGGTGGGTTGCCGTATGGGCTGCTTTTTCTGCGCCTCAACCATAAATGGTCTGGTAAGGAATCTTACCCCAGGGGAAATTTATGACCAGGTAATGGGCATCCAAAGGGATACTGGGGAAAGGGTCAGTCATATTGTTATAATGGGTTCAGGGGAACCCTTGGACAATTATGAAAATGTAATGAAATTTTTGGAAATCGTCAATGCAGAGTATGCCTTAAATATTGGCTATCGTCATATCACCCTTTCAACCTGCGGACTTGTGCCAAAGATGCTGGAATTGGCAGAGAAAAAGCTCCCCATTACCCTGGCGGTATCTTTGCACGCCCCCAATGATGAACTGCGTGATCAATTAGTCCCCATGAACAGAAAGTATAATATAAAGCAGTTATTGGCAGCATGTTCTGAATATATCAAAATTACCGGTCGCCGCATAACCTTCGAATATGCTCTGTTGGCTGACGTAAACGACAGTGACCGACATGCCCGTCAGTTGGCAGAGCGATTAAAGGGCCTAATGTGTCATGTCAATCTAATCCCGGCCAACCCGGTGGAAGAAAAAGGTTTTCTGAGAACACCACCGGAAAGAGTGGAAAGTTTCCGTAATTATTTAGAGAAAGCCAATCTAAATGTTACAGTCCGCCGGGAACTAGGCACGGATATCGATGCCGCCTGCGGACAACTCAGGCGTAGATTTGAAAAATAAATGGTGGTGATATTATGCGTATATTTTCAGGGTTGGAAAGCAGCTTAGAAAAATATATTGAGGGTTTTTTTAAGGGTAAATTCAGCTCTGACAAGCCTATTCACCCCACAGATATCGCCAAAAAACTAGCCAAGGCCATGCGGGATAAACGAAGAATCAGTGTTTCCAATGTCTATGTGCCAAATGAATATCATGTCCTTTTGCATCCCTCGGATTTTTTGTATATTCAACCCATGATCCTGCTTCTAACAAAGGAGCTGGGGGAATTTCTGGTGCAAAATGCGGAGGATAGGAAATATACTTTGGTTTCGTCACCCATTATTAATTTTTCAGAGCAAACGGAACTGGAACCGGGCGATATTTTTGTTGAAAGTAAATTTGGTTTTTCTGAGGGTGGGGACATCCCTTTACCACTAACCCTAGCACAACCGGAGAACAACCTTAAGCATGAAGAAACCAAGGCTTATGAAGCATTTTCTGATACGGCACCCCTCGTCAAGTTGAAACAAATCTACTTTGCCAGCCTGATAGTAGAAGAAGGTGCCGACCTTGGTAAAGAATTTCCGCTAAGTGCTATTCGTTCAAGTATAGGAAGACGGGATACCTGTGATATCGTTTTAAACGATAACAGTATTTCAAGGCGACATGCCCAGATAGAAAAAAACAATGATGGCTTCTATATCTCCGATCTTAACAGTACCAATGGAACCCATGTCAATGGTTTACTTATTGATACCTATAAATTAGCATCGGGTGATGTGATCACCCTGGGTAATACAGTTTTGATATTTAAGGAGTTATAATCGTGTTAGCTCTCGTTATAACAATTTTACGTGCCCTTTTTTTAATTTTGCTCTACCTTTTTATTTTTAGGTTAACTACCAGTATGATTGAACAGATAAGAAATATCGATCGGTCCAGTGGTTCGTTGCAGTATCCAGAAAACCATCCTCCGGTAAATCACCTACCGGGTCAAAGGCATTTAATTACCGATGGAGATGGTGCTATTTTAAAAGTAGTAACCTCCGGTGATGATTTTATAAAAATAGGTGAAGTTTTTTTGCTGGGTGATGAAACAAGGTTAGGACGGGGCCCTGGCAATCATATTATTTTTAGTGGTCATTATGCATCCCAGGAGCACACTAGAATTGTCTATAAGCAAGGGCAGTACTGGCTGGAGGACTTAGATAGTTTGAATCATACATTCTTAAATGATGTACCAATAGACAAGCAAACGGTACTGGCAAATGGGGATCTTATTCGAATTGGTGATGTAATTTTTCATTTTGTGAGGTGGGCGTATGAAATGGAGTCAGATAAGTGAGATTGGCCTGGTTAGGGCCGGCAATGAAGACAGTATGTGCGCCTGTCCGGAAATTGGTCTTTTTGCTGTAGCTGATGGTATGGGGGGTCACAGGGCTGGTGAGATAGCCAGTAGTACAGCCCTAAGCTTATTAAAGGAACAGTTAAAAAATTCTAGCGTGGAACAGGAAGATGTGGCAACAAATTTACTTTGTATCATGGACGAGGCCAACCAGAGAATATACCAGTTATCCTGTGAAAATGAGCAATTTCGTGGTATGGGTACCACTGTAACAGCGGGAATTATTTTAGGAAATGAACTCATTATTGCCCATGTAGGAGATTCCAGGGCTTACTTAATCCGCAGTGATGACATTTTACAAATTACCAATGACCACTCTCTGGTGGGCGAAATGCTGCGTTGTGGGGGACTAACTGAAGAACAAGCAATCAATCATCCCCAAAAGAATGTCTTAACCAGGGCCATGGGAACGGCACCGAATATAAGAATAGACTTGTACAGAAAAGACATCCAGGTCGGAGATAAGATTTTGTTTTGCACCGATGGCCTGACAAATCATTTAAGGCCTCAGGAAATTAAGGAAATAATTTTGACTCAGTCAGACCCCGGGAAATGTCTAAGGGAATTAATGAAAATTGCTTTAGATCGTGGTGGCCTTGATAATATCACCATGGTTCTAGTGGAAATATGATGTAGGGAACGACCCCCTTGTCAGAGGAGTGCTCTTGATGTTAGCTTATCTGCGTAAAGAAGAACGCAGCTTGCTGTATTATATTGCAGCTTTCCTGGCAGTGGGAATTATTACCCTTTACCTGGGAAAGCCAGAATTAAATAAGGTATATGAACTATCTTTAAGCAGTGGCACCAAACTTCCTTTCTGGTGGTTTGTAGCCTTTCTCAGTGTCGGTACGATGGCAGGTTTTAGTCTTGTCAGTATCTACTGGAGATTAGCAGATTTTCGCTGTGATCCATATTTAATGCCGATTACTGCTGCTCTAACCTCTATTGGACTTATTTTTTTATTTAGACTGCGTCCCCAATATGCCGAAAGACAATTTGCCTGGTTATTAATAGGGTTACTGGTCTTAGTTATGGTTACTACCATTCTTAGACACATAGATAAACTGGCTGAATATAAATACATTTACGTAGCCGTAGGTGTGGTATTACTTGTGGTGCCAATTTTTTTGGGCCAAGAACAGTACGGTGCCCGCAGTTGGTTAAACCTAGGTTTATTTCAAGTCCAACCGTCGGAATTTGTCAAGATTCTTCTGGTTTTGTTTTTAGCCAGTTTTTTGGCAGAAAACCGCAGAATGCTAATTAATGGAAATGAACGAATGTTTGGCGTAAGCATTCCTGGCATTCGTGAATATGGCCCCTTAGTGGGAATGTGGGGCATCTCACTGCTTATTTTAGTTTTTCAAAGGGATTTAGGAACCGCTCTCATTTACTTTTGTACCTTCCTGGCGATGATCTATGCCGCCACAGCAAGAGTTTTATATATAATACTTGGTTTGATCCTGTTTTTTATGGGAGGAACTCTGGCTTACTACATTTTCAGTCATGTCCAAGCCCGGGTGAATATTTGGTTAGATCCCTGGTTATACATGGAGGGCAGCGGTTATCAAATTGTACAATCCCTATTTGCCCTAGGGTCAGGTGGACTCTTTGGCACCGGCCTGGGCAAAGGATTACCCGATTTAATCCCGGCTGTGCACACTGATTTTATCTTTTCGGCCATTGTAGAAGAGTTAGGGCTTTTTGGCGGCTGTGCAATCTTAGTCTTATATATGTGTTTTCTTTTTAGGGGGTTGCTGATCGCCTTAAATTGCCGGGATCAATTTTTATCGCTATTAACTGCCGGTTTGACATTATTAATGGGTCTTCAAACCTTTATTATTATCGCAGGTGTGATTAAGCTTCTGCCAATGACAGGTGTAACTTTACCCTTTGTTAGTTATGGCGGCAGTTCTTTAATTGCTAATTTTATTATTCTTGGTATAATTTTAAACATCTCCCACGAGGTAAATGGAGGAAATGACAGAGAATATTAAAAGATTAGGTTACTTCTTATTATTCATCTTTGTTACCTTAATCTTATATTTAACCTACCTGGTTATGGCTGAAGGAGAAAGCCTGGCCAGACATCCCCAAAATCAAAGAATGGCGGCTAAGGAAGCCGGTATTATCCGCGGCACCATCTATGACCGGACTGGTATTGAATTAGCAGAAACGGTCTGGCATGGTAAGTCAGGTGAACGTGTTTATCTAAAACAGGGTAATTTGACACCCTTTTCCCATGTAACCGGTTATGTATCCCAAAGATATGGTTCATTTGGCCTGGAAGCTTCCTATAGTAAAGAACTTCTCGGTTTAACAGAGGCTGACGCGGTGGAAAATCTTCTGGATGGGATATTAAACCGTACGCCACGGGGTAATGATTTAGTATTAACTTTAGATACAGCGCTCCAGAAGACTGCCTTAAATGCCCTGGGGGATAGGAAGGGGGCAGTGGTGGCACTGAATCCGCAAACGGGTGAAATTCTCGTATTAGCCAGTTTCCCGACCTTTGATGCCAACGCCATTGATAACCCTGGTCTTTGGCAGCAGTTAAACCAGGATCATCTCAATGCCCCTTTATTAAACCGAGCCACCCAAGGGGCTTACCCGCCCGGTTCGGTGTTTAAGGTTGTAACAGGTACTGCCATTCTTGAGCAAAAGATTTTAGAGCCCCAGGATAAGATACAGTGCCCAGGCTACGCAGTGATTAATGGCCAACGAATTGCAGACAATGGTGTCCACAATAATGTGAATTTTAACCAGGCCTTGGCTCTGTCCTGTAATACATATTTTGCCCTAGAAGGATCACAACTCAGTTGGGGGCAATTTGAGAATACCTTTAATCAGTTTGGTTTAAGTGAAAAACCTAGCATTGGCATACCAATAAGGGCAGGTACCCTTGCTGCAAAAGAGAGAAGGAATAAAAGTCAATTGGCCGAATCCTCCTTTGGACAAGGTGATACCCTAATCAGCCCCTTTCAGATGGCCTTGGCTTGTGCCGCTATTGCAAATAAAGGGACCATTATGAAGCCGTACATCGTAAAAGAAATAAAAAAACCCAATGGCAAAGCGGTCAGTGTTACAGAAAACTCTTTATGGCTAACTGCAACAAATCCAGCAGTTGCTGAACAAATTGCCCAGGGTATGATAGCAGCAACAAACTGGGGTACTGCAACAGCAGCATCTATCCAAGGTATTCAGGTGGCAGGAAAAACGGGCACGGCTGAGACCGCAGAATCCCAAGGTAAAGGTCAGCCCCATGCCTGGTATGTGGGTTATGCCCCGGCAGAAAACCCCAAAATTGCAGTTGCGGTGATAGTGGAGAAGTCAGGCTCAGGCGGCAGAATAGCAGCACCCATTGCCAGGGAAATATTCTCTGCAGCCCTAGCTAGAAGTGATATTTGAAGCTCTCATCTGTTAATTCAGGTGGATTAAGGAGTGAGACAGAAGATGATAGGCAAACTTCTGGGTAATCGTTATGAAATACTAGAACAATTGGGCGGCGGAGGAATGGCACTGGTTTGGAAAGGCAAGGATACCTTTCTAAATCGGTTGGTTACCATTAAGGTACTAAGGCCAGAATATGCCAGTGACCAGGATTTTGTACGCCGTTTTCGTCGTGAAGCCCAAGCTGTGGCCAGTCTGTCCCACCCTAATATAGTAAGCATCTATGATGTAGGGCAAGAAAATGAAAGCCACTACTTGGTAATGGAATATATTGATGGGGAAAGTCTCAAGGAGATGATTCGCAGGGAAGCCCCCCTAGACCCGACCAGGGTTACTCAACTGGGGCGTCAAATCGCCGATGCCCTTGAACATGCCCATGAAAACAATATTATTCATAGGGATGTGAAGCCCCATAATATATTGATCACCAGAAGCGGCCGGGCTAAACTAACTGATTTCGGTATTGCCCAGGCTAGTGCCTCTACCATCACGCACACGGATACCATCATCGGCTCTGTTCATTATATATCGCCGGAACAGGCCAAGGGAGAGCCGGCGGGGCCAAAATCCGATATTTACGCCCTGGGTGTAGTGATTTATGAAATGCTAACCGGCCAGGTTCCCTATCAGGCAGATGGTGCCATTGGTGTGGCACTCAAACATATTCAGGAAAAACCTCTTTTATTAAGGGAGATTAACCCAAATGTTCCAGAAGATCTGGAAAAAGTTGTTTTGCGTGCCATGGATAAGAGGCCGGAGAAAAGGCATAAAAGTGCCAAAATTCTAGGTGATGATTTAGTTTTTATCAGTGATGAAACTAAAAATATGGCCGCCTATGACCCAGATGAGGAAGAATATACCAGGGTTTTACCCGGACCTGTTGTCATCAAAGATGAAATGAAGGCGGGCAGACCTACGAAAGAAGAACCAAAGAAAAAGATACAGATGAAACCTGCTGCCTGGGGTATGCTGGGAGTATTGGTTCTATTATTGACGGCTGGGTTAATCTTTGCTCTCAACAGTTATTTAAATGTGGGTGAAGTTAAAATGCCCCCGGTTACGGGGATGAAGTCAGCCGAAGCCGTGAAGGTACTGGAGGGTTATGGACTGGAGGTAAGTATATCCAGGCAGCACCATGCAACCATCGAGCAGGATCAAGTAATATCCCAACAACCTGAGGCTGGCAATATCGTGAAAAAGGTGCGGCCGGTGGTTATCGTGGTGAGTGAGGGCCAGGATTTGGTTGACTTACCAAATGTTATTGGACAATCCTATGATGAAGCAAGATTTTCCTTGATTAATCGACAGTTCCAAGTGGATACGCCGGAGTATGTTTACAGCAACAGCATTGAAAAAGATTTAGTGGCAGAGCAGGAACCGGCGGGTAACAACAAAGCACCCCGTGGCAGTAGAATTATTTTACGGCTAAGTCAAGGCCCTAAACCACAAATACAAAAGGTGCCTAATCTCATTGGCCTCAGCCAGGAAGCAGCCCGGGCAGAATTAACCGCCTTGAAACTCAATTTGGATGAAAATATCGGACAAACCGAAAGTAATGAATATCTCAGTGGACAAATTGTCTCCCAAGAGCCTGGCCATGGCAGTGAATTAGAAGAAGGGCAAAAAGTAAAAATAACAATTAGCACGGGTCCGGGACCTGCACCAAGGGAGGTTAAGGTTAAACTCTTGGTAACGGAGGATGGGCATAGCCATGAGGTTAAAATAGAGACAGAGGATGTCAGGGGTAAATCGAACGCTTATATTAATACGCACCAGTCCGGTGATAATGTTGCTACCAACGTTCGATTATATGGTAAGGGTATCGTTAGAGTATTTATTGATAACAAGCTGGAAGATGAAAAGGAAGTTGACTAAAGGGAACCTGGATCAAGGGGAGTGTCATATTGTTCGAAGGGGTTTTAATCAAGGCCTATGGTGGTTTTTATTATGTCAAAAAAGGTGACGAGATTTGGGAATGTTCCCTGCGAGGAAAATTTCGGCTAGGTAAAGATACGCCTGCCCTCGTGGGAGACCGGGTCATGATCACACCGATCAAAGAAAATGTTGGTCGTATTGATGAAGTACTGCCAAGAAAAACAGAATTATTTAGACCAGCAGTGGCAAATATTGACCAGGCTGTTATTGTCTTTGCTGTGCAAAATCCAGAACCAAACCTAACTCTTCTCGATCGCTTTCTAGTTTTAGCAGAGACAGCCGAAATTGCACCCTTAGTATGTCTAAATAAAGGTGACCTGCTTACCGGACGCAGGGATCATGAATGGCTTCGTTTATACAAAAAAGTTGGCTACCCCACGGTTATTGCCAGTACCAAAAAAGGAGAAGGCATTGACGAGTTAAGACAGTTATTGGTGGGTAAAACATCCGTTTTTGCCGGCCCGTCAGGGGTTGGTAAGTCTAGTCTCTTAAATGCCGTGCAGCCGGGACTAGAACTAAAAACAGGAGATATCAGCCATAAATTAAAAAGAGGCAAACACACAACCCGTCATGTGGAATTATTACCTTTGAATAATGGTGGTTACGTAGTGGACAGCCCGGGTTTTTCCAGCCTGGATCTGCCCCAAGTGAATAAAGAAGATTTATGTTACTATTTTCCTGAGTTTGCTACCTTTATATCTGAATGTAAGTTTAACGGTTGTCTGCACCATCATGAGCCCCAATGTGCCATCAAGGATGCCGTAGAAAAGGGATTGATTGATAAAGAAAGATACCAAAACTACTTAGCCTTTTTATTAGAAATCCTGCAACAGGAGAGGAGATACTAGCATGATTAAACTGGCACCGTCCATACTGTCTGCAGATTTTGCTAACCTGGCTCAATCTGTTCAAGTAGTGGAGCAGGCAGGAGCAGAATATTTGCATATTGATGTGATGGATGGTCATTTTGTCCCCAATATTACGATTGGTCCACTTATCGTTAAAGCCCTAAGGCCCCATAGTAAGATGTTTTTTGATGTGCACTTGATGATAGAAAATCCAGACCGTTATGTTCCCGAATTTATTAAGGCCGGGGCTGACTTAGTCTGTGTCCATGCCGAGGCCTGCCCTCACCTGCATCGCAACATCAGCCAAATCAAGGAATTAGGAGCAAAGGTTGGTGTGGCCTTAAATCCACATACACCCTTAAGCATCCTGAAACATGTGCTGCCGATGCTGGATTTAGTTTTATTAATGACAGTAAACCCCGGTTTTGGCGGACAAAAATTTATTCCCGAGGTATTACCTAAAATTCAAAAGTTATCCCAAAAAATCCAGGACCAAGGTTTACACACAGAAATTGAAGTTGATGGAGGGGTTAATCCAGAAACAGCCCCATTAATCGCCCAGGCAGGTGCCCACGTCCTGGTAGCAGGCTCAGCCATCTTTGGCGCACCTGATCCAGCCCAAGCGGTGGCTGCTATCCGAACGGCTGCTAATTCCTAAGGCCTTAACACATACTAGAGATAGGAGGTGGTAGGGATGGCTGTTTGGAAATGTCAAAAATGCGGAGCCATTAAGGAAGGACGTTGTCGTCCTCAAAAGTGCACTTGCGGAGCAACCAAGGAAGATTATGTTAAGGAAGAAAGTAAGTAAATCATTTCACAAAAAAGGAGCCATGGGCTTATCTATTCAAAAAAAGCCCGTGGCTCATGGCCAAAAGCTACATGTTTTCCCCAAGGGCAAAGTCTTTAAAGCTGAAGGCTAAAGACTGACAGCTAATTACCCTCATTGATCATCTCAGAAACAAGTCGCAGAGTTGCCACGGTGTTGGTCAAGAGAATCTCGTAAAGCATAATCGGCAGAACATCCTGAATGGTTGCACCCACTTCTCCGTTCTGTACCTTCTTGGCCACAATATCGCCAGCCCGGTTTAGACTGTTATTAACTAAAGTAATAATCTCTTCCTGGTGTTCTTGAACAAATTTGTCAACATCTACTGTCATGGTTAACGATTTCCTCCTTTGGGGTATTCCTTATGGGTTGGCCGTGGGCCATGGCCTTATTATGGCAGAAAACTTTTCCAAGGTAAACATTTTTTGTTTTTATTGCTAAACTATATTGACCAGTTTGTGATATAATATACAATATGATTAGGACGAGCCCACTAAAATTTTCAGGAGGGATATTTGTGAATTTGTTAATTATGGGACCCCCCGGTGCCGGTAAAGGCACACAGGCAGAAGTTTTGGTAAAAGAACTAAATATTACCCATATTTCCACTGGTGATATGTTCCGTGCTGCTATTAAGGAAGGCACAGAAATGGGTAAAAAGGCTAAAGAGTATATGGATAAGGGTGCTCTGGTTCCTGATGAAGTAGTTATTGGTATGGTTAAGGATCGTCTATCTCAAGCTGACTGCAAGCAAGGCTTCTTGCTGGATGGTTTTCCCCGTACGGTAGAACAAGCCTCTGCCCTGGATGCAACTCTGCAAGACATGGGCATTAAACTTGATGCTGTGATCAATATTGAAGTTCCCCTAGAGAAATTAATGGCTCGTTTAACCGGACGTCGTGTTTGCAAAAACTGTGGTGCTTCCTACCACGTTATCTTTAATCCTCCCCAAGCAGAAGATGTCTGCAACTCCTGCAGCGGTGAGTTATATCAGCGTTCCGATGACAACGAAGAATCCGTAGGAACCCGTCTCAATGCCTATATTGAAAAAACCAAACCCTTAATCGATTATTATGATGCCAAGGGTATCTTGAAAGACATTAATGGCGATCAAGAAATCGGTGTAGTTCTTGCTGATATCATGGCTGCTGTGAAGTAGTAGACTAACTAAAAATACCGCCCCCCTAGATTGTACAAATCTTGGGGGGCATTTTTTTAGCCATTCGCCAGCCGTTTTAAAGCATATGGGATGTGCGTGCCATCGATTTAGGAACTGCTCTAAAGTGATTTGAAAACCCAAAAAGCGGCTGGCGGCTGGCAAATAGCCCTGTCAATAATTTTTTCCCAAATTGCCAAACATGCTGCAGGATTTTGCAATATCATGTTGAAATAAACAAGGCGTCGAAATTTTTAGTCAATAGTTGAATAAAAACCTAGAGGGGGTGGCTAATAACCTGACGCTTTATGTGGACAAAATGTTTTACTATTAGGCGAGGAGGATTGAAATGAAAAAATTCCGTATTTTTGCTATCCTAACAATGATCACATTGTTGACAGCATTCGTAACCGGATGCGGCGGCGGTGCTACAGAAGAAAAGAAAGCTGCAGATGCAACAGAAATTATTATTGGTGGTAACTTAGAACTTAGCGGAGCGGTGGCTACATATGGCACTGCCCTAAAAAATGGTGCCGAGCTGTATTTTGATGAAGTTAACGCAGGTGAAGGCGTTCTTGGCAAGCAAATTAAATTTAAAGTATTAGACAATAAGTCCGAAACCACAGAATCTACGAACGTTGCTACTCGGTTAATCACCCAGGATAAAGCAGTGGCAATTTTTGGTGCTGCTACTTCTGGTAATACAATGGGTGCTATGCAAGTAGCCATGGATAACAAAGTTCCTATTATTACTCCCTCTGGTACTGCCCTGGAAGTTACAGTAGATCCCAATACCAACCAGGTACGTGATTATGTTTTCCGTACTTGTTTTATCGATCCTTTCCAAGGTATTGTCATGTCAAACTTTGCTAGCAATGAGCTTAAAGCAAAGACAGCCGTTATTTATGTCGACAACCAGTCTCCTTACGCTAAAGGATTGGCTCAATTCTTTGAGGAAGCCTTTGTTAAACAGGGTGGCAAAATTATAGGTAAAGAAGCTTTTGTTCCAGAAGATCAAGACTTCAAAGCGACCCTAACGAAGATTAAGAATTTAAATCCAGACGTAATTTATCTTCCGGCATATTATGAAGCTGTAGGAAAAATTGTTAAACAAGCAAGAGAAATTGGTTTTACTGCTCCCTTTTTAGGTGCTGATGGTTGGGATTCTCCTAAACTTGTCGAAATAGCTGGAGCAAACCCCCTTAATGGCACTTATTTTACCAACCATTATTCTTCACAACAGGATGATCCGATCGTTAAAGAATTTGTAGAGAAATATCAAGCAAAATATGGACAAATTCCCGACACATTTGCAGCCCTTGGGTATGACACAGCCATTTTGTTAGTGGATGCTATTAAACGTTCTGGCGACGCCACACCTGAAAAAATTAATGAAGCTCTGGCAGCCACGAAGGATCTGCAGACCGTTACCGGTAAACTCTCCGTTGACGAGCAGCATAACCCAGTTAAAGGTGCTGTTATTTTAGAAATGAAAGATGGTAAGCAGGTTTATAATACCTATGTAACCCCATAGTCACGGGTAATTTCAATTAAGTAATGAGGGAGTCCTCGCTCCCTCATTATTTTTCTAAAACAACTGATAGGGGTGGCCTGTTATGGATGTATTTTTTCAACAACTAATTAACGGTATATCCCTGGGCAGTATCTATGCACTTATTGCCTTGGGCTATACGATGGTTTATGGCATCGTTCAATTAATTAACTTCGCTCATGGTGATGTATACATGGTTGGAGCGTATATCGGATTTTATACTACAGCCATCCTAGGTTGGTCATTTGTACCTGCTCTTTTAATGGCAATGATAATTTGTGCTGTCGTCGGTGTTATCATTGAAAAACTGGCCTACAAACCTTTGCGAAACGCTCCTCGGCTGGCTGCTTTAATTACGGCTATTGGTGTTTCTTTATTATTAGAATATGGCATGATGTTTTTTGTTTCTCCCCAGGTTCGTACTTTTCCTAATGTTTTACCAGATATTCAATATACCCTTTTTAATAGTGTAGTTATCTCTAATCGCCAAATTCTTATTTTAGTAGTTACAGTCTTTTTAATGCTGCTTCTGCAATTTATTGTACATAAAACAATGATTGGCAAAGCAATGCGTGCAGTGTCCTATGATAAACAGGCTGCTCAATTAATGGGAATAAACGTCAATAACACCATTTCAGCAACATTTGCCATTGGTTCGGCATTGGCTGCAGCTGCAGGTGTTCTTGTAGGAATTTACTATAATGCGATTAGCCCATTAATGGGTCTTATGCCTGGGTTAAAAGCCTTTGTAGCTGCTGTTCTTGGAGGCATAGGCATCATCCCGGGGGCCATGGCGGGCGGCTTCTTATTAGGTATTATTGAGGCGATGGTTAGTGGTTATGGACAATCTCTGTTCCGTGATCCGGTTGCCTTTTTAATTCTCATCATCTTCTTAATTGTTAAGCCCACTGGGATCTTTGGCAAGAATGTCCGGGAGAAAGTGTAGGTGAATGTCAATGCTTCAGAACAACAAAGGCAAAATACTAGTAACATTTTTAATTCTGATGGCCTTTTGGTTATCTGTGCAGTTATTGCTTAGTTCCGGTATGATCAACCCTTACTATGAATTAAATCTAATCTTGATCGGTATTAACATCATCTTAGCAGTAAGTTTAAACTTAATTAATGGTTTTAATGGTCAGTTTTCACTTGGCCACGCCGGTTTTATGGCCATAGGTGCTTATGGTGCTGCCATAATTACCCTTAAGGCTCAACTTCCTTTGCCTGCTGCCCTTTTATTTGGAGCTGTATTGGCTGCAATATTTGGCATCTTGGTAGGTTTGCCAACATTACGTCTAAGGGGTGACTATTTGGCCATTGCCACCCTTGGATTTGGTGAAATCATTCGCGGCCTTATCGTTAATATAGATTACATCGGAGGAGCCTACGGACTTTCAGGTATTCCTAAAACAGTAAGTTGGACCTGGATTTTTTGGTTAACCGTTTTGACCGTAGTTATCATTACCAACTTTATTAATTCAACACATGGTAGAGCAACGATATCCATTCGCGAAAATGAAATTGCGGCGGAGGCCATGGGTATTAATACAACTAAATATAAGGTTATGGCCTTTACCATTGGATCATTTTTTGCAGGTCTTGCCGGTGGCTTACATGCACACTTTTTTTATACCATCCAACCAAACACCTTCAATTTCCTCAAATCCTTTGATATTCTAGTGATGGTCGTTTTAGGAGGTCAAGGTAGTATAACAGGTTCCATTATAGCAGCCATCGTTTTAACAATAATATCTGCTTCGCTGCAGAGTTTCGCCGAAGTACGTTTGGTTATCTACGCTTTACTGTTAATTATTATCATGATCTTTAGACCACAGGGGTTAATGGGCACAAAGGAATTTTCATTAAACATCTTTGGCAAAACGAAAGATTAGGAGGGAAAACAACATGGAACTTCTATCGGTTAATAATCTGTCCATATCTTTCGGAGGTTTACGGGCTGTTTCAGAGCTGAATATCCAAATAAATAAAAATGAATTAGCCGGTTTAATAGGCCCAAACGGGGCCGGGAAAACCACTGTTTTTAATATGCTAACAGGGGTATATTTGCCTACTTCGGGAGATATTCAATTTGAAAATAAGAGTTTGGTTGGGCTCAAGCCATATAATATTAATCAACGGGGTATTGCCAGAACCTTTCAGAATATACGTCTCTTTAGTGATTTAACGGTTATTGATAATCTAAAAATTGCCTATCATAACCATGCTCAATATGGGCTGTTGTCTGCCATTTGCCGCTTACCCGGGTTTTATGCGGGCGAAAAGGAAATGCATGAAAAATCCATGGAAATTCTAAAAATATTTAATCTTGCTGATAAAAGTAATGAATTGGCAAAAAACCTTCCTTATGGAGAACAAAGACGCCTGGAGATTGCCAGAGCCATGGCTACCCAGCCACGCTTGCTTCTTTTGGACGAGCCTGCCGCAGGGATGAACCCCCAGGAAACCCATGAATTAATGGAATTAATAAGATGGATTCGTGAAGAATTTAACCTGACAATATTATTAATCGAACATGATATGTCTTTAGTAATGGGAGTATGTGAAAATATATTTGTTCTAGAGTATGGTCAACTTATTGCTGAGGGTACACCAGACGAGATCAAAAATAATCCTAGAGTTATTGAAGCATACCTGGGAGAGGAGGCCTCCTAATGTTAAAACTTGAAGATATTCATGTATATTATGGAGCAATTCATGCAATCAAAGGTATTTCATTGGAGGTTCCCAAAGGTAAGATTGTTACTCTTATCGGAGCGAATGGTGCAGGAAAAACAACAACACTTAACACCATCTGCGGCCTAATAAAACCACAAAAAGGTAAGATACGATTCGAAGGCAACGATATTACAGGCGTAGCAACCCAAGATATTGTCAAGAAGGGTTTAACTCAGGTGCCAGAGGGAAGGCGGATATTTGCGAATATGCCTGTTTATGAAAACCTCGAATTAGGTGCCTTTTTAAACAAGAATAAAAAAGAAGCGGCCAAGGATTTGCAAAAGGTTTACACAAAGTTCCCCAGACTGGCTGAGAGGAAAAATCAGATGGCCGGTAGCTTATCCGGAGGGGAACAACAAATGTTAGCCATGGGTCGGGCTTTAATGTCAAAACCCAAACTTCTTTTGCTGGATGAACCGTCGATGGGTTTAGCACCTATTTTGGTTAAAGAAATATTTACAATGATTAAGGAATTAAACGAGCAGGGAACAACCATTTTATTGGTGGAACAAAATGCTAAAATGGCATTATCCATTGCCCACTGGGGTTATGTTGTGGAAACTGGTAAAATCGTTCTTGCTGGTGAGGCCAATGAACTTCTGGAATCCCCCGAAGTAAAAAAGGCTTACCTCGGTGGGTAACCGACGAGGATTTTAGCTGTCGGCAAGTTGTACAAATTTCTCATTTAATTTTTTATAACATTCTTATTTTCGCAGGAATTATTACGGATAGTGTTGAATATTTAAACTAATGATAAATAATTATAACCTGGATGTGATGGGCTATGGGGAGATATCATCAATTTTACCCAGAGGCCAGGGATTTGCCCAGTTTACCTGTCCAGGAAGTTGACGGGACAATTTCTGTTAGAGAAGGACAGAGGTTGCTGGAATCTGGCCTGTTGGGTGGCTTGTTGCTGCAGAAAAATGATCAGTATTTTATTATATTACACTCAGATATATCTAGCATGGGAGAAGAGACTCTAGGTGCTTGTGCCTGGAGAATTGCTCTTTTTATTCCAGAGCACTGCACAGTGGAAGAATTATTTAAACAATGGGTGAAGGACCCCACAGCGATACCCGTTATAAATAATAGGACGGATAAGTCAGTGGCTATATTAGACCCCTTATTGGTAGCCAATAAAATATTTTCTGAATTTACCAACCTAAGAGGGTTTTTGGAAACTGTATTGTGCCAAGTGAATGAAAGTATCTGCGGCATTGACAAAGGACACCGGGTAGTAATTTGGAACCCTAAGGCTGAGCAACTATACAATGTCAAGGCCGAAAACATTCTTAATGAGCGTATCGAAGATTATTTTTCTAATTTACGCGTTAGCAGTTGTATGCATGAGAGAAAAGAGGTTAAAGGACATTATCATCAACCCTGTGATGGTGCACATGTACTAATTAACTCGGCACCGGTCCTTGTGGCAGACAATGTTGTCGGAGGCATATCCGTTGAAAAGGATATTACCGAATTAGTACAACTGAACCAAGAATTAAATAAAGCCAGCTCACAGGTTAAACTCCTGGAACAAGAAATAAGAAAAATTTCCGGGCAGGATTGCGCTTTTCGTAAATTAATTGGCAGAAGCGAAGCAATACAAAACCTCACAATCTTTGCTAAAAAAATAAGCTTTACCGATGCAACCGTCTTACTTAGGGGTGAAAGTGGTACTGGTAAAGAATTACTGGCCAGAGCGATTCATCAAAACAGTCCCAGGCATCTTAATCCATTTATTGTCGTTAATTGCGGAGCTATCCCAGGAAATCTTTTTGAAAGTGAACTATTTGGCTACGAAAGTGGTGCCTTTACGGGGGCTGACCGCAAGGGTAAACCTGGCATGTTTGAATTGGCCAACGGCGGCACGCTTTTCTTGGATGAAGTAGGCGAAATGCCCATCGACATGCAAGCAAAACTCTTGAGAGTATTGCAAGAGAGCACCTACTATCGGGTGGGAGGGTCACAACCGGTACAGGTCAATGTAAGAGTGCTGGCAGCAACCCATCGTAATTTAGAAGATATGATCAATCGCCGCCAATTTAGAGAGGATTTATACTATAGGCTAAACGTTGTTTCCTTGGAAATACCACCCCTGAGGGATCGGAAGGAGGACATACCGGAACTTGTCCACCTTTTTATGCAGGAGTTTTGCCATAAGTATGACAAAACCATCAAAAAAATTGAACCTGCCGTAATGACATCCTTTTTGGATTATACCTGGCCAGGCAACGTCAGGGAATTAAAGAATGCAGTGGAAAGACTCGTGGTTTTGACAGATGGTGATATCATTGATGAAGCCTCTCTGCCAGAGAATTTAAGAAGGAATACCTATATTTCCTTAGTTACAAGTACGGTGTCACAAGGTAAACTAATGAATGTAGCCATTGAAGCTGAGAAGCAGCTTATCTTAAAAACCCTACAACAGGTAAAGGGCAACCGCTCAGAAGCGGCCAGAGTTTTGGGTATTCCAAGAAGTACGTTATATTACAAGCTTCGACAACTGGGTATTCCAGCTAAGGTTTAATAATGAAATACGGAGGTGAGGACGGGGTAGCCATTAGCTATTAGCCGTTAGCTCTTAGTATTAGCTAAAAGCTAAAAGCTAAAGGCTAATGGCTAACAGAACGCCTGCGGTATTTCATCAGGTCTTGACAAGCAAGGGGCAGGTAAAATGATACTATTGAACAGAGGAGAGGAATAGAGAGATGAAAAAGAATAAGCTATGGAAGGTTATGTCATTAATGTTAGTTCTTTCCCTGGTGCTCGTCGGCTGTGGCGGCGGTGGGGGAGAGAAAAAGGCTGCTGAAGGAGATAAGCCTGCTGCTGGTGGAGATACCATTAAGATTGGTTTTCTAGGTGCTAAAACCGGTGGACATGCTGCCTTTGGTATACCTACCCTGGAAGGTATGAAGATGGCAGCGGCAGATGTTAATAACGCTGGCGGTATCTTGGGTAAAAAGATTGAAATTATCGAAGAAGACCATGGCAGCAAAAACTCCGAAGGTGCCAACGTAACTCAAAAAATGATTACCAGAGACAATGTTGTGGCCATCGTTGGGGATCCAACCACTGCCATTACTAAAATTGCTGCACCAATTGCCCAGGATAAAAAGGTTGTTTTACTTTCTGCAGGTGCTGTAGGTACTGGCGTAGTTGAAATCGGTGACTACATTTTCCGTGATACCTTACTGGATGCAGTGGCTGCTCCTGCAGTTACCCAATATGTAAAGGAAAAATTGGGTTGGCAAAAGGTCGCGGTTGTTACTTCTATGAATAACGACTATAGCGTAGGTTTATCCAAGCTGTTTAAAGCAGCACTGGTTGAAAACGGTATTGAGATTATCGTAGAACAAAGTATTCAAGATGGAGATCAAAACTTTAGTGCACAGGTTACTACCATTAAAGAAAAAAATCCGGATGGCATTATTTTCACTGGCTATTATACCGAGGGTGGCCTCTTTATGAAAGAGGTTCGTAAACAAGGTATCAAAGCATTTATGGTAGGCGGCGATGGTCTGCTTGGCGATGTTCTTATGAAGATGGGCGGCGAAGCCGTTGAAGGAAGCATGGTCTATTGTGGTTTTGCTGCTGATGAAAACAAAGCGGGAGAGAAAACCAAGAAGTTTATCGAAGCATATAAAGCAGGCAACAATGGTGCACTGCCAGATATGTTTGCAGCCCAGGGTTATGATGCTGTGATGTTATTAGCAGACGCCATAAAAGCTGCCAATAGTGATGCACCTGAAACATTCCGCAGCGAATTGGCTAAAACCAAGGATTGGGAAGGTGTTTCCGGAACAATAACCTTCCAGGAAAACCGTGAGCCAATTAAGAGCCCAGTTTATTTGTTGGAAGTAAAAGAAGGCAAGTTTGCTGTTAAGGATATCGTCGATATTAAATAAAATTTGCGCAAAGATAGTTGCAGCCATTGCTTCATGGCAATGGCTGCAAACCTGTTAATACCCCGCAGGAAGGGATGATTCTATGCTTGGACAACAACTGCTTAACGGCTTAACACTGGGTGCAACCTATGCACTGATCGCACTGGGTTATACGATGGTATATGGTATTATTCAATTAATTAATTTTGCTCACGGAGAAATATATATGGTAGGTGCCTTTGTCGGGGTGTTGATGGTCACCGTTTTTAAACAGGGGTTGGTAGTGTCTTTAGTTGCTGCCATGCTTACCTGCATGATTATTGGTGTATCCATAGAGAGAATTGCCTATCGACCACTGCGTGGATCAACGAGGTTATCACCGTTAATTTCAGCCATTGGTGTTTCTATTTTTTTACAGACCCTAATGACCAAGGTTCAAGGACCTCAGCCAGTGGGGTTTCCTCATGTTATTGAAGATGCCATCTATAAGTTTGGTTCCCTGGAAATTACCAAGGTGCAAATCCTTATTCTGGTTGTGGCCAGTTTATTGATGGCGGGACTAACCTTTATTGTAAAATATGTAAAAATCGGTAAAGCCATGCGGGCAGCTTCGGAAGATTATGATGCAGCATCCCTCATGGGTATTAACGTTAATCGAGTTATTTCCTTTACCTTTGCCATTGGTTCATCGCTGGCTGCAGCCGGTGGTGTGTTGGTGGGCATCTACTTTAATTCGGTATCCCCATTGATGGGGGTTTCTGCAGGATTAAAGGCTTTTTGTGCTGCCGTTTTAGGTGGCATTGGCAGTATCCCTGGTGCTATGCTGGGTGGTATCTTTTTAGGAGTTGCCGAAACCCTTGGTATTGCCGGCGGGTTTGATCTATATAAAGACGCCATTGCCTTTACCTTATTGATTGTGGTGTTACTTTTCCGGCCCACTGGTTTGCTGGGGCGTCCAATCCAGAGGAAAGTGTAGGTAACTTAGCATGGATACTATTTTTAACATTTTATTAAATGACAGTATTTTTAAGGCGTTTTTAAATGACTATTATATTCAGGTCCTAACAATGCTGGGTATATACCTGATCGGCTCCCTCGGATTAAATTTAATTACTGGGGTAACAGGTCAGTTATCCTTCGGTCATGCGGCATTTTTAAGTATTGGGGCTTATGCATCGGCAATTACCAGTCTTAAATTAGGCATGCCTTTTCCCATCGCTATTCTTGCCGGAGGAGTTATGGCCAGTATATGGGGTATCTTGTTGGGTTTTCCTACCCTCAGATTAAGTGGTGATTATTTAGGAATTGCTACTTTAGGATTTGGTGAAATTGTGCGGGTTGTTTTTCTTAATTTAAGTATTACTGGTGGGGCACTTGGTATGGCCGGGATTCCTCGTAATTCCAGTCTCACTCTGGTGATTTTTGTTGTGTTTTTTACAATTTGGGCCATGTATCGCTTGGAAAATTCTCGCTTTGGCCGTGCTTTAGTAGCAATTCGTGAAGATGAGATTGCTGCAGAGGCCATGGGCGTTAACATTACTAATTCAAAAATTGTTGCCTTTGCTTTAGGTACATTTTTTGCCGGGGTAAGTGGTGGACTGTATGCTCACCTCTTAACCTATCTAAATCCATCGGATTTTGGTTTTCTTAAATCCTTTGAATTCCTAACCTTCGTGGTATTGGGGGGATTAGGAAGTATTCCTGGCGTTATTTTAGGTACCAGTATCCTGACTCTGGCACCTGAGTTTCTCCGATTTATTGCTGATTATCGGATGATGGTGTATGGATTATTGATGGTATTTATGATGATTGTTCGACCCAGAGGTTTGCTGGGCGGTGTTAGGTTAAGCAGGGTTTTTAAAAAGAAGCTTTCCCAACGAGATAAAGCTTCAGCCACCGGCGCTAACTAACGGAGGTAAAAGCACATGTCAAAAATATTACTGGAACTTAGAGATGTCACCATTCGTTTTGGCGGTCTTACTGCCGTTGATAATGTAAGTATAAAGATTGAGCAGGGTAAAATTCGTGCCCTCATTGGACCCAATGGAGCCGGTAAAAGTACCATATTCAACCTAATAACCGGTATTTATCCGCCAACCGAAGGGGAAATAACCTTTCAAAATATTAAAGTAAGTGGTCTAAAACCACACACCATTACTGAAATGGGTATCGCTCGGACTTTTCAAAATATCAGGCTGTTTGGTGAAATGACTGTCCTAGAAAACGTCAAAATTGGCCAACATTGTCGAACGAGGGCTGGCTTTCTGTCAGCCATTTTAAGAGGTCCCAGGGTTAAAAAGGAAGAAAAGGCCATTACAGAAGCATCGATGGAAGCCTTAAAACTAATGGAACTTGATCATAAAGCAGATGAATTAGCAAAAAACTTACCCTATGGAGAGCAACGTCGTTTAGAAATTGCCAGGGCCATGGCCACCAATCCCAAACTTATTTTGCTGGATGAACCTGCTGCTGGTATGAATCCCCAGGAAAAAATGACTTTAATGAACATGATCAGAAAAATTCAAGATAAGGGCCTGACCATTTTTTTGGTTGAACACGACATGAAGTTTGTTATGAGTTTATCTGATCGTATCGCTGTTTTAGATTATGGCAGAAAAATTTCTGCCGGAACTCCAGCAGAAATCCAACATGATCCCGCAGTTATTGCAGCCTATTTGGGAAAGGAAGTGGTCTAGCCCATGCTGCTGGAATTAAATGACCTGCATGTTTCCTACGGGGCTATTCGAGCACTTAAGGGGATTTCTTGTCAAGTGGCAGAAGGACAAATTGTAGCCCTAATTGGGGCTAACGGTGCAGGAAAGACAACAACTCTGCGCACAATTTCTGGCTTAATTCGCCCTCAGTTGGGTACCATTACCTATAAAGGGCAGCCGATTACCAAAATGCCTCCCCATCAAATCGTCTCCCTAGGTATTTGCCAAGTACCAGAAGGACGGCGGGTTTTTACTCGCATGACGGTGATGGAAAATTTAGAGATGGGTGCTTATATACGTAAGGACAAAGTCGGCGTGAAGGAAGATATAAAAAAGGTTTTTGAACGCTTTCCCCGTCTGGAAGAACGTAAAAACCAACTGTCTGGGACACTCTCTGGTGGAGAACAACAAATGTTAGCCATGGGTCGGGCCTTGATGTCACGCCCCCAGGTACTATTAATGGACGAACCTTCTATGGGTTTAGCACCGATGCTGGTTCGAGAAATATTTTCCATCATTAAAGAAATCAATCAAACTGGCACAACCATACTATTGGTTGAGCAAAATGCCCACATGGCCTTATCGATATCCCATCGGGCCTATGTACTGGAAACCGGAGAAATCGTCCTATCCGGTCCTGCAGCAGATTTAGCGAATAACCCTGAGGTGCAGAAGGCTTACTTGGGGGAATAAAATAAGCCATCCGTCGTCAGCCATCAGCTAAAAAACCAAGGCCTATGGCCTTGGTGCTTTAATGTCATCCTAAGCGGTGGCGAAGGAAGCCTTCCAAAGGATCGAAAAGATCCTTCGCTGTTGTTCAGGATGACAGGTGATGCTTCAAAGCCCACGGCTCATGGTCCACGGCCGGTTAAGGCCTCCAACGCCAGGATCGACTAATAGTTAAGCTGACGGCTTAAATGGGGTGATATAATGCATAAAGGCTTTTTGACAGTGAAAGAAATGCTATACAAGGAACTTTTGTCCGTTACTCCAGATGAAACCATCGGTCAAATACGAGAAAAGGGTATACCGGGGCGTCCCATTGTTCTGGTGAAAGATGGAGAAAAATTGGTTGGTATTTTGCTTTGGAGAGATGCCATTAACCGTAAATTGGATACTGATTTACAGGTAAAACAGGTAATGAGAAGGGATTTTTCGACCCTCGATGAAGAGGATCTTGATCGGGAAATTTTAGCCTTTTTACCGGAACTTCGTTATCATGCCCTCGTGTGCCGTGATAATTATAGAAAAATTCTTGGAGTATTATCCTATGATCAGGTATTCCATGACCTTGCCCTAAGGGTTTGTGAAACCGAAGCCCGTATAAATGCTGTGGTAGAGACTGTGGATGAAGCCATCTGCATTGTAAATCAAGATGATATCGTAATCACCTGGAATAGCAGGGCAGAAGAACTATATGCCATCAAAGCCCAGGATATTATTGGCAAGTCTGTCCATAGCTTTTTTACGAATCTGGTAGTAACCAGGGTTAATAAAGAATGGCAGGAGATACGTTCTCTGCCGCACCAACCAGTTGAAGGTACCCACGTTTTAGTCAATGCTGCACCAGTAAGGTTGGGGCCGAAGGTAATTGGTGGTGTTACGGTAGAAAAAGATATTACGGAAATCGTGCAATTAAATAATAAATTAAATCAGGCAAGTTCCCAAGTTCAGCGGTTGGAAAAAGAGATTGATAAATTTGCCACGGATCGAAACCCCTTTGCTACCATCAAGGGTCACCATAAAAGGCTCATTGATCTAATCAATGTTGCAAGAAAAGCCGCTTTAACCAGTGCTGTGGTGCTCCTGCGCGGCGAGAGTGGAACAGGCAAAGAGTTATTTGCCAAAGCCATTCATGAGGCGAGCCATCGGACGGGAAAAAATTTCTGTGTCATAAATTGTGCAGCAATTCCACCTAGTCTTTTCGAAAGCGAAATGTTTGGCTACGAAAGCGGTGCCTTTACTGGTGCTGACAAAAAGGGAAAAGCCGGTGTGTTTGAAACGGCCAACGGCGGGACACTTTTTCTGGATGAAATTGGTGAACTGCCCTTGGACATGCAGGTAAAACTCCTCCGCGTACTTCAGGATGGTGTCTTTTTTAGAGTTGGCGGTTCCGCACCAATTAAGGTGGATGTAAGAATTATCGCCGCCACCAACCGTTTACTGGAGGATATGATGGCCAAGGGAACCTTCCGGGAGGACCTTTATTATCGTCTTAATGTTGTATCCCTGGAGATACCACCCCTGCGGGAGAGAAGGGAAGACATCCCGGAATTAGTTTACTTATTCCTGCAAGAATTCAGCCAGCTCTATCATAAACAAATTTCCAAACTGGAGCCAGGTGTTATGGCTACCCTCTTAGCTTATCCCTGGCCTGGTAACATTCGGCAGCTTAAAAATGTGATCGAGCGTATGGTTATTCTCACGGAAGGTGATACCGTCTCCGAGAAATCTATTCCCGACTCTTTAAAAACAGGTAACTTACAGGAGCAAGTAACGGCGACCACAGGCCTAGCCTCCGTTACAGAACAGACTGAAAGGGAACTTATCATACGTACCTTAAAGCAGGTAAATGGCAATCGTTCAGAGGCTGCCCGCATGTTAGGTATTCCCAGAAGCACCCTTTACTATAAAATGCATCAACTGGGAATTATGTAAGTCCTAACTGTCCAAACACATGTGTCAGGATAGTCATTAAATGTACAGCAAATTATACAACTTGTTTCCTTGCTAAAAAGAACGCGTCAATGACGCGTTCTTTTTTTTCTGGCGGTTAGCTAAAAACTTTAAGCATAACAGGCAGAAAAAGCCCAAGGTCCAAGGCTTCAAGGCCCTGTTTTAAGCTGTTCGGATAAAGGCTAATGGCTGATAGCCAAAAAACTGTACACCCCGGAGGGAAGATTGTCCATTCGGCACGAAATTTGCAAGAATATTCTTTATGAGGAGGTATCGCCCATGAGAATTGAAAAACATCCCATACTTGACTTTAAAGCCGGCGAAAAGGTTACCTTTACTTTCGATGGCAAAGAATTGGAAGGATATGAAGGAGAGTCCATAGCCTCGGCCCTGCACGCGGCAGGGGTGAGAATCATGCGTGAAAGCGGGCATTTACATCGGCCTAGGGGCTTGTTTTGTAATATAGGAAATTGTTCCTCTTGCTTAATGATTGTAAATGACGAACCCAATGTCCGTGTTTGTATAGAAAAATTGCAAGCGGGGATGATCGTCGAGACCCAGAAGGGGAAAGGGGAATTGAAGTGAAACAATCCGAAATTGTCATTGTGGGCGGTGGTCCCGCAGGTTTAGCTGCAGCAACTCAGGCAGCTCGGGCCGGGGCAGAGGTTATTTTAATAGACCGTAACGATTATTTAGGTGGTCAACTCATCAAACAAACACACCGTTTCTTTGGCTCCAAAGAGCAAAGGGCTTCGGAACGGGGAATTAATATTGCCCGGGATCTCAGTGACCAGGTAAAGGGAACTGCCAATATTCAAGTGATGACCGAAGCAACCGCTCTGGGCTATTATGAGGACGGAGTGCTGCTGGTGGAACAACATCATAAAATAATTGCCATTAAACCTAAAAAACTCATCATCGCCACGGGTGGGGCAGAAAAGACCTTGCTCTTTCCCAATAACGATTTGCCAGGGGTATATGGTGCCGGAGCGGTGCAAACCCTGGTCAATGTTTTTGGCGTAAAACCTGGTCATCGAGTTCTTATGGTTGGAGCAGGCAATATTGGCGTTATCGTAAGTTATCAATTGCTTCAGGCAGGCATTGAAGTAGCCGCCATTATTGAAGGTGCGCCAAAGATTGGTGCCTATTGGGTACATGCAGCAAAGGTGGTGCGAGCAGGTATCCCCATCCTAACTAGTCATACCATTTTAAAAGCCTACGGTGAAAGGGAAGTCTGTGGTGCAAAGGTTGCTCAAATTGATGAAAATTGGCAACCCATGGCTGGCACAGAAAAGGACATCGATGCGGATGTTATATGCTTATCAGTGGGACTAACCCCTATGACCGAATTGCTCTGGCAAGCTGGCTGCAGGATGGTCTATGTCCCAGCATTGGGTGGCAATGTCCCTTTGCGTAATGAGCAATTGGAAACCTCCGTGCCTGGTATTTATGTGGCTGGTGACGTGTCAGGTATTGAAGAAGCCTCCGCGGCCATGATGGAAGGTGCCTTGGCCGGCTTAAATGCCGCTGAAAGTCTTGGTTATGGCAATGAAGCCTTACAACTGGACAAAATTAACTTCCTGAAACAACTGGCTGGTTTGCGTTCCGGTTCAGTGGGTGAAAAAATCCGCAGTGGATTAGCCCGGGTATCTCTTTAATGATAAAATGGTAGGAGTGATGTTCCATGCTGCCCAAGGATGGTATTGCCACAGCGGAAGATGTGGCCCAGGTCTTACCCTCGCAGGAACGCTTGGCCCTAGGTCCGGTGGCCATAGCTGAATGCTTTCAAAATATACCCTGTGATCCCTGTTACCATAGCTGTAAGCGGGGAGCAATCAAAGAGTTTACCGATATCAATGAGCGACCGCAAATATTATTTGACCAATGCAACGGTTGCGGCACCTGCATGAGTCGTTGCCCTGGCCTGGCAATTTTTGTTGTGGATGCTACTTATTCCGAAACCGAGGCCGTGGTTAAAATACCCTATGAATTTTTACCGATTCCTGAAGTAAATGAAATCGTCACAGCCATTAATCGGGCTGGCCAGGCCATCGGGGATGCCAAAGTTGTCCGGGTGCAAAACACGAAGGTGCAGGACCGGACAGCCATTGTATGGTTAGCTGTGCCTAAGGACTTAATGATGGAAATTCGGCATTTTAAAGTTAAGGGGGTGCAGTAAATGTGTCAAAATAACGGTCAGGATATGACTCTAATCTGTCGTTGTGAGGACATCACCGTAGAAGAGGTGCGTGCCTATATTCAAAAGGGAATCACTGATTTAGAACAACTGAAAAGGTTATTGCGTGTTGGCATGGGACCCTGTCAGGGTAGAACCTGCACCCCCTTAATTGTTCACGAACTGGCTAAAGCAACGGGACTGTCTGTGGAGGACATTCCTCTGACCGTATTCCGCCAACCAACCACCGCCGTAAAAATGGGGGTTCTCGCAGGAGGTACCGTGCATGAATAAAACCGCAAATTATGTTATTGTTGGCGGCGGCGTTATTGGCTGCTCCATTGCCTATCATCTGGCCAAGAAAGGTGCCAAGGATATCGTATTAATTGAAAGAAAATACCTTACCAGCGGTGCCACCGGTCGTTGTGGTGCCGGCGTGAGGATGCAATTTGGTACTGAGACCAACTGTATGTTGGCGAAGAACAGTATTGAAATGTTTGAAAACCTGGAAGAAGAACTTAGTTATGATGGAAGCATCGAATTTAAACAAAGCGGCTACTTGTTACTAGCCTACACAGAAAAAATGGTTGAACAATTTCATAAAAATCTTGGTGTTCAACATCAATTGGGCATTCCCTCCCGTTGGGTTACGCCGGAAGAGGCGAAGGAAATTGTACCACACCTAAATACCCAGGGCTTGTTGGGTGCTACCTTCTGTGGTAAAGATGGCCACTGTAATCCCTTCAAAACCACGGATGCCTATGCCAAGGCAGCCCAAAGGTTAGGGGTTGAAATATTAACCTACACGGAAGTTACTGGATTATTAGCTCACGAAGGGAAAATCAAGGGAGTTAAGACAAATAAAGGAACCATTGAGTCATCCGTGGTTATTTTATGTGCTGGTTCCTATTCCCGGGAACTTTCACAAACCATCGGCATTGATGTACCCATTACCCCGGAGCGACACCAAATTCTGGTCACAGAACCAGTGGAACCGCTGCAGGGTCCCATGGTGATGAGTTTTTACCATGGACTTTACTGCCAACAGGTACCCCATGGGGGTTTTGTGATGGGCCTTGGTGATCCTAACGAACCGAAGGATTACAATGATAATGGCAGTTGGCAGTTCCTCCATGAAATGGCGGCTAAGGCCACCTTCCTATTGCCACCACTGGCAAATTTAAGGGTAGTTCGGCAATGGGCCGGCCAATATGATTTGACACCGGATCGTCAACAAATTTTAGGCAGTGTGCCTGGTGTTGAAGGTTTTCACTTGGCCGCTGGTTTCTCCGGTCATGGTTTTATGATTGCCCCCATGACAGGAAAATTAATGGCCGAACACATTCTAGGGGAAGAAACCAGTTTCCCCATTGGTATGTTTGATTTCTCCCGCTTTGAGCGGGGAGAACTATTTGTTGAACCCTCCGTGGTATAGCACCACTGAGATTCATGGAATGAACACATATTGAAGGAGGAGCTTATGAAAAACTTTGCGAATGAACCCTTTACAAATTTTGCCTTGTCTGAAAATGCAGAAGCGATTAAGTCTGCCATCGCCCAAGTGCGTCAGGAATTGGGGAAAACATATCCCTTATATATTGGAGAAGAAACAATTTATAACGATGATCTAATTATTTCCACTAATCCGGCCAATGAAAATGAAATTATCGGTAAAGTGGCCAAGGCAAACTTGGCTCAGGCTGAACAGGCCATCGAAACTGCTTATGCTACCTTTAAGAGTTGGTCTAAGGTAGAAGCCGAAGAACGGGCCATCTATTTATTTAAAGCGGCTGAACGGATGAGACAAAGAAAGCATTATTTTTCCGCCTGGTTAATTTTAGAATCGGGTAAAAACTGGGCTGAGGCAGATGCAGACACCGCAGAGGCCATTGATTTTATGAATTTTTATGCCCATGAAATGTTGCGCTATGCCAATCCTCCAGAGTTGATTCCGGTAAACGGTGAGTATAACAAAATGAAATATGTTCCCCTGGGGGTAGGGGTTGTTATCCCGCCCTGGAACTTTCCCCTGGCCATTATGGCGGGTATGACAGTGGCATCGGTGGTAACCGGTAATACCGTTGTTCTTAAACCAGCCAGTGCTACACCGGTTATCGCTGCTAAATTCATGGAACTGCTGCAGGAGGTTGGTTTACCCAGTGGAGTGGTAAACTATCTGCCTGGCTCAGGCGGAGCCATTGGTGATTACTTGGTTTCCCATAAATTAACTCGTTTTATCAACTTTACCGGCTCTAAGGAAGTCGGGCTTAGGATCAGCGAATTAGCTGCTAAGGTTGCCCCAGGTCAAAAATGGATTAAGCGAGTAGCCGCTGAAATGGGCGGCAAAGATTCCATTATTGTGGATGAGACAGCAGACCTCGATAAAGCAGCCCAGGGAATTGTTGCTTCGGCCTTTGGTTTCCAGGGTCAAAAGTGTTCGGCATGTTCCAGGGCCATTGTTGTGGAAAGTGTCTATGAGGAAGTAATCGAAAAGGTTCTGGCACTGGCCTCAAAATTGGCCATGGGCTTGCCGGAAGAAAACTTTTCTACCGGGCCGGTCATTGAAAAGAGGGCCATGGAGAAAATTTTAGAGTACATCGAAATTGGAAAAACAGAAGGCACCCTGGTATTGGGGGGCGAAAGATTTGGCAATCAGGGTTGGTTTGTTAGGCCCACCATCTTTAAGGATATAGCACCCACAGCCAGAATTTCCTTAGAAGAAATCTTTGGGCCGGTCTTGGCCTTGATCAAGGTAAAGGATTTTGCTGAAGCATTGGCTGTTGTTAACAATACAGAGTATGGCTTAACCGGTTCCTTATATAGCAGAAACAGAGAAAACATTGCCCAGGCTAAGGAAGAATTTAATGTTGGCAACCTGTATTTTAATAGAAAATGTACCGGAGCACTGGTTGGGGTTCATCCCTTTGGCGGTTTTAATATGTCCGGTACCTGTTCAAAGGCGGGTGGCTATGACTATTTAGGCTTACTAATGCAGATGAAAATAACCTCAGAAACCTTAGGCTAATGGATAAAGGGAGTGTCGCACGGCGACACTCCCTTTATTATTGCACATTGTACTAGTCAGAGAGTATAAGATTTTAAGGATGATAGCGTTAGAAAAGCTAAAGCTTGCGCCAAGCTTTTCTAATGTAATTTCTGGATAATCTTCACTAAAGTGGTGAAACTAACAATGGTGATTACATGAAACTGTGGCAGATGATTAAGAAAACCTTTGCATACAAACCCGATACAGACCGGGAGGGTTTTGTTCTTAAAGAGACTCCGGAAGAAAAAGCTCAGGTTAAAGATGGTGACCTCCGTGTTTTTATCCAACCTGAGAACCAGGATGACAAATCAGAAAGCCGTTCCCGCTTTAAAAAACCCCATCGAGTTTCCCGTAAAGAAACTCCGGCGAATAAAGATGGCAAAGAGGAAAATAGACGCCAATCTGAAAAACAGGAGTCTGAAATTAAAGAAAATCCTGATCGAACAGAGGAGAGTAAAAAGAATAGCGGACCTAAAAGGGGTAAAAAGCCCCTTAAAGTATCCGAGGCCCAGCATGATGATCCGGATAAGGTCAGTATCCATTTAGAGATAAATAAAAAACGTATCGAAGAAATATATGATCTGCCAACGAATAAGGATTTTATTATTCGTGAATTTACCATTGCATTATCACCTCCTGTGCAAGCCTTTGCTTTGTTTATGGAGGGACTCAGCGACAAAACTGTCATCAACCAGGACATCCTACAGCCCATGATGCTGTTTTCCAATTTTCATGAAAAAGTGGATGACTATTTACTGGATCATATACAAAAAAGGGTCATCACAAGCAACCAAGTCAATGCCCATAGCGAATATAAAGCGATTGTGGCTGAGGTGAATTATGGCTCCACAGCCGTGTTTATAGATGGCATTGACCAGGCCTTGCTGGTGGAGACCAAGGGTTGGGAGCACAAGGGTGTAAGTTTACCCATCAATGAACCCTTAATACGGGGATCCCAGGAGGCTTTTGGAGAAACCTTTCGTACCAATACGGGTCTGGTGAGAAAGTATATACGTTCCGCCCAATTAACCACAGAAATGTTTAAACTGGGGGAAGTAACTCAAAATGATGTGGCCATCATGTACCTAAGGGATAGGGTAAATGAAAAACTGCTGCAAGAGGTCAAAAGACGCATAACATCGATCAAAGCAGATGGCGTAGTGGATAGTGGGATTTTGGAACAATACATCGAAGAAAGGCCCTGGAATTTTGCCCCCCAGGTAATGGCCACCGAAAGGCCGGACCGGGTAGCCTTTATGCTGCTAAGGGGTAAGATAGCCATTTTTGTTGATGGCAATCCCTATATCTTAATCGTTCCTACCACCATGTTTGACCATCTGCACAGCCAAGAGGATTATTATCTACGTCCCATGTATGGCACCTTTCTTAGGTTAATCAGGGGTTTAGCCTTTTATTTAAGCTTTCTTACGCCGGGTGTTTATCTGGCCATTGTATTGTTTCATAAAGAAATGGTTCCCACTGAGCTTTTGCTGGCCATCACCGGGGCCAGGGAAAAGGTACCTTTTCCCAGCCTTGTAGAGGTCATCATTATGGAAATCTCCTTTGAACTGATCAGAGAGGCAGGATTGAGGGTGCCGGGCTTGATGGGCAGTACCATAGGAATTGTGGGTGCCTTAGTCCTGGGCCAGGCGGCGGTACAGGCCAATATCGTCAGCCCTATTCTGGTAATTATTGTGGCTATTACGGGCCTAGCCTCCTTTGCCATCCCTTCCTATTCACTACAATTTTCTCTGCGCATTATGAGGTTTGGTTATATTTTTTTAGGAGCAATGTTGGGCTTTGTGGGAATTGTCTTTGGCTTGTTTACTCAAATGCATATGATGGCTTCCCTAAAATCCTTTGGCGTACCCTATCTGGCACCAATGTCACCCACCACCCGATCTTCCGGAGATGTGGTTTTTCGGGTGCCGGTATTTTCTTGGGAAAGAACACCGGACTATTTAAATACCAAGAAAACAAGGTTTCAACCTAAAATAGCCAGGGGTTGGGTTAAGGATAAAAATAAGACTAAGACTAAAACTAAAACCTAGGGGATTGTTTAGGGGTCTAGCTTGGCCGTTAGCCATTAGCTAAAAGGTGCAAGCTAAGACCTTCATACCGTTAAGGGTACCATCAATAATGGAAATTTTGTGTCATCCTGAGCCAGCCCTGCCAATGTTTAGAAGATACTGTGTTACAGCACAGGATGACAACGGTTTATGGCAGCCCAGATACTGGTTGTTTTTTTAGGTGCTAAAAGGTAATGGCTCATAGCAAAAAGCGAAAGGCTAATCGGAAAGGAAGAAGATCAATGCTTAAGGAAGGAAAAATAGGCATCTATGAAGGTTTTGCGCTGATCTTTATATCCAACATATCCGGCCTGTTTTTGTCTTTGCCTGCCAGCTTAATGGAAGATGGAAAGTCTATGATTTGGCTAACATTTTCTATGGTACATTTAGTAACAATGCTTAATTTAGTCATCATAATTTTACTTATGAAGAGGCATGCCGATACCACTATTATTGAAGCCAGTGAGCAGATACTGGGGCGTTATCTGGGAATCTTAATTGGTCTAATCCTGGCAGCTTATTTTATTATGCGGGAGGCCTTTCTATTTCGCAGCTATTCAGAGGCCTTTTTGCTATCAACCTTGCCAAGAACACCCATTAGTATCGTATTGATAACCATAGCCACGGCCGCCATCGTCAGTGCACATTACGGGGTGGAAATCATTGCCAGAGTAGCCCGGATATGCTTAACCTTTATTGTTCTTGGTATCGTATCGGTTTTGTTACTAACTATGCCAAACATTAGTCCAAACTATATTTTTCCACTGTTTGTGGAAGATCCTTTAAAGATTATCGGAAATTCAGTATTAAACTATTCCGTTACCAGTGAAGTGCTGGTACCTGGCCTTATTCTGCATGCAATGGGTGGATGGCGTTTTGCCGCCAAAATTAGTTTTTGGGCCATATTATGTGGTGGCTCCATAATTCTAATCGCTTCAATTATGATTTTATTAACCTTTGGTGTACAGGGTGGTTCGGAATTAACATTGCCCTTTTATGAAACAAGTAAATTAATTGCATTTGGACGTTTTTTGCAGAGAATGGAGCCAGTTTTTTTATTGACCTGGGCAATGGTAGGCTTTCTTAAATCAGCCTTGTATTTGTATTTATCGACGGTCATCTTATCCCGTATCTTTAAGCTGCCAGATTATCGACCACTATTGTGGATAATTACCCTGTTATGCTTTGTAATTGCCATTTTACCGCCGGATTATCCTAGCACCTTGGAATTGGAAGGTATTATGCTGGGAACGGTAGGTTTTATTCCTGTACTAATTATTCCTTTATTCCTATTGATAATATCAATTATAAGAAATCTTGGAGTAAACGCCGGGTCACCCCGTAATGACCCTTAGGACGAAATTGATTTGAGATAAGGGGCTGTGGCAATGGGGAAGCATGGGAATAAAATACTGAGCATGATTTTATTATTACTTTTACTGCCCCAGCTTTGCGGTTGTACCGGAGGTCGGGAAACCGATGAAGTGGCACTGGTCCTGGCCGTTGGCTTTGACAAGGGGGAAAATTCTCCCCTGGAAATGACGGTTACCATAGCCAATCCTCAGAGCTTTGCTGCCGGGGAAGGAGGGGGAGGGGGTAAGGCGGAAAATTATATAACGGCCAATGTGGAGGGACCCTCTATTTGGGAATGTTATCTATTGTTTAACACCTTTGGCACCAGAGACATAAGTTTTGTACACACCATCGCTTATATATTTAGTGAAGAGCTGGCCAAGGAAGGAATGGATAAATACCTTCACGCACTGTTACGCCAGCGAGAAGTGCGCAGAAACAGTCAAATATTAATTTGCCGGGGAACTGCAAAGGAGTTTATGAAGAATAACAAACCGCAACTGGAGGCATCCCCAAACAAGCAATATCAGGCCATGGAACGGTTAGCTGGACTGACAGAGTTATCTCCGTCCATCACGCTTCATAAGTTTTACTCAACTCTCAAGTCCCTCCATAGTAGTCCTGTGGCATCATTGGTTGGAACAAATACCGGTGAAAAAAAAGCGTCTAAGCAAAAATCACCTTTATTGGTACCCTATGTAGCAGGTGAGGTGCCCCAGGAAGGGGGGAGCGCAAACGCTGAATTTATTGGCACAGCAGTTTTTAGGGATGATCAGCTGGTAGGGGAATTAGACGGTACGGAAACAAGGCTTATGCTTTTGATGAATGGGGATTTTAATATCTCCACTTTTACCCTAAGAGATCCCAAAAAACCAAAGGATGTTATTGCTTTACGACTTAGACAGGCCAAAAAGCCGGATATCAAAATAGTAAGTGACAAGGAAAAACTCAACATTCACCAAACCATCTACATGGAGGGAGAATTTCTTTCCATCCAGAGCGGTGAAAACTATGAAGGCACCAAAAGAAAAAAAATTGTTGAGCAAGCCTTTAACCAGCAAATGCAACAGCTATCTCAAGCTTTAATCGATAAATCAAGAGATCATAATTGGGGCGATATATTCAATTATGATCTTGTATATAGAAAGCAAGTTAGCACATGGGAGGAATGGGAAACTCTAAATTGGAAAGAGATGTATGATACCGCTGAAATAACGGTGGAGTACAAAACGAATATTCGACGACCAGGTCTCATGAGAACAACCAATCACATTATCAGGGGGTAGATGATTTGGAGTACCTTTTAGCCCTGATCCCTTTAATGATTGGGGCTTATACCCTTTCCTTTGTTCATTGGCTTTGGCAACAAAAAAATAAGCGCGGGGCAGTGGGAACCTTTTTGTTAACAATTTTTACCATAATACTTTCCTTTTATGTCATTTTTGTTAGGGAGAGTTTTTAGAAACCTAAAAAAAAGGAAAAAATACCCTGACTGTGGAATAACATAGTTTGGCACTTTTTTAGGGGATGTGATTTATCTTGGAAATAAAGGTTCAACCCAGGCCCTTGGAGGATGCGGCAGATTTAGCCACCGCCTTAAAAAGGCTATTTACCGAGGAATGGGGCGGGCCAAAGAGTGCTCTAGCCCTGGCTTATCTCCGGGATATAGTAATCCCTGATTTAATAAGCTGCTTGAAAAAAAACTGGCAGCTATTGGCTAACCCAACCTTCCGTGAAATTCTTTGCTCCAAACTTAACACACAGTTTGCCTATCCCCTTGTCTTTGCCACCGGATTGACTGAGGACATCTTGGCCTGCACCAAGCGGGTTTTAGGTGTTAGCACCTTGCCAAACAATCATCCCTGGCAGCCCTGGGAAATTATTCTGCGGATGTTTACCATCGGCTATGGGATTCCGGAAATCGCGCAAAAAACAGGATATCCAGAGGCGTACCTCAATGTATTACACAAAAAATATCAAGATTTTCGCAGGACCGTAGAAGTCCTGGGAGATCCCTCTGAGGAGCAGCTTTTATGCTACTACGGAATGGACGGTAACGAAATAGAATTAATTCGTTTTATGTATGATTTTCAAGGCCGCTTCCAGGCTTGCAAAAATTACTACGAACGGCTTTGCGCCGAACAAATTATTATGGATACAGAATTAAATATTGATCCCGAACAATTAATAACTCTTTTTGAAGGATTATTTGAGGTGGAGAGGCTTTTGAATTTGGGACGATATGCGGATTTACTTAAGGGATCTAAAACTGCTTGGTTAACGGGTGAGAGTTACTATATTAAAACCAAGGGTTATGGACTTTTATCAGATTGGTCAAAAAAACAAATCATAGCCCTGCTGGAAAGGCTGCAGGAGAATAACTTAATTTTAGTGGATTCTTCCCAGGAACCTGTTTTAAATATCTCTGAGCAGGCTGCCCGTCTTATTGTACCAAGGGTGGTACCAGGGTTGGCTGATGAAGTGCAGAACATTTTACGAAGTAAAGCCAGGGATAAGATATCCCGCAGTACGGCAGTTTTACAAGGAAAGAATCCCGAAGTAACTGTCCATATCATTCAAGAATTGGTTCGTCGGGGTGACACAGGGGTTATTATTTGTTTTAAAGCATTACAACGCCGGGTACCTAAGAAAATATTTCTTGAACTTATTTGGGCCTGTGGCCAACTGGGGGGTAAAGATTCCGTAAGCCTGCTTTGTAAAACAATTTTGGATCGAGATAGCCTGGTCCGTTTAAAAACCTGTCAGGCCATGGGTAATATAGCCGAACCGTCCTTTTATTTTGCCTTAATAAATGTATTGGATGATACTGTGGACGAGGTTCGGGAGCAGGCGGTCATAGCCCTGGGTAAACTAAAGATGCCCAGTGCCGTAAAACATTTAGAACGCCTTATCAATAATCCCGGAGAAACACCACAGGTTCAAAGGGAGGCAAGAAATATAAGGGCGATTCTCATTCGCTTAAGGGAAAAAGGAAAAATTGAGGAATAATCTGCCATCTTGCCAACTCAGACTTGACGGACTATTTTGGCAAATGAGATAATAATTATAATGGCAGAACGGACATGACAAAATTTATGGGGGTGCGGATTTGTTAGAAAAAGAATTGGTAATTGTAGGTGGAGGTCCCGCTGGTTATGCAGCCGGCCTTTATGCAGCACGGGCTGATATAAATGGCGTCTTAATCGAAAGGGGTATGCCCGGGGGTCAGGCAGCAGCCACTGAGTGGATAGAGAACTATCCCGGTTTTCCCGGCGGTATCGGCGGTATCGATCTTGCACTAAAAATGGATGAGCAGGCCAGATCCTTTGGCTTAGAAATTATGACTGCTGATGTAGAAAAAATTGAAAAACAGGGTGCTGAATTTATGGTTACCACGGGTCAAGATACCATCAAGGCCAAAACCATTATTTTTGCCTGTGGGTCGAAACCACAATTTTTGGGTGTGCAGGGTGAAAGTAAATTTCACGGTAGAGGAGTTTCCTATTGTGCCACCTGTGATGGTGCTTTCTTTAGAGATAAAACCGTTGCTGTGGTAGGTGGCGGGGACGCTGCTGTGGAGGAAGCCTTGTTCCTCACTAAGTTTGCCGCTAAGGTTTATATTATTCATCGCAGGGGTGAATTGCGTGCCACTAAGGTTATTCAAAAACGCGCCTTGGCCAACGAAAAAATAGATTTTGTTTGGCATGCCGTGGTGGATGATGTTTTAGGTGATAATCAAGTTGAGGCAGTGAGAATAAAAGACGTTAGAACAGGTGAACTATCCCAGCTTGCAGTGGATGGTGTATTTATATACGTAGGTACCAGTGCCAATTCAGATCTGGTAAAAGATTTAGTAGAAACGGATTCCCGTGGTTATATTTTAGCCAATGAAAAAATGGAAACCTCCGTTCCTGGCTTATATGTGGCCGGAGATGTGAGACAAAAGACACTTAGACAGGTTGTAACTGCTGTTGCCGATGGTGCCATTGCTGCCATGGAAATAGAAAAGTACCTGGCGTCCCTGGAAGATTAAAAAAAAGCTGTATCTTGGGTTAGATACAGCGAGAAAGGGAGAGGAGATTAGGTTGAGAATTCAACCTACTTAATTTAGTATAACCAAAGGTAAAAATATTTATTTGAGTCAACAAGAAAATATATAGCCCTCAGCCGTTAGCCATCAGCTTTTAGCTTGGGGTCACTTGAGCTTTTCTTTAAGCCTTGGGCCATGGGCCTTGGGCTTTTTATTTTTAAGCTAAAGGCTGACGGCTAAAGCAGTGTGAAAACCTAACTGGGGTAAAGAACCTATGCAGTACTTGAGTAAAGGAGTGAGAGATGGTTATGAAACATATCCTGGGAATTGTCGCGTCACGGAGGGTGGTTGGCAATTCTGAGATTTTGGCCAAAGCCGCCATGGAGGCAACTGGATCGGATAACCAGATGGAGATGATTAGACTGCCTGAGCTGGATATAAGGCCCTGTAGGGCCTGTTATAGTTGTCTGCCGGCAGATGTTCCCTGTCATATTGAGGATGACCTCAATTTTTTACTGGACAAAATTAGAGCTGCAGATGCTGTGGTTTTAGCTGCACCGGTCTATTTTTTAGGACCACATAGTAGTATTAAAATCTTGCAGGATCGGTTTCTTTCAGTGGGCAACAAATATCAAGATTTTGCTGGCAAACCTTGCATTAACATTGTCAGTTACGGAGTAGCAGATTGGGAGGGTTATGCCCAGGAAGTATTAAATATTACAGCAAAATTTTTAAATCTGCATCTGGTTGATAGTGCCAGATTTCTTGGGGCCAATCCTGGTGAGGTATTAGAAGATCCTGAAAACCTGGCGAGGGTTAGACAAATGGGACGTAACCTTGTGGATCCCAATTACCAGCGAAGGGTCAAGGCAACGGAATGTCCGGTCTGTTGGAGTGAAATTTTACGATATGATGGCAAGGATATAACCTGCCCCTTCTGTGGCACAAAGGGTGAGCTTAAAGTAGAAGGGCAGGAGGTAAAATATATCTTTTATCCCGAACCCAAGCACCGTTTCAGTGATGAGGGAAAACGCCATCATTTTGATGAGTTTCTCAATAGCAAGAAACAGGAGTTTATCGCCAAGAAGAACCATTACAAAGAACTGCAAGCACCCTATCGTTCCCTTGATTGGTGGGTAAAACCGTAAATAGACTCACGACGGTTCTTTTGAGTCTGTGGGTCTGCCCGTAAATTCCCTCCTTTAAATGGTAACCAAATCGACCCAGATGGAATAAATTAGCAATTAACCCATGCGTTGGGAGCTTGGTAATTTAAAAAGGAGGGAATACCATGATTAAAGTACAAAACTCGCAATTTGATTTGCCAATTTTATATCTCAACCCGGTTTATTTGTCCCAAGGTGATGGAACAATCATCTCTTATACCGATGGAAGCCAACACACGGATAAGAGAAATATTCGAAGTATTCGACGTGCCCTTTGCAAATATTTTGCATTGGATTACTCAGCTTTACGTAATAAATTTCGGGATCATTGCGATATAGGACTTCCCCCCTTAATGCTCAAACCTGGCTATGTTTTATTGCCAATAAAAACACGTATTGCACGGTGTAAAGGGGATCCCTGCTATGCCTATATAAACCTTTATTATGTTGCTTCGGTAGTTGAACAGACTGGACTAGAGGGAAGATCAACAATCAATTTTAACAATGGCACGGGTATAAGCTGTCATAACACGGTCAAAACCATTAAGAACAAGATTATGCTGGCCAAAAGTGTTGATGAGAAATCTCAGGCAGCGGGGCATAAGGATCAGGCCATAAAGGAGATCCTGGACTTATTTAGTAAAATACTACGAAAGGATAAATAGCTAGTCTCGAACATATATGACATTGTTTTGGGTTGCATTCTTTGCCACCCTAAAACGAACCTTTCACTCAAAGGAGCCAGGCAGCAGGGTTCCTATAAACCGATGTCATCCTGAGCGACAGCGAAGGATTAGATAACTGCATACTAAAACCCAAGGCTCACGGCAACTTTTCACAGTGAAGCATAGCAAAGAAGCAATTGTTTTGGTTAATAAATTGGTTGGACAAACTACTGAAAAGTAATTCAATTACATAGCCTGGAGTGATGAGAGTGAAGCTTACCTATTTTGGCCATTCTGCATTTTTATTGGAATCCCAACAGGTAACCATTGCCATTGACCCTTTCCTAAGCGGCAACCCAGTGGCTCCCAAGAATATCAACATAAAACCAGACTATATTCTTGTCAGCCACGGACATGGCGATCATGTTGGTGATGCCCTAAGCATCGCCAAAGAATCTTTAGCTACCATTGTGTCAGTTTTCGAATTGGCCAATTTTTGTGCCAGGCAGGGGGTTAAGGTACACCCCATGCACCTCGGCGGTTCCCATGATTTTGGCAGTTTTAAAGTAAAACTAACCCTAGCCTTACACGGCAATTCCACCGGCGGTGATCAAGGCCCGGCTGAATATTTGGGTAACCCATGCGGCTTTTTAATCCAGGTTGAGGATAGGCTAATTTACCATGCCGGAGATACCGGATTATTTGGCGATATGAAATTGATAGGTGACTTAAATAGCATTGATACGGCACTTTTACCCATCGGCGATAATTTTACCATGGGCCCAGAGGATGCCTTGGAAGCCGTTAAGATGTTAAATCCTAGACAGGTCATTCCCATGCACTACAATACCTGGCCCCTCATAAACCAAGACCCAATTGCTTTCCAAAGGTCGGTAGAACAATCAACAGCTGCTAAGGTGAGGATTATGCAACCAGGGGATACCATAGAAATATAAGATATTATCACAAAATTGTAGGGAATGGTATGGACCATTCCCTACAAACAATTAAAAAGGAAGTGTCGCTTTACCTATTAATAAATAGTTTTGCGACACTTCCTAATTCTGTCTAAGATTAATGTTTGGATTTGTTGTGGATATATTGATAAGTAACATCTGCAATAAAGAGAAGTTCTTTAAATAATCTAAGCATGTTCGTGCACCTCTTTTCGGTAGTCATTGGAAGCCTTGCTATGCTTAGATTTTAACTCTAAAAGGAGGGTAAGTAAAATACAGATATGATGATGCAACCTATAAGGTAATCCTTATGGGCTGCTATTCTTCCCGAACCTCAGCTTATTTTAGAATAAAAATATTGACTACAGTGAATATTAGGTGTAAAATAATATTTTTTGATAAAATTAGTGATTCATGTTATACTTTATTAGGTATAATAAATGGGGGGTGAATGAATGTATCAGGTTGGGGATAAAGTTCTTTATCCTATGCATGGGGCAGGTATCATTAATGCAATTGAAGAAAAGGAGATCCTTGGGAATAAGCAGCTATATTATGTAATGAATGTTAGAAACATGCAGGTAATGTTTCCCATGGAGTCTGAGGCGCGAGTAAGACCTATTGTGGGCTTAGATATATTGGAAGAAGTATTTATAACTCTCAATGAAGGGGAGTTTGACGCAACCATTAAGCCAAACCAAAGATACAGAACTAATTTGAATAAAATGAGAACCGGCGACATTTGCCAAGGGGCTGAGGTTATCCGTGAGCTAGTTTTAATGAGTAAAAGAAGAGTTCTTTCCACAGGAGATAAAGCAATGTTAGATAATGCTCTACAAATATTAATTAGTGAACTAGTTTTAGTAAAAGGAATTGGTCAAGAACAAGCGGCTGATTTATTAAATCAGGTAATGAATAATTAGAAGGACCACTTTAAAAAGTGGTCCTTCTAATTATTCATTATAACTTCACAATATTCTCTGCTTGTGGTCCACGATTACCCTCTACCACGTCAAATTCAACACGTTGACCTTCATCCAATGATTTGTATCCTTCACCGGTTATCGCGCTAAAATGAGCAAAGACGTCTTTGCCACCACCATCTACTTCAATAAAACCAAAACCCTTTTCTGCATTAAACCATTTTACTGTACCTTGCATATTTGTTACCTCCAATTTTTTATTAATGTTATCATTTTTTATTTTCCAGTAAATAAAAAAGTCACACATTGTAAAAGGTTCCATCGCACAAATAACAACCCTTTACAATATGTGAGCTAAAGGTTAATTTATGTTTTTATATTTTACCACTATTTAACTTACAATGCAAGAACTTTTAGTAAAAAATGAAAAATTAGCGATGGGATAATTGGTAATGTTTCTAAACAAATATCTATGCTATACTTGGTTAGAAGGGCTTTCAGAAAGGAGAATAATATTGTATTACAATAATTTGTTTGAAAATGACCAACCCTCCGTTCATTCCTAGGACGGGGATGAACAGATAAGTTTAAAGCCTCCTCGTCTAGAGATTGCTATAAAAATCTTTCTAAATAGGCGGAGGTAACCGATCATGAACAATACGGTATTAGGAGCAATATGTTTATCTTTAGCAGCTAGTATCTGGGGCAGTATGTATGTGGTAAGTAAATATGTACTGGATTTTATACCCCCAATTACTCTTGTTTGGTTAAGATATGTGGTTGCGTTCTTTGTTTTATATCTAATCTTAAGAATTTCCCAAAACCAAAATAAAAATCCTGAAAAATTTGAAAAGAAGGATTGGCTGCTCTTAGGATGGATTGGATTTATTGGATATTTTGTTTCAATTTCTTTTCAGTTTATCGGGACGAAACTTTCAGATGCCCATACAGGTGCACTAATCACCTCAGCAACACCAGCCTTCATTGTAATATTTGCCCGATTGGTTTTAAAAGAAAGACTTACTACACGCAAGATTTTCTCTCTTTTATTAGCTACTATTGGGGTTGCAATTGTTGTAGGTTGGGATTCAAGCCTTGGCAGTCACCTTTGGGGAAGCATCATTTTAGTAGGCGCTGCTATAACATGGGCATTACTATCTGTTTATGTTAAAGTTGCATCATACAACCACTCCTCATTAACCATAACAACTTATGCTATTTTATTTGCTTTAATTTTTACAACGCCGTTTATGTTGTGGGAGATTCAAACGAACAACATCGTGCTGAATACGGAAATCATCCTTGGTGTTCTGTATTTGGGGACGGTATCAACGGCGGGTGCTTTCTTCCTGTGGAATAAGGGCATGGAGATGATTGATGCTGGAATTGGGTCGTTGTTTTTCTTCTTCCAACCTTTGGTCGGCTCTTTTTTAGGCTGGCTATTACTGAATGAACGTTTGGATTTAAACTTTTTTCTGGGTGGGGCGTTGATTTTATTAGGCGTCCTGGTTGTTACGCTTAAGAAGAAGAGTTAGTAGGATGTAAAAAGGCAGGGACAACCTGTCTTTTTACTTTTATTTTTATTCTTGATTATGAACCAGGAACCACCTGTTACAGGATATGTCTTTATCGAATGTGCATACAGTATGTATACCATTCAGGTTTCTTTTACAGGCATTACATCCTTGACAACCTTTTATATTTAGGTCATTGGTGTGATAAAGGATACAATCAGACCCTTCTTTTTTAGCTCCTTCCATTATCCTATTGAGTAATATTGCAGTGTTTCCATGTTTACGTGGGCTACCCAAAAAACCGACTATCTTCATAGTAATTACCCCGTTTTTGGTTTAATTGTATCATACAATCGAATGTCAAAGGATTAGAGGAGGAGATAACTTTGAATATAAGATATGCTGTTGAAAAGGACCTGCCAACGATAGTAGATATTTACAATTCGACTATTTCTTCTAGAATGGTCACGGCTGACACTAGCCCGGTAACAGTTGAAAGTAGGTTAACTTGGTTTCGTGAACACAATCCAAATAATCGTCCAATCTGGGTTATAGAGGACACTTGCAATATTTTAGGTTGGTTAAGTTTCTCCTCTTTTTATAACAGGCCAGCCTATCATGCTACCTCGGAGGTTAGCATTTATATTGCCGAACAGCATCGAGGAAAGGGTATCGGTAAAAATTTACTGTCCAAGGCAATTCAAGAATCTCCAAGATTAGGGATTCATACGATTCTGGGATTTATCTTTGGTCACAACGAACCAAGTCTACAGTTGTTTTTGAGATTTAATTTTGAACGTTGGGGTTATTTGCCCAGAGTAGCTGTTCTGGATGGAATAGAAAGGGATTTAGTAATCCTTGGCCTTCGAGTTGTCTAATGTATTTTTTAGTTTAAAATAATTGCTATGGTCCTAAAAAGTGCAGGGGAATTACCAATAGAAATCATTTTACTAAAAGAGATAGAAAGCATAGAGCAAGAGCTTGCAAAATGTAAAATAGCTGGTGAAAAAGAAAATTTAAAGCAAAAATTAAAAGAGTTACGATTGAAATATGAGATACAAAGGGATGCACGCAGTAATTTCTTTCATAACTAATTCAGTAAGCCATTATGCTGATGGGAGAAGTAAAAAATTCATTAGAAATTTATAGAGGAGTTGATGGGATGTCGGTATTATTAGAAACATTCACAAGGGGTTACGGAAGTCCTTCATAGCAGACAGGTCTTCTGAACATGTAAGGATTCTTCCGTAACAATTAAAATTTAGGAGGAATTCAGAAAGATGTTTGAAATTCGTCCCGAAAGCCAAAAAGAATATCCCGAAGTTTATAACGTTAATTTAAGGGCATTTAATAAACATGTTGAACCAAAACTTGTGGAAGCCATTAGAAAGTCAGAAAATTATAATGCGGAACTATCCTTAGTTGCCGTTCTTAACGACACAGTTGTAGGGCATATAATGTTTAGCACCATCACGATAGAAACCGATAATGGGAATATACCCGTTCTTAGTCTTGCACCACTGGCGGTTCTACCTGACTATCAAAACCGCAAAATTGGTACGGAGCTTATTAAACAAGGGCTGGAAGAATGTAAGAGATTAGGATTCAAGATTGTAGTTTTAGTTGGTCATCCGAATTATTATCCCCGTTTTGGTTTTGTACCGGCTAGGTCGGTGGGATTGGAAGCCCCATTTGAGGTACCCGATGAAGCATTCATGGTTCTAGAACTTTACCCCGGAGCGTTGAAAAACATCAAAGGAACCGTTAAGTATCCACCTGCGTTTGGTATTTAAATTAATAATTGGACTTAATGCTTACCTACTAAAAAGAAGGTTCCTTTAGTTATGTTATTTCTTAACTTAATAAGATATTGACATTACGGTAAAAAGTGGTATATTTTACCTAACTTGTTCTCAGGGCGGGGTGAAATTCCCCACTCGCGGTAGCCAGTTTATTCTGGAAGCCCAAAAGGAGGACAGCAGATCTGGTTAGAAGCCAGAGATGACGGTATAGTCCGGATGGAAGAGGATAAGACAGTCAGTAACCTACCGGAAATCACTTGAACAAAAGATAAGTTAAAAATCGTCAAATAGCCCCGAACCAGGGGCTATTATTTTTAGCAACTAGGAACAAGCACAGTTACTGCACTACATGCTAGTCCGTATTATGCAGCTACTATACGATGGAAAGCGATGGGATTTTTCATGAAAATAAAACGGCTGTTGTCAGTGGTTCTACTGTGGTGTCTGGTTTTGCTGGCGGGCTGCTCTGACAATCCCAAACAAGGGGAAGAAACATGGGTGTTGGAGCGGGAAAATGCAATAACCTTCTCTGATGGTGAAAGCGCAAACCTGTGGCGGAGAGATTATATTGACGATGCTCTTTACAAGCTTTCGGATGGAACCATTCTACTAACCATCCGAGTCTCTATTGGCCCGGACAATGTTTATGTCGGTGGGGTGGAGAGCTTCGATGATTTGAGTGAGTCTGCCCAAAAGGCCGTCAGTGGATTTTATGAAGGGCAGGGCTTACTCTACGACACGCTAGCTGAACTGCAAAATGCTTATGAAGAGTATCTGACCTGTAAGGAAAGTGGAAAGGTATACCAGGAACGTTTTATCAGTCAGGATATTGCTCCCACAGCCTCTAACGATAATATCATGTGCTTTCTTACATCAGTAACCCTACCCGTGAATGGGCAGATGGCACAGGAGATTCGTCTGGGTGCGGCGTTTGACCGGAAGACTGGTGAGGTGCTGAGTAACTGGGATATGTTTACTCTGCCAGAGGAGAAAACCCGACAGTGGCTCTTGGATAAGTTTGTCGTTGCCGCTCCTGCTTTACGGGCCGAAATGGAAGCTGCATTGAAACCCGAATATATTATCTTGTTTCCCCAAAATATGGAAGTATCTTTTCCTCAGGGAACCCTGCCGAGCCAAGAGTATAGTTATCGTGTTAGCTTAGACTATAATGACCTCCGGGAAGTGCTTCAGGCCTGGGCCATTCCAAATCAAGTTAAAAGGTGAGGTTACACTATAATGTTCTTTCAGGCCACTAGTATTTGTTGTTACTTTAAACAAATGCATACACTTGTCATTTCTTATAGTTAAAACCTCCTGTGTTAATTCACATTTTATAGCAAATGTGACATAAGCATACAATTGATAAAACCAGCCCTTTTAACAGAGCTGGTTTTTATCATTGCTATTCCCAAACCTTAACTTCTTTCATTTTCGTGCCGGGTTTAATCTGGTCAACAAACTCCATACCTTCAGTAACTTTGCCAAATACAGTATGTACACCATTTAGGTGAGGTTGTGGTTCATAGACGATAAAGAATTGGCTGCCACCAGTGTCTTTACCGGCATGGGCCATTGATAAGGAACCACGTTCATGCTTGTGGGGGTTGCCTGCTGTTTCACACTTAATGGTGTAGCCAGGGCCACCGGTACCAGTGCCATGGGGGCAACCGCCCTGGGCAACAAAGCCGGGGATTACACGGTGAAAGTTAAGACCATTGTAGAAACCGTCATTGGCTAATTTTTCAAAGTTAGCAACTGTTCCAGGTGCTGCTTCGTCGAAAAACTCAATTAAAATCTTACCGCCATTTTCTAATTCGATACTACCTTTTTTCAAAAAAAGCGCCTCCTTTGTCAATAACTCTCATTATTCTACTACAAAGAAGTCATACAGGCAAATAATGTCATAAAAAAACCACGGCCCATGGTCCTCCCAGGCGGATGCCATAGCCTTATTGATTTAGGTTTTTAATTCTCTCATTTGAGCGATTGCAGCTTCCCAATGTTCTAAATCCCTTAGTAAACTCTGCAACCTTGGAAATTCCGGATCATCTTTTACATTTTGTATCAGATCTGCCAAGGTCAGTAACTCCCTTGATCTCTGAGAATTTGGTTGAGCATCGGTCAATTCTGTAAAGCCCGACTCCTCCCTGATTTTATACCAAAGTAAAACCAAGGGATGCAAATTTATACTGGATTCTGGATTCCAACCATCCATTTTATGTACTTCTTTTTTAATAAAGGCATGTCCCAGTGTATCTTCCAAAAGACGCAGTGCTTCGTGAATATCCATTTATTAACCTCCCACCGTTATCCATATACATATATTATAGCAAAAGAGCTATACGTAAGTTGTTCACTTATGTATAATTATTTTGACCAATTATGTTCTTAGTTAAGTACTGGGGGTATCAGGTATGCTAACCTTTGTGGCATTGGATCTGGAAACATCGGGGCTAAACTGCTTGCAGGACGAAATAATTGAAGTGGGCCTGGTCAAAATAATTGACGGCCAGGAAAGCGAATATTTTACCTCCCTGGTTCGGCCCAGGGGTATCTTGCCGGTTAAGATAAAACGCCTTACTGGCATAAATGATCAGGACTTTGTGAATGCCCCTGATATTCAGGAAATCATGCCCCAGATACTAAGTTTTATTGAAGATTACCCGTTGTTGGGCCACAATGTCAAATTTGATTACGATTTTTTAACCGCAGCAGCAAAGCAACCACTCTTAAATACACTTTACGATACCCTTGAACTGGCCAAATATATCATGCCCAATGCTTCCAGTCATCGTCTGGGTAGGCTATGCAATGACCTGAATATATTGATACCAAACCAGCATCGAGCCCTTGACGATGCCAGGGGTTGTGCTGGCCTACTGCTAAAATTACTCGATCAATGCCGAGAATTTGAACCAGACATCATTTGGCAATTAAGCCAACTTTTGAGTCAAGCCAGTTCTACGTGGCATCCTGTGTTGCAAACCTTGAGCAGCCAAATGATCAAATTATTCCCGAATAGAAAAATCACAGCTCCCTTACCAGGGGCTAAAGAGGATGATAAGCCTAAGGAACATCGGTCAGAACAAGAAGGTAATTTAAATCAGGAACATTGTTTAGCTGTCCTGGGTGAGGCGGGGTTGCTGGAAAAAACCTTGCCTGGCTTTCATTTTCGATCCCAGCAATGTGAGATGATGGAGTATGTCATCAAGGGCCTTAATGAGGATAAAATAGTCTTAGTGGAGGCTGGTACTGGTACTGGGAAATCCCTGGCATATTTAGTGCCTGCCATAGCCTGGGCCAAACAAAAGGATCAGCGTGTAATTATTTCTACCCATACCATTAATTTGCAGGAGCAATTATGGAATAAGGATATTCCTATACTAGAAAAGTTACCCAATTATGAATTTAAGGCTGCCATTATGAAAGGTCGCAGCAACTATTTATGCCTTCGGCGCTGGCAATCTTTAATGAAGGAAACCAACCATACCCAGGAAGAAGCAGCCTTTTTAGCCAAAATTCTCATTTGGCTATACAAAACCAATATAGGTGATAAAGCGGATCTGATCTTGAGTTATCAGGATCTAGAATATTGGTATCGTATTTGCTGTGAAAGTCATGGCTGCCTGGGTAACCGTTGTAGTTACTTTAAAGAAAAATGTTTCTTTATGGCTGCCAGGCGTAGGGCAGAACGGGCAGATATCGTGATCGTTAACCATTCCTTGCTGCTTAGTGACGCTAATGCGGACAATATGATTTTGCCCTCCTACGGCTCTTTAATTATCGATGAGGCCCATCACCTGGAAAGCTGTGCCACAGATCACCTGGGTAGATCAGCCACCCGATTAGAAGTTGTGCGATGGTTAGCTGCCGTTACAAAACTCCAGAAAAGGGTCGATCAAGCTTTATTCCTTGATGAAAATGAATTATGGCCAAAGCTAATCGTCAAAGGCAATGATGCAAAACAGAAAACCCGTGAGGCTGCCCAAAGCTTTTTTGAACTACTCACAAATTGGCTCAATTTTACTGCGAATAACGCGGAAGGCCGCTCAAGTATGCGATTTTTCCAGGAGGGAAAACTAGAGGGTAGTCCCAGTTTACCGCCCGCAGTGGATTCCGCATTGGATAATTTATTAGTAAATCTGCGAACCCTTTGTCAGGTATTAATAAAAATGTCAGACCAACTTGAAGAGAGATCGGTTACTGGAGATACACCCGGTATCATTCGGGATTTATCCTCCTGGGCCTCCATCGGTCAAGACCTCAGTAATAGTCTTGAATTAATCTGTAGGAGTTACGAAGATGACCAAGTTTACTGGGTTGAAGGGGGCGGCAGTTCACCCGAGGTGATATTGAGATCTGCTCCCATTGACGTTGGACCGCTGTTGTACGAAAAATTGTTTTCTGAGCCAAGGCCAGTTATTTTAACATCGGCAACCCTTTCCGTGGACGGCAATTTTAAACATTATCAAAAAAGCATTGGGCTTGATTGTCTGTCGCCAAATAATGTTCTGGAAAAACAACTGGGCTCGCCCTTTAATTACGGTGAACAGTCTCTTTTATGCGTTACCAGGAATATACCACAGCCGGGACAAACGGTTGGTAAGGATTATCATGATGTTTTAGCCAAGGCTATTTTTCAAATTTCTTTAGCAGCGGCAGGTCGTACCCTTGTGCTATTCACTTCCCATCGTTCCCTAAGGGAGACCTATCAGCGGCTAAAACAGCAATATGAAGCTGAGGATATTTGTTTACTTGGTCATGAACTGGATGGCAGTCGAAGCCGCTTGGTGGAGCAATTTATGGAAGGAAAAAGAACTGTTTTATTTGGTGCCGCAAGCTTTTGGGAGGGAGTCGATATACCAGGTGATGCATTGTCCTGCGTAATTATTGTAAAACTGCCCTTTGTCCCCCCAAACCATCCAGTTACTGAAGCAAGGCTGCAAAAATTATCTCGCTTAGGGAAAAATGGATTTATGGAATACCAAATCCCCCAGGCAGTTATCAAATTTAAACAAGGCTTTGGTCGTCTGATTCGGGGACCAAAAGATAGGGGAGTAGTGGTGGTATTGGATAGTCGCTTGGCCGAAAGAAAATACGGACATAAATTTTTTAATTCTCTGCCAGTAGCACATCATATTCGGGATAATTGGATAGAAATTTCCAACAAAGTAAATAAATGGTTGAATGTTGGAAAATAATCTCTCCACCCCTTTCACTAAATGGTAGACAGTGCTAAAATAAAGTAATGCATAAGGCAGTATCTTAAAATATTGCGGGGAGGTTCCCGATGAAAGGTCAACACATACCCAGTTTATTTACACTGGGCAATTTATTATTTGGTGTCTTTGCCTTAGTTCTGGCACTGGATCAAGAGTACATTCAAGGTGGTATGATGGTGCTCTTAGCTGGTGTTATGGACTATTTGGATGGCAAAGTTGCAAGAAAACTTAATGTTTCTTCTGAGTTTGGTAAGGAATTAGATTCCCTATCAGACCTTGTATCCTTTGGAGTGGCACCGGCTATTTTAGCATACGCCTTACAATTATCGAATTGGGGCTATTGGGGGTTAGCTATTTCTTTGGCCTTTGTTACCTGTGGTGCGTTGCGACTAGCAAGATTTAATGTTAGTACATTTTCTGGAAGTTTTATGGGTGTCCCCATCACCGCAGCTGGCGGTACGGTGGCACTATTAATCATTTCCTCTGGAAAATTACCTATTTTAGTACTTCCCATGGTTATGTTGTTATTATCTTGGTTAATGATTAGTAAAGTAAAAATACCGAAATTCTAGCAAATTTTTTCTGCATGGTATTTTTTACGCTAAGACGTCATATTGTTACACAGATGCACAATATTGACCCCAAACTAATACAATAATAAGGAATTCAGATTAAAGAGGGGTGAAAGGAATGCGTGTGTACTTTGTACGGCTTCCCAATTTTATACGTTCTTTTTTATTAAAAATTTGGAGTTGAGAATAGGGCAGGCCGGGTGGCTTGCCTTATTCTTTTAAAAAAATGTAAAAACATTTGCTTTTATGCAGGACTTACGGATATTATAGTCGTATTTTACATTATATAACAAATTTACCAATTAAATAATATTGGTTATTGCTGGAAGAGGGTGTCTTCGCTGGCTCAGCTTTTTATTTGCATAATATTATTTCTAGGTGTATCACAGTGGACTTATGAAAATTATAATCTTAATCGTTATGTTTACTTTTTTTTAAATTTAATTTTTGTGACTGGCATCGTGTTTTTTATGTTATGGAAGTTTAAAAAGGTTGACCATGATTTAAGCAGCCACAAAGGACTTAAATTGTTTGAGGACCTATCCATGGCAATCATTGCCGTGGACCAAACTGGCAAAATTATTCTGCTTAACAATTTTGCCAGGAAAATATCCGGTGTCTCTCCTGGTGAGAGTCAAATAAACATATTGCAAAATACATATCCCACGGATACCCCTTTATTTTTCCTTGCCCAAACCCTGCAAAGGGATGAAGAGTTTCATGAACAATATTACAATTACCAAGATGCTCAGGAAGTTGTCTATATGTATCTAAGTACTACAAAAATACTTAATGAATCGGGACAACAGGAGGGAGCACTTTTAATTGCCTGTCAGGTCTCTGAACAAGCCTTTTTAAGCAGACATTTAAGTCAGAGGGGAAAGCTTGCTATGATAGGAGAATTGGCAGCTGGAACAGCCCATGAAATTCGTAATCCCCTCACTTCTATAAAAGGTTTGGTACAATTAATCGAACAGCGATTTTCCCAGGATGATCCTGCAAGGCAACATATTAATATTATTTTAAAGGAAATCGAACAGATTAATAGTATCATCAAAGAATTATTGTTATTAGCCCGGAGGACAACCCCCAATCTCAGCTTTGCCTCTTTACCTGCAATGTTAGATCAAGTGCTTTTATTAGTTGAGGGAGAAGCAAATATTAAAGGAATTAAAATTATTAAGGATTACAATGACCAGTTGCCGCTAATGATATTAGATGAGGATCAGATAAAACAGGTGTTTTTGCATTTGGCAACTAACGCAATTTACGCCATGCCAACCGGGGGAGAATTTAGAGTTTTCGCTCAGTACATTGAAAATAATAAGGCTATATCCGTATCTTTTATTGATACAGGTATTGGCATTAATAAAGAGAATATACCAAGGCTGTTTCAGCCATTTTTCACAACCCGTCCCGAGGGTACAGGTTTAGGACTTCCGGTAAGCTATCAAATTGTTGACAACCATGGTGGAAAAATATCGGTTTATTCGGAGCCTGGCAAGGGTAGTTCCTTTATTGTGACCTTACCTTTAGCAAAGGCTTAATGATCCGATTTATAAAGAGAAAACCCCTTAGTAGGCTAAGAGGTTAAACCGATACCTAATATGCCACCTAGTCCACCGGCTGCAAGAGCCAATACCAATTTTCCAAGGGCACTGGGAAATAACACATTTCCGGGCAAAAACAAACCAACTAATAGCCAAATTATGATAAAGGTCAGTATTCCTACGCCAAGGCCATTAAAAAGCCCTTTACTGCGAGTCCTTCTTGCAGCATAACCAGCGCCTAGTAAAACACTTAAAAAAAGTATAAGGATGGCAACCCAAGACATCGATTTTTCGGGAGCATTCGTAAAATAATAGATTAACCCGGCCAGTACACTAAAAACGAATGAAAAGCCCAAAGCAACTAAGGTTCCACGGAAAATTGAAGTAAAATTTAACATGGGAGTCCTTGGGACATCTTGCTTAAAAGCCATATTTTTTACCTCCTAACACTATTTAACATATTTTTATGTGGCAAACTGATGTTTATGCCATAAAAGAAAGGAAGACAATATGGATAGGGAATTTATCTTAAGTTATCAAATTGGTGAAACGTTATATCTAAATGTTACAAACCGATGTTTAAACAAATGTGCTTTTTGTATTCGCGAAACACCCTCGGGAATTGGCTTTAATTTATGGTTAAATAAAGAACCCACTATCGATGAGGTCTTAGCAACGGTAAAAGATCCCGGGCAGTATCAAGAGATCGTTTTTTGTGGTTACGGCGAACCCTTGATAAGGCTGGATGTTGTTAAAGAGGTTGCTAAAAAGCTCAAAGAAATGGGTGCTAAGTGCATTCGCATCAATACAAATGGTCAGGCTAATCGTTATTATGGGCATAATGTTGCCCCTGAGTTAGTTGGATTAGTTGATATCATGTCAATTTCTTTAAATGCTCAAAATGCCGCCGTTTATACGGAAATATGCAAGCCTGTAGATGGTGAGAATGCTTATTTTGCTATGTTGGAATTTGCACGAAAATGTGTAGGGGTGATTCCCCGGGTTATTTTATCTGTGGTTGAATGGCCGGGGGTAGATGTAGGGGCCTGTCGTGCCATTGCGGAAGATTTAGGTGCGGAGTTTCGACTCAGAAAACCAACAATTTAATGTAAACCATGTGCCAAAATTGAATAAAACAGCAACCCCAATTTCGGGGTGCTGTTTTATTCAGCCAATGGATTATCTCCGGTGCCGCCTGAGCGATCTTTATTACTGTTATGATCATAAAAGTCATGCTCCCACTTACCATCGACATGAATATGGGTGGCAGAGCCAGTTGGTTCATGAACAAATTTTTTGCCCGGATCATCATGCTTTTCTTCTTCTAATTGATAATTATTTCTATTATCCCCTGTCATTAAAATAAACACCTCCATGACCATTTGTATTAATTTCACCAGATAAATTTTAGTTATACACTAAAATCTTATATTTTCTGATCGTGTTAGAAAAAAACTACCGGGAAAGAATAATAAAAAAATCAGGAAGGTGAAATTTATGAGTAGAGATATGAACGTATTCGATACTTTTGATATTGCCATTATTGGTTGTGGGCCAGCGGGCCTATCTGCTGCAATAAATGGGGCTATTCGGAAGAAGAAGGTTGCTATCTTTGGTACAGATTTCTGCAGCCCGAAACTGCACCATGCACCACATATCGATAATTATCTTGGGTTTCACAATATAAAGGGTGAAGAGCTTCGTCAAAGGTTTTTGCAACACGTAACAGCAATGGGTTTGAAAATCAGCCAAAGTAAGATTACCGGAGTTTATCCGGATCAGAATGGCTTTACTCTACAATCCCGGGATAAATTCTATGCGGCGAAAACGGTTATCCTTGCCAGTGGGGTCAGCACCATCAAACCAATTGAGCAAGAGATTGAATACCTGGGGAGAGGGGTTAGCTACTGTGCCACCTGTGACGGACCTCTGTATAAAGGAAAAAAGGTTATCATTTTGGCCTATAATAAAGAGGGGTTAGAAGAAGCAAACTTCTTAGCAGAATTGGCTTCAGAGGTTACTTTGGTTTCCCAGGTTAAAGAACAGGATGCGCAGGGAATTCAGCTTGATAAAAGTATTAAAGTGGTTAATGGTAAACCTTTAAGAATTATCGGAGAAATATGGGCCACCGGTGTGGCGTTGGACAGTGGTGAAATTCATGCAGACGGTATCTTCATCATTCGTGATTCCGTCTTACCCGATCAATTGGTACCAGGTCTTGATTTTTCCACTAAAGGAATTAAGGTGGATCGTACAGGTGCCACAAACATACCAGGAGTTTTTGCTGCGGGGGATTGTATAGGTGCACCTTATCAATTAAGTAAAGCAACCGGGGAGGGTCAGGTAGCAGCTTTAAGTGCTGTGAAATATATTGACGAGCTAAAAGCTAGGTCCTGAAAAATGGTCATGGCCGGAAGCCATTAGCTTTTAGCCCTTAGCACAAAATCGAAAGCCTAAGAGCTAAAGGCTAAAGGCAAAAAGATGCTGTTACACCAATCTCTTGGTCATGGGAAAGTTTTCATCGTCAAAGGCGTAATGTACACTGGGTAAAAAACCCTGTCTACCCCAAAAGCCAACGGAATTGTCTCTGGGGTCCAAGGTATTGACCTTGGCCTCCAACTCAATGGAAAGGCAACCACTCGTTCTAAGATAATTTTCTAATAACTGATAAACCTGTGTACCAAGATTTTGTTGTCTTAATGACAGTGGTATTTGGATATAATGAATTTTGGCCTGGGGTAAGCCACCCCGGTCCTTTTTTAGTTGGAAAATTAAATAAAAGTTTTCTTCTTCTACTTCGTTATTGTGCTGTGTGGAAGTTAGATATACACAATTGGGGAACAACACATGCTTTACCAGACAAAGGGAGTGTTTCATTAAGTCTTCCAATATAGTTTGAAAACGCTCAATTTCTCTGTCTGGGGCTTTCATTACTTGCATAATATCACCCCTCATGGTTTCTACCTATAATATACACCCTAGACTTCGCCATTGGAATCTAAATTAACGATTTAATTTAAAAGAATATTGTCACATTTGAGATTGATTTGACGCACGAAAATGGTAATAAGTGGAAGGAATACAAGGCTCCGCCCAAGAAGTTTATTTCAAATATTAATAAAGGAGCGGTGCTGAATGTTGAGCTTTAAGGAGATACTATTAAAAACATTAATAAGGATAAATTTTTTTCAAAATCTAGCCTGCCTGTATGAAGCAACCGGGGCCGGTAAGTTAGCATTGCGTTCCCTTGAGAAAGCCATCGCAATAGACCAAGATAATACGGACTTGCACTTACAGGCCAGTCGCATTTATCTAAAACTGGGTCAAATTGATCAAGCCGCCTTACATTGTAAAAAGGCTGCCTCTGGTCTTGGGCCGGGAAGTTTTATTTATTGGTTGGAGCGGTCTAAAAATAGGGGGCTTAAACCGAATCATTGGGAACAAAGTGAAATTTTAGAGCTGCGGGAGGAATTACCTGCATATTATGCTGACCCAACTGAGGATCAAACTTCTGAATTTAACAACAGTGGACTTTATCTCTTGGAGAATGGAAGATATCGTGAAGCCCTTGCTTGTTTTAAGCAAGCCATGGTTTTAGATGGTGATTCAGCTATTTTGTTTAATACGGGTATTTGTTTAAGCAAGCTTAATCAGCACCAGGAAGCCTTAGCCTATTACATTGAGGCTCAATTTAAGGGAATTAACAGCCCAGAACTGCTAAATAATAAAGGTTATAGTTTATTCCATCTGGAACGATACGAAGAGGCACTTGCTTGTTATGAAGTTGCTCGTCAGTATTTACCACAAGATATTACTTTGTTAAGCAATCTGGCATCCTGTTACAGATTTATGAAGAGGACTTCTAATGCAATTGATTGTTATAAAAGTGCTATCAAAGCCTATCCCAATGATGCTACTCTCTACAATAATCTAGCAATTTGCTATGAAGATATCGCCAACCCGAAAGAGGCATTGGAAAACTATGAAATGGCCTTAAAATTTTCCCCCGAAAATTGTACCTTCCTCTTAAATTATTGTGTTTGCTTAGAAAGTTTAGGACATATACAAGAAGCCCTCCATACGGTAATGAAAATTTTGGATCTTGAACCCCAAAATTACCGGGCCTGGGGGCTTAGGGCAGATCTACTAATTAATCAGGGTAAAATGAAAGAAGCCGCTGCGTGTTATGAGAAAGCCTTTGGTTTGGCAGTTTAGTAGCCAAATGATGGCTATTTTTTTTGCCTTTTAGCAGGGAGAATGGAAGTTGGGGAGAATATAGTAAAGTTTAGGGCCGGGAGAAATACTATTTTTAAGGGAGGAAGACAAATGTTCGAATTAACAGTAAAGAGTAAATTCTCCGCCGCCCATGTTCTATGTGGGTATCCAGGTGATTGTGCAAATCTCCACGGACATACTTGGACCGTTGAAGTTAAGGTCTCTGGTCATAGTCTCAACGAACTGGGTATGTTAGTTGATTTTAAGGATATTAAAAAACAACTTGCTGCCATTGTGGATCAATTTGATCATCGTTATTTAAATGATTTACCTGGCTTTGGAGAAGCTGGGGTAAACCCTACGGCGGAGAACATATCCTACTATATTTTCCAGGCATTAGCTCAAAGGGTAGGAAATATTAGAGAAGGTGTAAGGCTTAAAGAGGTTTCTGTTTGGGAATCTCCCGATGCTTATGCTACCTATCGGGAGGATTTTTGATGAATAGTGTCGTTTTACTTTCCGGAGGGTTGGATTCAGCGGTAAATCTAGCCTATGCCCAAACAGAGGGAGATGTAAGATTGGCACTGACCATAAACTATGGTCAGCGTGCTGCCCGACGTGAAATAGAGGCTGCAGGTAAATTAGCCGAATACTACAAGATACCCTTTCAAGTTATTGAACTGCCTTGGTTGGCGGAAATCACCAAAACAGCATTGGTTAATCAAGATCGTCAGTTGCCAGAGCCAGCAGCTCAGGATTTGGACATGGGTGATTTAGCCACAAAAAACGCTGCTGCGGTTTGGGTGCCAAATCGTAACGGATTATTTGTCAACATTGCTGCCTGTTTTGCCGAAACTCTTAATTGTGAGCTCGTCATTACAGGGTTTAACCGTGAAGAAGCTGTGACTTTTGCCGATAACACGCCGGAATTCTCCGCGGCAGCAACTGCCGCCATGTTTTATTCCACTGCGAATAAAGTTAAAGTCTTAAGTTATACAGGACGTTTGGATAAAAAGGAAATCGTAGCCTTGGGGGTTCGGTTAGGATTACCCTGGGAATTGATTTGGAGTTGTTATCATGGGTCTACCCAAATGTGCGGCAAATGTGAAAGTTGTCTTCGTTTGATGCGGGCCTTTCGCAAGCAAAATATAGATTTGCCCCTAAGCTTATTCGAAACTAATTCGGGAGGGAAATAGCTTGCTAGTCCAGGTTCTCAAAGCACCGTTAAAATATGATGGTACTCAGTTGTCTTCCCTTTTTGCCTTTCGCAATTATGGCCTTCAGGGAGATAGTATTCTTTGTTTCCGGGGTGGCTGTCAGGTGGCCTTAACCGAAATGGTGGATTTAGCGGATGTTCGCGCAAATTCCCCTATTTTTAGCGAAGATATGCTGCATTTTATTATTGAACACTTTGACCATCATTTAGAGAGTACGGTTATTCGTCAAAGACTTTTTATTGCAATCATTAAGGAAATCATTGAAGATAGAATGGGTATCAAATTTTCTCGCAGTGGCGATGATCTATATAAAGACAACTTAAAATTATCTGTATCCATTGCTACAGCTAGTCCGGTATCTACCATGATTCATACTGGGTTAAATGTTTCTTCCCAAAATACACCTGTACCAACCATTGGCCTGGCTGATCTAGGCTTGTCAACAGATGAAATACTCCCCTTTGGTGACTTAATAGCCCAGAAATATAAAAAGGAAATAGAAAGCATCCGCCTGGCAAGGTGTAAGGTTAGGGGGGTAAGTTAGTTGTTTCAAGAGGTTTTTTCTTCGGTACAGGGAGAAGGTCCTTACGTTGGTACAAGACAAGTATTTGTACGGTTTACAGGCTGCAATTTGAATTGTGCTTTTTGTGATACACCGACAAATACTAAACCTGAGCACTTTGTCTTAGAAAAGACGCCAGGTCTAAGGGACTTCATACAAATCAAAAATCCTGTGGAACCAATAAGGATGGCTGAACTAATTAAGCATTATTATAATTTAGAAAATCATCACTCGGTGAGTCTTACAGGTGGTGAACCACTATTACACACCGATTATATTGCTCAATTGGTTCCTCTTGTTCAGGGAACCAAACGGGGAATTTTTTTGGAAACCAATGGTACTTTGCCGGAAAAATTAGCTTCAATAATTAACCGAATTGACATAATCAGTATGGATATTAAATTATTCAGTTCAACCAAAGAAAAAACCCCCTGGGAGCTGCACAAGGAGTTTTTGCAAGTTGCTTCCCAAAAAGATGTTTACGTTAAGGTAGTGGTTTCTTCTGCTACTAACTTTGACGAGTTGGAACAAGTTGTTGAACTAATAAAAAACATAAACCGGAATATTGAATTAGTATTACAACCTGTAACACCCAAGGGAGGTATTGCTCCCTTGGACAACCATTCACTTCTCTTATTACAAGAGCAAGCACTTAAGACACTAAAAAATGTGAGGGTTATCCCACAAACTCATTTGATGATGGGGCAACTTTAAGGAGCTGAGACAATGTTCGATTTACCAAAAATCGAAAAGGCTGTGAAAATGATACTTGAGGCCATCGGAGAGGACCCTAATAGAGAAGGGCTTGTAGAAACCCCTGCCAGGGTAGCAAAAATGTACCAGGAAATTTTTTCTGGACTAGCAGAAGATCCCCAAGAACATCTGGACAAAACCTTTTCAGAACAACATGAGGAAATGGTGTTGGTAAAGGACATCCAATTGTTTAGTATGTGTGAGCATCACTTAATTCCCTTCACGGGCAAAGCTCATGTTTGTTATATACCAAGGAATGGCAAGGTAACTGGATTATCTAAATTGGCCAGACTAGCCAACGGCTATGCCCGCCGGCCCCAACTTCAGGAACGGCTAACCACACAAATTGCTGATGCTATCATGTCCCGTCTAAATCCCTACGGTGTTCTAGTGGTAGTGGAGGCGGAACACCTCTGTATGTCCATGCGAGGCGTCAGATCCCCAGGTGCTCATACTGTTACCTCTGCGGTGAGGGGTATTTTCAAAAAGAACGAGGCATCACGTGCCGAAGCACTGAGTCTCATTCTTAAGAGATAGTCTTTGGGGTCTAGCCGTCAGCCATCAGCCTAAGGGCCAGGGCTCCTTTGAAAAGACTCCAGAGAAGGAAAGGCAAAAAAGATGAGGGCTGACGGCTGGGTTTGACCCCAACAACCAATGGTTATAAGTAAAATTGGAGGAATATTATGAGTTCTGAAAACAAAGGTTCTGACAAGCTCGAATTAATTGCCCAAAGGAGTTTTTCCAACTATGCAGAAATGTATAAAATTGTAGATTTTCTAAATCGTACACTAAAGGAAAAACAAATAATTTTTGGCCTAACAAAGGATAAAAACGGTAATATGACAATTTCTATCTATGAAACTTAGGAGGTTGTAAATGCGCATTCTAATTTCCAACGATGATGGCATTTATGCTGATGGTATCGGGGAACTGAGAAAGGCTCTGGAGCAGATAACCAGCGAGGTTTACGTAGTGGCACCGGATCGTGAGAGGAGTGCCTGCGGGCATGGTATTACGGTAACTCGTCCCCTCAGGGCAAAGGACTACCAGTTTAAGTCCGGTCATGCCAAGGGGTGGTTGGTTGACGGAACCCCTGCGGATTGTGTTAAGTTGGGCTTGGAATCCCTACTACCTGAACCACCGGATTTAGTTGTTTCTGGCATTAACTTAGGTCCTAATTTAGGAACGGATGTACTCTATTCTGGCACAGTTTCTGCGGCCTATGAAGCCATCATTAACCATGTTCCAGCCATTGCAGTCTCTTTGGCAGCTTGGGATAAGCTCAACTACAAACCAGCAGCGGAATTTATGAAGGAATTTATCCCATTAATTGCAAAAAATCCCCTTAAAGAAGGAACATTGTTAAATATAAATATACCGAATAACTATGACGGAAAGGGCATGAAAGCTACTCGATTGGCTCGCCGCCGGTATATTAGATGTTTCGATCAAAGAGTAGATCCCAGAGGTAAGACTTATTTTTGGATGGCTGGGGAACCATACAATCTTGATGATGATGATGTAGAAACCGATGCAGCTGCTATAAACAATGGGTATGTATCCATAACACCCTTACTTTTAGATCTAACGGATTACTCCTTTAAAAACAAAATGATCGGCTGGCTGCCGACCAAGATATAGATAATAAAAAGAAGTGCCGCACACTAATAAGTAGCTGCGACACTTCTTTTTTATACAATTATACTAATTCATTGGCTCTTTCTAAGGCAATTTTTACAAAGTTGCCACATTGACGGGAAGTTAAGTTTCCATAGTCACTATGTTCCCCTAAAATTAAACCCTCAACGCCTTGCTGGTTAGCAGCATAATGCTTCATTTTCCAATTCATAACTTTATCCCGACCCATGACGATTCCTCCTCGTAAATTTTTTCGCCGAATATTCTTGCACAGGTATAAATTCAGTTTGCGTGAATCGTAGCCTGAGACAGCATTCGGCGGTAAAAGAAAAGGTTATCACTGAAGCTTGGTTCAGGGAAATTTCTAATGATAGTTTGTGATACTTTTGCAAATAATATTTTGCTAAGATTTTGGCGAAAAAACCATATTTCTTAGGCACGTTTGTCAATTATATTTTTTATAAATTTAATATTATCCCGGTGAATTCCCCCTAATAAAAACAGAAAGAAAAGATAAGAAATACATCCTGCCGGCAAGGCACCCAACAAAGTAAATAAAGGTGAAAATGATAAAAATGATTTTACCTGCCAGATAACCAATCCCATACCCAATGCTGCTAAAAAAGGTTTTACGATATCATGGGACCAATTAATTTGATAACCAATTAATTTACGCAAATTGAGATAATTTAAAAATGCCATGGTGATATAACCAATATTCATGGAATAGGCAGCACCTAAGACACCAAATTGAGGCAAAGTAATTAAGTAATATAGCCCAAGAATTTTAATAATCGAGGCAACCATCATGTTTTTAAAAGGTATCATAGCTTGACCCATTCCTTGTAAAATACCCGTTGTTGTTTGTTGAAAGTATAAAAAGGGAGCTCCTATGGCAAAAGCACCTAATATAACTCCTGCATCTGCATAGCCGAAAAGCACACCACACATTTCCTTGGGAAGCAAAAGGAAGACCGCTATACAGGGAAACCCGACACAAAAAGTAATGCGTAATGCCTTGGAGGTTCGGTTTTGGACTAATCGGTAGTTGTTTAGGGCTAGGGCATCTGAAATAGCAGGTATTAGTGCGGTGGCTAAGGAAATGGTGATCATGGAAGGAGTAAATAATAAAGCCTCAGCGATACCAACAAATTGGCCATATGCCGAGGTTGCATCACTTACGGACATGCCTGCCGCCTGCAATCTCTGAGGGATTAATACCGCTTCCACAGACAATATTAATGTGCTAAAGAATCTTGTCAAAGTAACAGGTATACCTAGGCCGAATATACGAGTTAAGGTAGTTTTGACTGGCTCTGGATAAATATTTGGTCCTACCGAATAGGGTCTCTGACGATTAAAGTAAAGATATATCATCGTCAGGCAACCGGCTACTTCTCCTATAACAACACCTAGGGCTGCCCCCATGGCGGCGAATTCCACACCCCTTGGCAACAAAAGATAGGCTATAAATAGGCCGGTAACCACCCGCACGATCTGCTCCAGAGTTTGTGTTATAGCTGTTGGCGTCATTTGCTGCAAGCCTTGAAAATAACCACGAAAGGCTGAACAAATTGCTACTACAATTATGCCGGGTACAAGACAAAGAAAGATATAATAAACCTTTGGATTTGGAAACAAGTATTTTGTTAAAAGCGGGGCGCAAAGGATTAACAACGTTGTAAAAAAGATACTAGAAACAATTAATATCGATAAACAAATTTTAAATATTCGATTAGCCCCTCGGATATTGTTTCGTGCAACCTCCTCTGCCACCAGTTTTGCAATTGCTACGGGTATTCCCATGCTGGCCAGTACCATAACCAGTATATAGATGGGAAAAACCATGTTGAACAAGCCTACGCCTTCTGGTTTAATTAATCGTATAATAACCATTTGATAAATAAAACCAATTACTCGGTTGATAAAACTGGCAGATAGCAGGATTAAAGCACCGGTCACAAAGGATTGTCGAGACATGTCCATTTTCCTTTCGTACTGGCAAGCCAGATAATCTTTAATTATATGTATGATTGACAACCCTTCTGTATGAAAAGAAGGCTTAATGAAAATCACTTTATAACACGACCAGAAAGCATAAGATTTTAAGGATGATCGTATTCAGAAAAGCTAAGGCTTGCTTGTGCCCTTAAAGGTGCGCTATAAATTTGGCGCGAGCCAAGCTTTTCTAAAAAATTTAAAGCAATTTTCGTTAAATTAAGAGGATTTAGATTAGACTTGTAGAAATGTTAACATAATTTTATTTTCAATTACCTACATACTCATATTCAACAAATAATGGGTAAGGGTATATAAATTACCAATTAGGGATACCATTATTTACAAAAGGAGGCCTGAACTTTGAAAAATTACCAATCCAACCAACTCCGAAATGTTGCAGTGGTGGCCCACGGCGGTTCTGGCAAGACATCTTTGGTAGAAGCTATGTTGTTTAATACCGGTACTCTTTCCAGACTTGGCAGAGTAGATGACGGAACAACTGTTTCTGATTACCACCCTGAAGAAACCGCACGCAAAATGACCATCCACACAAGTCTGGTCCCGGTTGAATGGAATAACACGAAAATAAATTTACTGGATACCCCAGGGTTTTCTGATTTCATTGGTGAAGTTAAAGGCTCTTTACGTGTTGTGGATGGCGCTCTCTTTGTGGTATCTGCGGTAGATGGTGTTCAAGTACAGCACGAAACGATTTGGGAAATGGCACCAAACTTACCAAAGATAGTAGTTATTAACAAAATGGATCGTGAAAATGCGAACTTTGACAAGGTAGTCGATGAATTAAAGGATAAATTTCAAGCTAATTTTGTACCTATTCAATTGCCCATTGGCTCCTTTAATGATTTTAAAGGTATCGTAAATGTAATGGGACAAAAAGCCTTCGAAGGAGAAGGAAAGGGTAAGGAAACTACTGTACCTGATGATTTAACGGATCAACTAGAGCTCTATTATGAAACCCTTATAGAAGCTGCCGCTGAGGGTGACGATGATCTTACCATGAAATACCTTGAAGGCGAAGCACTAACCGCCGATGAAATAAATGATGGTTTCCGTAAGTCTCTGGCTATGGGCAAAGTGGTGCCAATTCTAGCTTGCAGTGCCACAAAAAACATTGGTGTGTCTCAAATACTTGATTTCTTGGCGGAATACTTCCCGGCACCACAGGTGGAAGATGGCCCGGTTTCATCCCTGGTATTTAAGACCATTGCTGACCCCTATGTTGGAAAAATGAATTTCATAAAAGTGTTTAAAGGGCAATTAAAAAATGATTCCCCCATTGTCAATGCTTCCAAAGGAAAACCAGAAAAACTCAGTCAAATTCTTTATGTGCGTGGTAAAACAACCGTACCAACCGATATAGTACCCTGCGGAGATTTAGCTGTACTCGTTAAACTGCAGGATACTTCCACAGGAGATACCCTGGCTCACAAAGATAAGTCTGAATTATTAGAAGGTATTAATTTCCCTCAGCCAACCCTAACCATTGCTGTTATGCCAAAGAGTAAAAATGACGAAGACAAACTAGGCGATGCCTTATTTAAATTAATGGAAGAAGATCCTACCGTTAAGGTTCAGAAAAATACTGAAACCAAACAAACATTGCTCATTACCATGGGTGAGGCCCAGACCCAAATTATGGTTGACCGGCTAAAGAAAAAATATGGTGTTGATGTAATACTGGAGGAAGCAAGAGTACCTTACCGTGAGACCATACGTAAAAAGGTTGAAGTGGAGGGTAAGCATAAAAAACAATCCGGTGGACGTGGTCAATATGGTCATGCTTGGATTCGTTTTGAACCATCCGATGAACACTTTATTTTCGGAGAAGAAGTATTTGGTGGAGCAGTACCCAGAAACTTTTTCCCAGCCGTAGAAAAAGGACTTAGAGAAGCCCTTGAAGAAGGGGTTTTGGCAGGATTCCCTGTAACCGGTCTAAAAGCCACATTATATGATGGTTCTTATCACCCGGTGGACTCATCGGAAATGGCTTTTAAGATTGCAGCACATCTAGCCTTTAAAAAGGGATGTGACCAAGCCAGCCCGGTTTTATTAGAGCCTATTCAAAACGTTGAAGCTACTGTTCCGGAGAACTTCATGGGTGACATCATCAGTGACTTCAATACCAAAAGAGGTCGTGTGCTAGGTACCGAAGCCCTGGGCAAGAATGTGATCGTCAAAGCTCAAGTTCCTTTATCAGAAATGTATCGGTATGCCATTGACCTAAAATCTATGACCCAAGGCCGTGGCTCCTTCACAATGGAATTCGCCAGTTACGAAGAGTTCTCTGGTCGTGAAGCAGAAATGGTCATTAAGAAAGCCAAGGAAGAAAAAGAAGCGAAATAAATGCAACAAGGTAAAGAGGGTGTCGCCACTACTTCATATAGCAAGCGACACTCCCTTTTTAATTAGGCTTTGCGATCAAATGAAAAATGTCGAATATTGTCACATTTTTCAGAAAAAGATTGCATTTCATTTCCCGTAAAATTGTGTTAAGGTTAGTGGGGGTGGTGCAATGAAGCTTCGTGAAATTATGACTACCAATCCAATTTCCCTAACACCCGAACAAACTGCTCAAGAAGTTGCTAAAATCTTTCTAAACCAAGGGTTGGATGGAGCACCGGTCATCGACAACAACGGACAAATTATTGGCCTCTTTACAAAAAACCAGATTTATAAATTGGTCAGTGAAGGACTTAATATACTGACCCCCATTGGTGAGTTAATGGAACAGGAGATTAAGACAGGTTATCCCGATGATCATGTGGATAGCCTCTTAATTCAAGAATTAAACTGGTTGCCAATTGTAGAAGGCAATAAAGTAATAGGGATAATCACCCGCACGGACTTACTGCGAGTATTCATGGATTTTTATCGGGATATCTCCTGCGAACTAGACACAATCATTAACTCCATCTACGATATCATCGTATCAGTCGATGAAGAAGGGAATATCAAGGTATTTAACCAATCCGCAGAAAGATTTCTAGGACTGACAGCTCAGGATGTAAAGGGTAAAAACATAGAAGAATTTTTCCCCAACAGTGGCATGACGAATGTTATTCAAACCGGAAAAGAAGAACACATGCAAAAAATCATGCTAAATAACCAATGCTTTATTTCCAATATATCCCCTGTTAAAATAAAGGATAAGATTTTTGGTGCCGTGGCAGTTTTTCAACATTTTTCCGAACTGGAGAGAATATCCAGGGAACTAAAATATGTTAAGGAATTAAATCAGGAACTAGATGCCATTATAGAATCTTCCTTTGACGGATTATATATAACCAATGGAGAAGGTTTTACTCTTCGCGTTAATAAAGCTTATGAGCGTATAACCGGTGTGGATAGCTCCGTCTTTTTGGGCCGACATATTAAGGATATAATCAGGGAAGGGATTGTCTCTGAATCAGTTACATCATTGGTATTAGAACGCAAGGAACCCGTTACGATCATTCAACAAAATAAGAGCGGTAAAACTACATTAGCCACCGGTAACCCTGTTTTTGATAGAAACGGCAATATCTTTAGAGTGGTTAGTAATGTTCGTGATATCACGGAGCTTAATTTATTAAAACAAGAATTGGAACAAGCCCGTGGTTTAAGTTTACACTATGAGAAACAATTGCGTACCTTACGTTATGCTGGTTCAGATAAAATGGTAGTTCATTCAGCTAAAATGAAGGATCTTATGGGTCTTATCATGCGGTTGGCTAAGGTAGATTCAACAATTTTAATTACTGGTGAATCTGGAACTGGTAAAGAGTTAATTGCCGAAACCTTGCACAAAAACAGTACCCGATACGATGGACCTTTTATTAAGGTTAATTGCGGTGCCATACCGGAAAACCTGTTAGAGTCAGAATTATTTGGTTATGATTATGGTGCCTTTACCGGTGCTAAGAAACAAGGGAAAGCGGGATACTTTGAATTGGCCATGGGTGGAACATTATTTTTGGATGAAATCGGGGATCTGCCGCTGAATCTTCAGGTTAAACTCCTAAGGGTTTTGCAGAGTCGAGAAATTGTCCGGGTAGGAGGGGAAAAGCCCCTTAAAATTGATGCGCGTATTTTGGCTGGTACAAACCGTAATTTACTCGAGATGGTACAAAATAAAGAGTTCAGAGAGGATTTATACTATCGATTAAATGTAGTTCCCGTTAATGTTCCGCCACTTAGAGAAAGAAAAGAGGATATTCCGGTCCTGATTACTCATTTCGTTCTCATGTTTAACCTAAAATATAAGCTTAACAAAAGAATCTCCCAGGACATGATTGATATTTTACTGAGGTATGATTGGCCAGGCAATGTTCGGGAACTAGAGAATCTAATCGAAAGATTAGTCGTCGTTTCCTCCAGAGATACACTAACAAAGGACGATTTACCATCAAATTTAAGGGGAGATAATCTGGAGGTTTTAAATGTACAAGTCTCAGGCTTAATGCCTCTAAAAGATGCGGTGGAAAGTGTTGAGAAACAAGTATTAGAAAAGGCCTATGCTGAGTGCAGAACAACCAGGCAAATGGCGAAATTATTAAAGGTGGACGCTTCGACCATTGTTCGAAAAGCAGCCAAATATGGAATTAGCAAAGAAATATAAATGTTTTGAATGTTTCCAAAACGCAATATCTTGTTGCGTTTTGGAAACTAAAAATACAAGGTTAAATATTTCAAGAGCAATGTAATAACCGTAAGTTTTGTTTTTGCATAAGACAAAATTTTATGATTTTTGTAAATATTTTAACAACGACGCCTATTTGCTCATGATTTTGGGAATTTTGTCATGAAAGGATTCGTAAATGACTGGCAGCAACAGACAAAGCTAAAACCAAGTTAAATTTCAAGGCCCGTATTCCTGTTGATAAAATGCCACACTTGTTAAGAATGTTTCAAGTCTAATATTTAATTAATTAGCGAAAGACTAAGGGTTTTACGAACTAAATCATGACTAGGACAATCTTGGTATGAACATTGCATAATACAAACAGTGTTAAGAACGCATCTAGTTCTTATATAAAAATATTAATTGAAGGGAGAGTTTAACATGATCAAAATCTTTGTATTCGCTGCTATAATTGCTTTTGGCCTTTTTAATATGGTTAAAGGCGTGCAAGAGCGATTAAATGCAGCTTTTTTGGGCAAGAAAGATGACCGATCAGACAATTTTGGGGAGAGGTTAAAAGGTGTCTTAGTAAACGCACTGGGACAAAAGAAGGTGCTTAATGAGGCCGAGGGCGGCATTATGCACGTCATGATTTTTTTCGGTGCCAGTATTGCTGGTTTAAGAATTGTTGAATTTATGTTATCCGCATTATTTCCTGGTTTTGTAATTCCTTTTGTTAGTAATAATTCTCTGTTTTATTTAGTGACTGATATTTTCGGAATTATAGCAATTGTAGGAATTTTATATTCCGGTTGGCGTCGCTGGGTCTCCAAGATAGAAAGATTGGATCCCGAGCCCTTTGGGACACCCGCAGAAAATTTAATATTAATAATGGTTTCTGGTCTTACTATTTTGATTGCCTCTGTATTCGTAGGAACTGGCTTTAAAGCCGCAATGGATACAACCGGTGTTTATGCCTTAGCCCCTGCTACTGCTTTATTTGGCAGTTTATTTAGCGGCATGTCGGAATCAAGTTTGGAAACTGGATTCCAAGTTTCTTTTTGGGTCAACACAATATTTGCTTCCGGCTTCATGGTATTTTTCCGTTATTCACCACACGTACACCCAGTTTTTGCACCTTTAAATATCTTTTTCCGTACACTAAAGCCCCGGGGCGGGATGATTCAGCCCATCAATTTTGAGGATGAGAGTGTTGAACAATATGGTGTAGCTAAATTAGAGCAATTTACTTGGAAGGATTTAATGGAAGGCTATGCCTGTGCTGAGTGCGGCCGTTGTCAGGCTAACTGTCCAGCTTATCTCAGTGGCAAACATCTGTCCCCGAAACATTTAATTCATAAGTTAAGGGTGCATGTTGATGAAACGGCCAAAGCCATGGGACCTAAATTAGGAACCACCACTATATCTGATATAGTTGCTGATGAAACGGCAGCCACCAGTGAAGTTTTCGAAAAGAATTTGGTACCGGATGTATTTAGTGCAGAGGAAATTTGGGATTGCACCAACTGTGCAAGCTGTATGGAGCAATGCCCAGTAATGAACGAACATGTACCTAAAATTATTCAAATGAGACAAAACCTTGTTCTAATGGAAAGTGATTTTCCGGCAGAAGCTCAATTGGCTTTTACCAATATGGAACGTAACTTCAACCCTTGGGGCATTGGTTGGAACTCCAGAGGAGATTGGGCTAAGGATTTAGATGTTAAATTATTAAGTGATGATAGCAATGTCGATATTGTTTACTTCACGGGCTGTGCAGGTGCCTTTGATGACCGTAGTCAAAAGGTAGCAACAGCCTTAGTCAAAATTATGAAAGCCGCAGGAGTTAATTTCGCTATTCTTGGTCCCGAAGAAAAATGCTGCGGTGATTCAGCTAGACGTTTAGGTAATGAGTACTTAGCACAAGAATTGATTAATAATAATGTAGAGACCTTAAACGGTTATGGCGTTAAGAAAATTGTTACTACCTGTCCACACTGTATGACCGTATTAAAAGATGAATATCCACAATTTGGTGGAAATTATGAAGTAATACACCATACCCAATTAATTGACCAGCTAATCAAGGCAGGAAAACTTAAGTTTAAACAAGCCGATGCTCTTAAAAAGATCACTTATCATGATTCCTGCTTCTTAGGTCGTTATCATGATGAGTATGAAGCTCCCAGACAAATCATCGGTACACTGCCTGGCATTAATTTGGTTGAAATGTCCAAAAATAAAACCAAAGGCTTTTGTTGTGGTGCCGGTGGTGGCCGGATGTGGCTAGAAGAACATGGCACACGTATAAATGTTATGCGTACTGAGCAGGCATTGGATACAAATGCAGAGGTCGTTGCAACTAACTGTCCTTTCTGTCTCACAATGATGGAAGATGGTATTAAGGATAAAGAAGCAACTGAAAATATTAAAGCCTTCGATATTGCTGAATTAGTTGAAAGAAATCTGCAGTAAAGCAACCCTTTAAAACAAACGTATTTGATATAAGGGTGAGGTTATCACCCTTATATCAAAGAAGATATTGTTGCAAAATTACATTTTTTGTTGCATTGGGGAAACAAAAGAAAGGGGGCCAAATTCTAAAAGAAGCATCTTTAAAAATATGCCGAATATTATCAAAAATCATATTTTTTGACTATTTTGAATTTATGAAATTCGATAGTGTGTGGCTTTTAGCAATATTGGCATAAAGTGGTAATGACAAAATATTTTCTCTATTGCAATAAAAAAATAAAAACCAAGGCTTGTTGGTTGTTGCAAATATAAAACGATTGCAACTAATGTAACAATTGCACTACGTATTTATTCGCGAAAAAACCGTGATTTTACGGTGTTATTGAGAAAGTGGACAAACTTGGTATGATATTTGCACTGTAAAACAAGAAAACAAGCATTGGAATTTCTAAGCAAGTCCTAAAGTTATGAGCCAAACAAAAAATACTGCTCATAATTTTATATAAGTAAAAAGGAGGGTGCGTATGAAAATCTTAGTGTTAGTTAAACAAGTCTTTGATACCGAAGCAGCTATCAAAATCGCCAATGGTAAAATTAACAGTGACGGTATCACCCAAATTATCAACCCCTATGACGAGTTTGCTATTGAAGAGGCCCTAAAAATCGCAGAAGCCAACAAGGGTGAAGTGACAATCGTATCTGTAGGTTCAAATGTAGACCAAACAGTACGTCAAGCCCTTGCTATGGGTGCCAACAGCGGTTATGTAGTTGAAGATGCTGCCCTGGCTGATGCTGATGAGTATAGTGTAGCCACTGCTTTAGGCAAAGCTATTGGTGGTATGCAATATGATCTAGTTTTAGCTGGGTGGCGGGCAATTGATGATGGTTCTGCCCAAGTGGCATCCCGTGTTGCCCAAGCTTTAAATATTCCGTTGGTTAACTTAGCAATTAAATTAGAAGTAGCTGGTGGTAAAGCCACTGCTACCACTGAAATAGATGGTGGTACTGCCATTATTGAAGTTCCTCTTCCAGCAGTGGTAACTTGCCAAAAGGGCTTAAACGAGCCTCGTTATCCTTCTATGAAGGGAATTATGCAAGCTAAGAAAAAGAAAATTGAAAAAGTTGGATTGGATGCCATAGGACTGGATGCTGCCGCTGTTGCAGCAAAAGTAAAGACCTTAAATATCTATTTGCCAGAAGCTCGGGCAGCCGGAAAAGTTATTACCGATGAACCTGCTGTAGCTGCTAGCCAAGTAGCAAAACTTCTGCGCGAAGAAGCAAAAGTAATATAAAGGAGGGAATGGCCAATGGCAAAAGGTATTTGGGTATTTGCAGAACAACGTGATGGCAAAATCAAAAAAGTTACTTACGAATTATTAAGCGCAGGCCGCGGTTTAGCTGACAGCCTGGGTGAAGAACTATGTGCTGTATTATTTGGTAAAGATGTTGCTGGTATAGCTGCAGCCCTTGGTGAATATGGTGCGGACAAGGTTTATGTAGCTGACAATGATAAATTAGCTGAATATACAAATGATGGTTATGTAAGCACACTGGCTGACCTGGCAAAAGCCAATGAGCCCAGTGCAATCTTCTTTGGTTATACTGCAGTAGGCCGTGACCTGGGTGCTTCCTTAGCTCAACGCTTGGCAACCGGTATGGTTTCTGACTGTGTAACTGTTAAGGCTGAAGGCGGACAATTAGTATTTGATCGCCCCCTCTATGCTGGTAAGGCCTTTGTAACAGCTTCATGCCCTGAAGCTCGCCCGGCAATCGCTGCAATGCGTCCCAACGTATTGGCAATTAATGAACCTCAAGCTGGCAAACAAGCAGAGGTTATAAATGTAGAAGTAACCGGAGATATCCGTCAGATCGTTAAAGAAGTTGCTATGGCAATTTCCTCCCGCCCAGAGCTTACTGAAGCTAGCATTGTTATTTCTGCTGGTCGTGGCGTAAAAGGCCCCGAAAACATGAAATTACTTGAAGATTTTGCCGATGCCCTTGGTGCTGCTGTCGGTTGCTCCCGGGCAGTGGTAGATGCTGGTTGGTACCCACAGGCTCAACAGGTTGGTCAAACTGGTAAAACCGTTTCTCCCAACCTCTATATTGCTTGCGGTATTTCCGGTGCTATTCAGCACTTAGCTGGTATGAGCTCCTCTAAATGCATCGTTGCTATCAACAAAGATCCCGAAGCCAACATCTTTAAAATGGCTGACTATGGTATTGTAGGAGACCTTTTTGAAGTAGTTCCTCTATTAAAAGAAGAGCTTCAGAAAATTTTAGCTTAATTAGATGTCCCCGCGGAGCATGGATAAACTGTTGTAAATAGGATTACCTCTAAATAAATTGACCTAAAAAGGAGTGAGCGGAGGTTGCAGGATTTCCGTTGCGCAAAATGTCAGAAGCTTTTAGCGAGGTATCGTAATTGCCAGATGCTTGAGGTTAAATGCCCGCGGTGTGGACAAATAAATAAGCTTAATAGTGTCTATCTTACGGATGAGGCTAAAGAAATTACCTGCAACAAGTCACTAGCTGTAAAATAACAACTAAAAACAAAAGTGTTATAGATTTTCTGCGTTGAGAGCCTAGAGCCCCGCCAGACAATTTGTCTGCGGGGCTTTTTTTCCGAATAAGATGTAGGAAGAAGAGGTGCGGGTTTGATGAAGGAAACCGTTATAGTTAGTGCTGCTAGAACCCCATTCGGCCGCTTTGCCGGCGGTTTAAAATCATTTAAAGCAGTCGATCTGGGCGGCATTGCCATTCAAGAGGCAGTCAAACGTGCGGGGATTTCTCCAGAGCAAATTGATTATGTCTATATGGGTCAAGTTCTACAAGGCGGTTGCGGTCAAGTTCCTTCCCGTCAGGCAACTCGCAGAGCGGGTTTACCTTGGGAAGTCCCCTCAATCACTGTCAATAAGGTTTGTTCCTCTGGTTTAATTACTGTATCCATGGCTGATAAGGCCATTCGTCTAGGTGAGATTGATATAGCCGTCGCAGGCGGTATGGAAAGCATGAGCAATGCTCCTTATTTCCTTCCTGGTATGCGCTGGGGTGCTCGTATGATGGATCAAAAGGCGAAAGACCTGATGGTTAACGATGGCCTCTGGTGCTCCTTCTATGATCGTCATATGGCAATTCATGGCTCAGAAGTAGCTAATGAATTTGGCCTTACCCGGGAATCTCAAGACGAGTGGGCTTTACGAAGTCAATTATATGCTTCTGAAGCAATAAAAGCCGGTCGTTTAAAAGAAGAGATCGTGCCAGTTGAAATACCTGGCAAGAAGGGTTCAACAATTATTGATACCGATGAAGGTCCCCGTCCAGATACCACCATCGAAGCATTAGCTAAGTTGCCCCCTGTATTTGCTAAAGACGGTACTGTTACTGCCGGCAATGCTCCCGGGGTTAATGATGGTGCCGGTGCCCTAGTGCTTATGTCTCGTGAAAAAGCTAATGAACTTGGCCTTAAGCCTTTGGCAACCATCGTAGGCCACGCAGAAGTTTCTCAGGAAGCAAGATATATTGCAACTGTTCCTGGATTGTCAACATTAAAACTCTTAAAACAAAAAGGTATGACGATTGATCAGATCGATCTGATCGAGGCCAATGAAGCCTTTGCTGCCGTTGCTCTGACCAGTGGGAAGATAGCTGGCTGGGACTCCAATCGTGTTAACGTAGATGGCGGAGCCATCGCCTATGGTCACCCAATTGGTGCCAGTGGTGCACGTATCCTGATGCACTTAGCTTTTGCTCTAAGAGCACGCGGCGGCGGATATGGTATCGCCTGCATCTGCAGTGGTGCAGCCCAAGGTGATGCAATGATGATTAAGGTGGAATAACTAGCCACCATCGATAATACTAGTTATTAGATGAGGAGGACAATCATGGAAATTAAAAAGATGATGGTCATTGGTGCTGGCCAAATGGGTAGTGGTATTGCCCAGGTTTTTGCTCAAACAGGCGTTGCTGTCGTTTTAAATGACATAAAAACAGAATTTGTTGAAAGAGGCATTGCCGGCATTACTAAAAATTTAAGCCGCAGTGTAGACAAAGGTAAAATGACAGCAGAAGCTAAGGATGCTGCTCTTGCTCTCATTACTCCTTCTACCAGTTTAGAAGATGCGAAGGATTGCGATCTGGTAGTTGAAGCTGCTGTTGAAAATATGTCACTTAAAGCTAAAATATTTTCTGATTTAGATGGCATTTGCCCCCCACACGCAATCTTAGCTACTAATACTTCCTCCCTACCTATTACTGAAATTGCTGCATGCACCAAGCGTCCTGCTCAAGTAATCGGTATGCACTTCATGAATCCTGTTCCTGTTATGAAATTGGTTGAAGTTATTCGTGGTATTGCTACATCGGATGAATGCTACAAGGCCATTGAAGAAATGAGCGTTAAACTAGGTAAAGTTCCGGTTGAAGTTAAAGATGTTCCTGGTTTTGTATCCAACCGTGTACTTCAATTAATGATTAACGAAGCTATTTTCTGTGTTTATGAAGGTATTGCTACCCCAGAGGGTGTTGACAATGTAATGAAGCTTGGTTGCAACCACCCCATGGGACCTCTTGCTTTGGCAGACCTGATTGGCTTGGACACCGTTCTTGCTATTATGAACGTACTGCATGAAGGCTATGCTGATTCCAAGTATCGTCCTTGCCCACTGCTCCGTCAATATGTTAAAGCTGGTTGGTTAGGCCGTAAGTCTGGTAAAGGTTTCTACGAGTATAATAAATAAATTAGGAGGTCAACCTGATGGAATTTAATACCCTTCTACTGGAAAAGGAAGGCAATATTGCCTTGTTGACCATCAATCGCCCCAAGGCCCTCAATGCCTTAAACCCAGAAGTTCTTAAAGAAATTGGTCAAGCTGTAGACGTTATTACTGCTGATGACGAGATTTTTGTTGTAATCCTTAAGGGTGCAGGCGAGAAAGCCTTTGTGGCTGGTGCAGATATTACTGCTATGCAGAATATGAATGCCCTTGAAGCCCGTGCCTTTGCTATTCTGGGTCAAGATGTATTCAAAAAGTTGGAGTATATGAACAAACCTGTTATCGCAGCCATCAATGGTTTTACATTGGGCGGCGGTTGTGAATTAGCCATGGCTTGTGACATTCGGGTTGCTACTGAAAAGAGTAAATTTGGTCAACCAGAAGCTGGTCTTGGTGTAACCCCTGGCTTCGCTGGAACCCAAAGATTACCTCGTTTAGTTGGTAAAGGTCGGGCTAAGGAACTGATCTATACATGTGATATTATTGGTGCTGCAGATGCCCATCGTATGGGCCTGGTTAACCATGTAGTTGCGGAAGATCAATTATTAGATTTCTGTAAAGCCATGGCTGGTCGGATTGCTTCCAAGGGTCAGGTAGCTGTTCGTCTTTGCAAAGCTGCTATCGATCAAGGTCTGGAAATGGATGCTGATAAAGGTATGGCATACGAGGCAGAGGTATTTGGTCTATGCTTCGCCACTGCGGATCAAAAAGAAGGTATGACTGCCTTTGTTGAAAAGAGAAAGGCTAGTTTCACTGGTAAGTAACCCTTTGATTTAAACCGGAATTTCACTGGTATTTATCAGTGAAATTCCTCCCCACCATTATAGTTCCTAAAACAACTGTTTTAAGCAGCTCCTAGCAATAAACAGTACTAGAGAGGACGTGTCAATGTATGGATTTTAGGTTAAACGATGAACAACAAATGTTTAGAGACACAATACGTAAATTTGCTCAAAAAGAAATAGCTCCAATTGCTGCTCAAACTGACCATACCCACCAGTTCCCTCTTGATACAATTAAGAAATTAGCCGATATGGGACTAATGGGTCTTCCCATCCCCGAAGAATACGGCGGTGCTGGTTCTGACTACGTAACTTTTGCTATCCTAGTAGAAGAAATTGCTAAGGTATGTGCTTCAACAGCCGTTGTTCTTTCTGTTCACACCGGGTTAGGTTGTATGTCTACCTATATGTTTGGTAACGATGAGCAAAAAGAAAGATACCTGAAGCCGTTATGTGAAGGTACCATGCTGGGAGCCTTTGCCCTTACTGAACCCCAGGCTGGTTCTGACGCTGCTGCTTTAAAATGTACGGCAGTTCGGAAAGGTGACAAATACATCGTTAACGGCAGTAAGATTTTCATTACCAACGGTGGCTATGCCGATATGTATGTGACCTTTGTTCGCACCGATCCAACTACCAAAAATTACAATGGAGTTACCTGCCTGATCATTGATAAAGATACTCCTGGCCTGATCATTGGCAAGCCAGAAGAAAAAATGGGTTTAAATGGTTCTGCTACCGTAACCTTGACCTTCGAAGACGCCGAAGTACCGGTTGAAAACCGCTTACTTGAAGAAGGTAAAGGCTTTAACGTGGCCATGGGTCTCTTAAACGGTGGTCGGATTACCATTGGTGCCCAGGGCTTAGGTATTGCCCAAGGTGCTATGGATTTAACCATTCCCTATGTCAAGACCCGTGAGCAGTTTGGCAAACCTCTGTCTGCACAACAGGGTATTCAATTTATGCTGGCTGATATGCAGACAGAAATTGATGCATCCCGTCTGCTGGTATACCGTGCAGCCTGGTTAAAGAGCAACGGCCTAGAGCATGCAATGGAAGCTTCTATGGCTAAAAAGTTTGCCACGGATACAGCCATGAGAGTAACCACGGACTGCGTACAATTGTTTGGTGGCTACGGTTATTGCAAAGAGTACCAAATCGAGCGTTACATGAGAGATGCTAAAATCACTCAAATCTATGAAGGTGCCAACCAAGTACAAAGAATCGTTATTGCTAAAAACCTCCTTAAATAGGTTTTTAGTGAGGAATAAACCCAAATATATAAAAGGAGGTATCAGTTAGTGACAAAGTCTAGTAAGAGGATGTCTCTAACAGAAGCCATCAGCCTGATCAAAGATGGCGACATGCTTACTTTCAGCGGGTTCACGATTTGGCGGCGCCCCATGGCCGCAGTTTATGAAATTGTACGGCAAGGAAAAAAGAATTTACATCTAATGGAAGTAAACTCTGGCACCCATAGTGAGGTTTTGATCGGCGCAGGTTGTGTAAAGATTTGGGAATCCTGTTGGATAGGTCATGAGTTGTTTGGTAAGTTAGGTGGTAACTTTTCGCGTAAGGTAAAAGAAGGTGAAATCATTGCCAATGACTATAGTCACGTGCATATGGTTTTACGTTTAATGGCCGGAGCGATGGGGGTACCTTACCTGCCTACAGCATCTGCTATGGGTACCGATATTCTTAATCCAGAATTAGACTCTTTGGCAGTTCATGGCTTACGGAATGGGGAAAACCCCAAAATACCTGCTGCTAAGTTTGAAGTTGTTAAAGACAATTTTTATGACATGGGCGAACTCGTCCATATTCCTGCTGCTAAGCCAGATGTATGCATCATGCTTGCACAACAGGTGGGTGAAGAAGGTACTGTAAGAATCAACGGGCAGAAATATACCGACGAAGAAGCTGCTAAAGCAGCGGATAAAATAATTGTCATTGCTGAAGAAGTTGTGCCTGAAGAATACATCCGTCGTGAGCCGGATCGCAACCTTATCCCCCCTTATCTGGTTGATGCCATTGTTGAATTACCCATGGCGGGTCACCCAACTGGTTGCTACGGCAAGTATGAAGTAGATGGTGATTTTATTCGTGACTTTTATAATAAGACCAGAACCCAAGAAGGTTTTGATGCTTGGGCACAAGAATGGGTCTTCGGGGTTAAAGATCATTATGAGTACCTCGAAAAATTAGGCGTTAGACGCTTAGAGAATTTACGTGCTAACTCTGCCTTGAATTATTCAAGTAAAGTGAAGAGGGGGGCGAGATAATGAGTAGCCATGAGTTTGCTAAACCGGGTGAATACAAAATCATCGATTTGCTAGCTGTTTCTGCGGCTAGGGAAGTTAATGATGGCGAAGTGGTATTTGCCGGCACAGGTTTACCAATGCTTGCTATCATGCTTGCCCAAAAAACAACCTCTCCAGGTGCTTACTGCATCTACGAGGCTGGATCAATCGATGGTAGACCCATTCATTTACCCACCTCAGTAGGTGATGCCCGTTGTGCCTATGGCGGTGCCATTGCTTCCGGTCTATTTGATGTATTTAACCAACTCCATAAAGGCGGTGTCGATCTAGCCTTTTTAGGTGGGGCAGAAATTGATAAATATGGTAATGTGAATACCACCGCCATGGGAGACTATTTAAATCCCTCAGCCAGACTAACAGGCAGTGGCGGTAACCCCGATATTAACTCCTTAGCTGAAAGAACTGTATTTATGATGGTTCAAGAAAAACGCCGCTTTGTGGATAATGTTAGCTATGTTACCTCTCCGGGATGGAGAGTGCCTACATTCCCCGGCCGTAAATTTGTTCCTAAGCAGGAGTTATATGGCAAATTCCATCGGGGTGGACCATCGGCTGTTATAACCAATATGGCTGTTTTCCGCTTTGATCAAGAAACCGGTGAAATGTACCTAGATACCTATCATCCTGGTTTCACAGCCCAAGATGTTAAGGATAATTGTGAGTTTGACCTAGATATCTCCAGAGTCAGTGGGGAAACCAAACCACCTACCTACCATGAGCTTGAACTACTGTATAAGGTGATTGATCCAGAGGGTATATTCCTACCCTAAATATGCCTGTCGGCCAGTGTTGGTTACCTGTTACCCCTTATTCCTTCTATTGATTGAACTAAGATTTTATCAGGTCGTATTCAGCCGGTGCCGCCACAGTGTGGCACTGGCACCTTATAACCTATATATAGAACTTATAAGGTGGACCTAGCTTTTTTAACATTAGGAATGCTCAACCGGCACTGAAAAAATATATCGGCAGCCCTGTCAAAATCAAATACGAGGAGGAAAAGTGAATGATTTTTAAACTAACTGAAGAGCAGGAAATGCTTCGTAAAGCAGTGCGTGACTTTGCAGAGGGCGAAATTAAGCCTAAAGCTGCAGAAATGGATGAGAATGAGCAGTATGATTACAGCCTATGGACCAAAATGGCTGAAATGGGTCTTGCTGGCGTTCCTTTCCCCGAAGAATATGAAGGTTCCGGCATGGACAACCTTAGCTATGCTATCGTAGTAGAAGAACTGAGCCGTGTATGTGCTTCCAGCGGCGTTCTGGTTTCTGCCCATACCTCCCTATGCGCATGGCCTATCTATGCCTTTGGTACCGAAGAACAGAAGAAAAAATATCTGGTTCCTCTAGCAAACGGTCAAAAAATCGGTGCTCTTGGTTTAACTGAACCCGCTGCTGGTTCTGACGCTGTTGGTCAAAAGACCACCGCTGTTTTAGATGGCGATGAGTGGGTACTTAACGGTACTAAAATATTTATTACCAACGGTTTCTATGCAGAAACTTATATTGTTATAGCTGTTACTGATAAAGAGAAAAAAGCTAAAGGTATTTCCATGTTTATCGTTGAAAAGGATACCCCTGGCTTTACCTTTGGTAAAAAAGAACACAAAATGGGCATTCGTGCTTCCGCAACCTATGAATTAGTATTTGAAAATTGCAGAATTCCTAAGGAAAACTTACTGGGCGAGCTAGGCGCTGGCTTTAAGCAAGTTATGATGACCCTTGACGGCGGACGTATCGGTATTGCTTCCCAAGCTTTAGGTATTGCCCAAGGTGCCTTTGAAGCTGCTGTAGAATACAGTAAAATCCGTGAGCAATTTGGCAAGCCCATTTCCGCTAACCAAGGTATTGCTTGGATGTTAGCCGATATGGCTACCCAAATCGAAGCTGCTAGATTGTTAATATATCAAGCTGCTTATCTAAAAGATGCCAAACTTCCTTATGGCCAGCAATCCGCTATGGCTAAACTGCATGCTGCTGAAACTGCTATGGCAGTTACCACCAAAGCTGTACAAATCTTCGGTGGTTACGGTTACACCAGAGAGTATCCCGTTGAGCGCATGATGCGTGATGCTAAGATTACAGAGATCTATGAAGGTACCAGCGAAGTTCAACGTATTGTTATTGCTGCTGGCATTCTCAGATAATTAGACACTTTCGGGTAGAGCAACGAGATATTTCGTTACTCTACCCGAATTCTTAGAATTATTTAATTAACTTATTAACAAATAGAATAGATTAAGAATGCATTCCTCTGTTATTTTATTCACATAGTGAAGATTCAGAGGACTAATATATATTTCGGCCTTTTTATATTTTTTGCAATTTATCTAATTTAGTCACGGAATCTCACGAGCACTCTGGTCTTAATTGTACCAATTTTAGAAATAATGGGATGTCATCTGGAGTACGTACCCTATAAAAAATGTATATATAGGGAGGGTTATTTTGCCGATGGTACCTATTTTGGAGGCATCAAGGTATTATTGGCACCTGGGAACCACTGAGTTTCCTAACACAATTTGACATTTAGGAGGAGAGATTATGAAAGAAGCAGCACCTTATTTTTTAGAAGTCAGAGACGCTATTGTAGAGATGGGTGGCGACAACATTAACATTTGCATGCAGTGCGGGACCTGTGCCGGAACCTGTCCCTGGGGTAGATTAGAGGAAAAAAGCCACTTTAATATTCGTAAAATGATTTATCAGGGTAGGATGGGTATTGATGGTTATGAAACCGATGATATACTATACGCCTGCACAACCTGCGGACACTGTGTTACCCGTTGCCCACGCGGGGTAAAAATCACGGATGTAGTACGTGCTATGCGTAGTGTAATCGGTGAAACGGGTGGTATCCCCAAAAACCTAAAGGCAGCTGTCGGAAGTATCAACAGTCAAGGTAATCCCTGGTCACAGCCAAGAGAAAAGCGGGATGCCTGGGCTAAGGGCCTGGACATTAACAAATTTACACCTGACACAGAGTACCTTTTATATGTATGCTGTACTTCAGCCTTTGATGGCAGAAGCCAAAAAATAGCCCAATCTATTGCTGAGCTTCTTAAAAAAGCTGAAATAAGCTTTGGAATTATTGGTAACGAAGAACAATGTTGCGGCGAATCCATTCGTAAGATTGGTGCTGAAACTGAATTTTCTATGTTAGCTGAAGCAAACATCAAGCTCTTTAAAGAGAATGGTGTTAAAAAGATTATTACCACATCACCCCACTGTCTATCAGCTTTCAAAAATGACTATCCTGAATTTGGCGGTGAATTTGAGGTTTATCATTACACAGAAATACTTGAAAACTTAGTCAAAGAAGGTAAGCTTGCCTTCAATAATATTGATGGTCAAAAAGTTATCTATCATGAGCCCTGTTACTTAGGACGTCATGGTCAAATTTTCGAAGCCCCCCGGGATCTATTGTCTCAAGTCCCCGGAATTGAAACAATCGAATATGGAAAATCTAAAAACGATAGCCTATGCTGTGGCGGCGGCGGAGCACGTATATGGATGGAAACCGAACCTGGACAACGTTTCTCCGATTTCAAAGTAGCTGAGGCTGCTGAAAAAGAAGCGAATATCCTTGTTACTGCCTGCCCTTATTGTGTAGTTATGATGGAAGATAGTGTTAAAAACTTAAATAAAGACGACGAAATAAAAGTTAAGGACATCAGTGAAATCCTTAAGGAAAATTTAAAATAGTACTTACATGAAATAAATAAAAAACTATAAAAATAAATTCTCTTAAAACCTGCAACTTTGCAGGTTTTTAAGAGAATTTATAGAATAGTCTATTTATCATACTTTTCTAAATCTTCTTGCTTGAGAATAAATATTAAAATTTGACATTTTATTTGGGTTAATGGAATATTTATGTGATACTATACCTCCCAAAAACCCATATTGTTTATGCAAAAAAATGTATTCCTAACTTAATTAACTGGTCATAAGCTGACCCACACCTTATATTCTTTAAATCTTTATTTTACTCAAATTTGCAACAGCTTAATTAATTATGCAGAATAAATAAAAAACGGAGGACTGATTATTATGAGTAAAGAAGTTGTCATTGTCAGCGCGGTTCGTACCGCATTGGGTAGTTTTGGAGGTACCCTCAGCAATATTCCTGCTTCTGATTTAGGTGCCATTGCAGTTAAGGAAGCTTTGGTCCGCGCTGGTTTGGAAGCAAAACAAGTTGATCAAGTAATCCTAGGCAACGTTATTCAAGCAGGCCAGGGACAAAACCCTGCCCGTCAAGCAGCTTTAAAAGCAGGTATTCCCGTTGAAATTCCAGCCTATAGTGTAAATATCGTTTGTGGCTCAGGTCTAAAGACAGTAGCCATGGCTGCCAACGACATTATCTGTGGTGATGCAGATATCGTAGTAGCAGGTGGTTTTGAAAATATGAGTATTGTACCATATACATTGGAAAAAGCCCGTTATGGTTATCGCATGGGCGATGGAAAAATTACTGATACCATGGTTAAAGATGGCTTGACTTGTGCTACTAACCATTATCACATGGGTATTACAGCCGAGAACATTGCCGAGCAATATGGCTTAACCCGTGAAGCTCAAGATAAATTTGCCGTAGCCAGCCAAGAAAAAGCTATTGCAGCCATTGATGCAGGTAAATTCAAAGATGAAATCGTCCCTGTTATAATTCCTCAAAAGAAAGGTGACCCCAAAGTATTTGATACGGATGAATTCCCAAGACGTGGCACAACTCTGGAAGGACTGGGTAAATTAAGACCTGCCTTTAAGAAAGATGGTACTGTAACCGCCGGTAATGCTTCCGGTATTAACGATGGAGCTGCAGCGTTGGTTGTTATGTCCAGAGAGAAAGCTGACCAGTTAGGCCTCAAGCCTTTAGCCACAATTATATCCGCAGGAACCGGTGGTGTAGATCCTGCAGTTATGGGTCTAGGTCCTATTCCTGCTACCCGTAAGGCCTTAGCAAAGGCTGGTATGACAATAGCTGATATTGATCTTATTGAAGCCAACGAAGCCTTTGCAGCCCAATCCCTGGCAGTTGTAAAAGATCTGGAAATGCCAACTGAAAAAGTTAACGTTAATGGTGGAGCCATTGCAATAGGTCACCCTGTAGGTGCCAGTGGTGCTCGTATCCTCGTTACCTTAATCCATGAAATGCAGCGCAGAGATTCTCGCTATGGCCTTGCTACCCTGTGCATAGGCGGCGGTATGGGTCAAGCCCTTATTATTGCTAGGTAATTAATGAGAGTAATGACCATTAGGGTTGAAACGACTAAAGCCATTCGGCTCTAGTCGTTTCAACAACAACCTATTACTTATATTACTTATATTACTTATATTATTTATATAATAAGTAAAATTAAATACTGAATTGATTTAATATTCTAAATATATAAAATATCATAAAAAAGCTCAAAAAATGAATATTTGGCGTAAAATCAATAAGAGGTAAATGATTTGGAAACGGCTAAAGATTCCATCTTTAGTCGTTTCTACCCACAAATTTTGGAATAATATTTATATGTAAAATTTTTAAAATTCAGTCCAATATACTATTGAAGTGAATATAATTGAACGAGAATAAATAATCAAAATTTATTAAATTTGATGAAATTTCAAAAAGTTCTTTACGTTTTTGTAAAGGATGCTTTACAGTAACTAATTATTGAGGGGGTGATGTAGTTTTCTGAGAGTAAGTATAATAACTTTATATTGAAGGAAGGCTTGAAAAGGTTGAGAGAGTTTAAGAATTAAGGAGGGGCTTGGATGAATTATCAAAGTCGTGCTTGGACTGTCCTTATAGCTGGTATAGGAATGAACTTATGCTTTGGTATTCTCTATACTTGGAGTGTATTTTCTAAAGAAATAGTAGCAAGTTTAGGTTGGTCTGTTACTGAGGCAACAATGCCCTACACTGTGGCCATCGCCCTATTTGCCCTCCTAATGGTTCCTGCTGGTCGGATGCAGGATAAGCTAGGTGGCCGTATAACAGCTTCCATTGGCGGTTTATTATGTGGCGGTGGTTTGATTGTTACTAGTTTGTCACTAACACCTAATGGTGCAATGATGGGTTTTGGTGTACTAACAGGTATGGGTTTAGCCCTTGGCTATGGTGCGGCAACTCCTACTGTAATAAAATGGTTCCCACTGTATAAAAAAGGCTTAATCACAGGTCTTGTTGTGGCAGGTTTTGGTGGTGCTTCTCTTTATGCATCTCCGCTGGTAAACTATTTGCTAGGCATCTATGGACTTCAGCAATCATTTTTAATTTTAGGTGTTGCTTATTCAATCGTTATCGTTTTATGTGCTCAATTTTTTGCAATCCCTCCAAAGGAATGGAGTGAGCAACTAGCTAAAATGGGTGGCGGCGGTGCTAAGTCGAATGCGGCACCTGTAAAGGTATTACAATATGAAACAAAGGATATTTTTAAAACCGCGCAATTTTATATTCTTTGGTTGAGCTTTGCCTTCACTGCTGTTGCAGGTTTAATTGTTATCGGACACGCAGCTAAAATTATGGCTCTTCAAGGTGCTCAATGGGGCTTCATTTTGGTAGCCATTTTAGCCATAGCCAATGCTTTAGGCAGACCATCTTCTGGTTTCCTATTTGACAAACTGGGTCGTCCTGGAACCTGTGCTTTTTACTTCGGTCTTTCAGCTGTAACCATGTTTACCCTGAACTTTATTAATTCACCCTATGTACTTGCCTTTGCTTTGATTATTGTGGCCTTTTGCTATGGCTCCATTGCCGCTATTTTCCCTGCGTCCACGGCTGAGTTCTTTGGTACCAAGAACCTTGGCTTAAACTACGGTTTTGTCTTTACCGGTTGGGGCGTAGGCGGTGTTTTTGGTTCTATGATATCCAGTATGATTTTTGATGCCACTGGTTCCTATGCTACAGCCTTTATGATTGGTGGTGTCCTCTCCGCTGCGGCAGCAGTTATGTGCTACCTTGCTAAGCCTCCTAAGGCTCAATTAGAGTACCGTAACAGTGGCGTGTCAATGTAACGAAGGTTACTAGGCGTATTTGGTTTTAAATTTTTAGTTGAATACTTTTAATTAATTAAAGGAGACCGTTGATTAGTTATGGTCAACGGTCTCCAAAAGCAATAATGCAACATATCTTGGTTTACTGCAACGTAGATTTCCTGTAATATATTTTTAAATAGATTTATTTGCATAATGGGTTTGAACATTCTAAATTGAGCAACAAAGGCATGGCTATTACAAAGTACAGAAATAGTAAGAGACTACATATACCTTTCATCGAGTTAGAAATGTTGCTATATTGCAACTATTGTTAGCGTGGTTACAATAACGAATTGCTGATCGACCCATTATTACTAGGGTTGACAGATAGTGACAACTTTGGTATAAATATTGCACTTTCTATTTTCATTTTACTTCCCTAAGTGGTTGTGCTTAAAAGACCAAGTAAAGGTAGGTAAAATATTATGGTACAGACGGGTAGTATCCTAATGGGAACTGCACCAAACCATGAACTAAAAAAACATAGCAGGTGTTTTTCCGCTTGGAGCCGATGGACCGAGACGGGGGGTGTGGCTATGGGAACCTCTTGAGTCATCGGGGGGTTTTTTGTCGTTTATTAGACTTGGTTGCCCCAGGAATGGATCTCAAGTTGGGGGGATTTATTATGAAAGACAAACCTTCCTTCGTAATTATTGGCGCAGGTAAGGTAGGCAGCGCACTGGGTATTCTTTTAAAGGAACGAGGTTATGTTCCTCTGGGGGTTTTTAGTAAAACTGCTTCCTCTGCCGAAACTCTGGCTGAAAAAATTCAGACCAAAAGATATAGCCAAGCATCTGAAGCTGCAAAAATTGCGGATCTTGTCTTTATCACTACTACAGACAGGGAGATTGCTGCTACCGCCAGCATGCTTGCTTTAAAGGGAGGCTGTGGACCCGGACAGATTTTTATACACACCAGTGGTGCCTTAGGTAGTGACGTTATGCAGCCCTTACGTGATCATGGTGCTTTGGCAGTGTCTGTGCATCCATTACAGTCCTTTGCAGACGTAGACAGCGCAAAAAAGAATCTACCTGGATCTTGCTTTGCCCTAGAAGGAGACGGTGAGGCCCTAGATACCTGTAAACAATTGGTAGACGATCTACAAGGCCAATATTTCATTATTAAACCTGAAGATAAACCCCTTTACCATGCAGCAGCAGTGGTGGCTTCTAATTACCTAGTTTCCATAATTAATCTAAGTACTTCAATGTATCAAAATCTTGGATTAAACGAAGAACAGTCTTTAGCTGCTCTGCTGCCTTTAGTACAAGGTACCCTAAACAATATTTTAAGATCTGGTTCTGCGGCAGCTCTTACCGGGCCGGTAGCCAGGGGGGATGGAGCGACCGTAATAAAACACATGAAAGCACTCAAAAATATGGATTGGCGAGCCCAAGAGGCATACCGTCATCTGGGATTATATACGGTGGGAATGGCTATGGAAAGCGGTCGGATTTCGCCCAAGGAGGGTACAGCCCTTAACAATATCTTTATGGAGGTAGAGAATAATGAGCAAAAGGGTAACCACTGCCGACTTCCGGCGTATGAAGCAGGAGGGCAAACCACTAGCCATGTTAACCGCCTACGACTATTCAATGGCTAGTTTGGTTGATGCAGCCGGCATAGATGCCATTTTGGTGGGAGATTCCCTTGGCAACGTGGTTTTGGGTTATGACTCTACAGTACCTGTGACCATGGATGTGATGGTGCATCATACCAGAGCGGTCAGCAAAGGGGTTAAGAGAGCCATGGTCGTTGGCGATATGCCCTTTTTGTCTTACCACATTTCCAGGGAAGAAAGTATAAAAAATGCCGGACGCCTCATGCAGGAGGGTTTTGCCCAGGCTGTAAAGTTGGAGGGTGGCAGTGAGGTGGCAGATAATGTTAAGGCCATAACGGATGCCGGTATTCCTGTTATGGGGCATTTGGGCTTGACACCACAATCCGTACATCAATTGGGCGGCTTTAAGGTACAGGGGAAAGATGGTGAAGCAGCCAGAAAGTTATTAGAAGATGCCAAAAGACTTGAACAGGCTGGTGCTTTTGCCATTGTACTGGAGTGCATACCACATCAATTGGCCGGAGCCATTTCCGAAGCCATTTCAATACCTACCATTGGCATTGGGGCAGGTGCAGGCTGTGATGGACAGGTGTTGGTAATCAACGATTTACTAGGTATGTTCTCAGACTTTACCCCTAAGTTTGTCAAACAATATGCAAATCTAAAAGAACAAATTGTACAGGCATGTTCCAGCTATGTTGAAGAGGTTAAAGATCGATCTTTCCCTGGTCCTGAGCATGTTTTTAACATGAAAGAGGAGGAACTGAAAAAACTTTACTAAGTCTTTTTTAAGGTGGTGTCCCATGAGACTTTGCCAAAACATTGAGGAAGTTCGTTTCGTATTAAATACTGTTAGATCTCAAGGAAAAAGTATTGCATTGGTTCCAACTATGGGTTATTTGCACCAAGGACACCTGTCCCTTGTAAACCAGGCTAAACTTCGTTTTGATGTGGTAGTAATGAGTATCTTTGTTAATCCTACTCAATTTGGACCCAATGAAGATTATGAAGCCTACCCTAGGGACTTACAAAGAGATGCAGCATTGGCAGAAGAGGCAGGAGTTAGTGTAATCTTTGCTCCCGCGGTAAAGGAAATGTATCCACAATTTTTCAGCAGTTACGTAAATGTAACTGGGGTCAGTGAACCTTTATGTGGGGGGGCACGGCCAGGTCACTTCCAGGGTGTAGCCACAGTGGTAACTAAATTAATAAATATTATTCAGCCTAACGCAGTTTTTTTTGGACAAAAGGACTTTCAACAGGTATTAGTAATTAAACGTATGGTTGAAGACCTCAACATTAACTCAGAAATCATAGCTGTGCCAATCGTGAGAGAAGCTGATGGTTTAGCTATGAGTTCCCGTAATGTTTACCTTTCTCCGGAGGAAAGACAAGCAGGTTTAGTATTGTTTCGCAGTTTGAAGCTGGCCCAAGAATTAGTAGCCAATGGTGAGAAGGATATTCGTCAATTAAAACAGGCTGTCTTAAACAATATCCTAGAAGAACCTTTGGCAAATGTAGATTATGTAGAAATATTATCCCTTCCTAATCTTACAACAATCGAACATTTAACAGGAAAAGTCCTGTTGGCTTTGGCAGTCCGTTTTGGAAAAACGAGACTAATCGATAACGCTGTTTTGGAGGCGTGAGAGAATTGTTATTATTTATGTTTAAATCAAAGATTCACCGTGCAACTGTAACTGAGGCTAATCTAAATTATGTTGGCAGCATTACCATTGATAAAGATTTAATGGAAGCTGCAGGAATTTTACCCAATGAGAAGGTTCAAGTAGTTAATAATAATAATGGTGCTCGGCTTGAAACCTATGTTATCGAAGGGGAACCGGGTTCCGGCGTCATCTGCCTTAATGGTGCCGCAGCACGTTATGTCCAACCTGGCGATGTTGTCATCATTATCACTTATACGGCTATTGATGCACAGGAAGCCAAAACCTTTAAACCTAAGATTGTCATGGTGGACGAAAATAATCGTATCAATGAGGTTATCCATCATGAAACCCACGGTGAATCCAATTAAATGATGCCTATTTCGGAAAGGCGGGGAAAGCCTTGATTCTTGCAGTGGACATAGGCAATACCAATATCGTTTTCGGGGTTTTTAATGATAAGACCTTAATTGCTAATTGGCGACTTGCTACAGACCGAAACCGAACAGCCGATGAGTATGTTGTATTATTAAAGGAACTATTTAGTTTATCACACATTAAAATGAAAGATGTAGAAGGTATCATTATTTCTTCCGTGGTTCCGCCTCTAAATCCCATATTAGAATATGTATCAAAAAAATATTTCAATATATCGCCAATTCAGGTGGGACCAGGCATCAAAAATGGCCTCCATATTAAGATGGACAACCCCCGAGAGGTTGGTGCAGACCGAATTGTTAATGCAGTTGCGGCTTACACCCTCTACGGTGGACCCTTAATCATTGTTGATTTTGGAACTGCCACAACCTTCTGCTGTGTAACAGCAAAGGGCGAGTACTTAGGAGGGGCCATAGCCCCAGGAATTACTATATCTGCCGAGGCCTTATATACTAAAGCAGCCAAACTACCTAGGGTAGAATTAGTCAAACCATTAGGAATTATTGGCAAAAACACCATTACCGCCATGCAATCCGGTATTATTTATGGCTTTGCCGGTCAAGTGGAATTTTTGGTAAGACGCATGAAACAGGAAATAGGTGCCGACGCTAAAGTAATTGCCACTGGTGGTTTAGCTGATATTATGGCCCAAGAAACTTCCGTCATAGATAAAGTAAATCAGTTCCTTACTTTACAGGGTCTAAAATTTATTTATGATCGCAATCAGACCCAGTGACACAGGGGTAGTATCCTACAATTCATCTAAAAAAGAAGTGTCGCTTACTACGTAAAGTAGTTTTGCGACACTTCTTTTTAAGCTATTTAGCATTATTTTCAGCAAATTTAGCAAGTTCTCTTTCCTTTTCACAATAAGTCCATTCTTGGGGTGATATTAAATTACTATTGTCTTCAATTTGCAATTCGGTTGCCATTTCCATATCTTTTCCTGGTGGTATATAGTTAATAAAATTTCCCATGACATTACACCTGCCTGTCCGAGGGCCAATAATTAGTGTTGATCACGGTATTCGTCTTTTATTTCATCTCTGAAAGACCGAATACTTTCTTCGCGTCGATGGTTCTTATCAATAATTGCTTGTCTCTGTTCTTCACTAAGGGATTCGTTTTGTAGAGTTTCATGAGCTTCTTCTAGGTTTTGTATTGTATCTTGAACCATTTCTTGAAGTTTCTCAACATTATCACTTCTATCATCAGGTTTAGCCAAAGTTTATACCTCCTTATTAGTATTTCAAGATTATTATTTGCAAATAACAAATAAATATTCCAAGAACCAAAATGATCATAACAGGGCCTATTTTTAGTAATAAAAATTCTTGTTTATATATATTGACGGCTAGTGTCACTTTTGGTATACTTACAATTGCGTTAAGGGAAGCAAAAAACATGGGGGTATAGCTCAATTGGTAGAGTAGCGGTCTCCAAAACCGTTGGTTCTGGGTTCAAGTCCTAGTGCCCCCGCCAGTAAAAAACCCAGTAAGCACAAAGCTTACTGGGTTTTTTTAGTACCATCAGAAAGGCTCGCGCTATAATGGCGTGAGCCTTAGCTTTTTTTCTATCACGGGTATATTTGAATTCTGCCACCATATATATTTTATAGAACCGAAAAAAGTTGCATAATAAGACAGGGATTTTATAATCTGCTTCAGAATATAATAAAACGCATTGCATTTAGTGGTAAAATTCAGGAGGTGAAAATAACATGCGCATAGGGGTTTTATGCGGTGGACGCTCAGCAGAAAGGGAGGTTTCCCTAAGGAGTGGTGAAGCAGTATTTCAAGCTCTAAAAACTGCAGGCTACGATGATGTAGTTAAAATAGATGTTGGTTATGATTTGGTAGAACAACTTAAAGATCAAAGGGTTGAATTAGCCTTTTTGGCCTTGCATGGTAAATACGGAGAAGACGGTACCATTCAGGGTTTACTGGAGATGTTAGATATTCCCTATACCGGTAGTGGCGTGCTTGCCAGTGCCTTGGCCATAAGTAAAATTGCCACTAAGAAAATTTTTAAAATGGAAGGTATACCCACCCCTGCCTTTACTGTCATAACCAAGAGAGAGGTAGAGACCCAGGGCTTGCAGACAATTTCGGCAAGGGTAATAAATGAGGTAGGTATTCCCGCAGTGGTTAAGGCGAATACCCAGGGTTCTACCATTGGAATTACCTTTGTCCATGAGCGGGAAAAAATGGCGGAGGCATTAACATCTGCATTGACCTATGATCACGATGTTTTGATTGAACAATTCATTTCAGGCACTGAAATTACGGCATCTGTACTAGGTAATGATGATCCGGTTGCTTTACCCCTGATTGAAATAACCTCGGTAACCGGGGTATATGATTATGAATCAAAATATACACCCGGTATGAGTGACCACATTATTCCGCCACGGATCGATTTGGCTATTCAGGAACAGATTAAGAAGTTTGCTGTTAAAGGCTTCCTAGCCCTTGGCTGTAAAGGAATAGGCCGTGTGGATTTTATTGTTCATAACAACCAACCCTACGCCCTTGAAATTAACACCCTGCCTGGCATGACAGCAACCAGCCTATTTCCAGATGCCGCTAAATACGCAGGGATAGGTTTCCCAGAATTGATTGACCGTCTGGTAAAGCTAGCCATTGAACAATAATAAAGATGCGTGCCGCAAAACGACAGAGGGCTGGCAGACCAGTCCTCTGTTTATTTCCATTAGGATAGAAACAGCAAGGGAACGGCTAAGATCGTCCCCTTGTGCAACTATTTTTGACAATAATACCCAAGTTGTGGTAAAGTAAATAACCTATAAGTTTTAAGTTATATTTTGGTTGTGATATTTATTACTTTGGCTAAAAAAGGCAGGATTTTTACCACCCCTTAAAGAAATACCTTACTAATTTGTCATTTTGGGATACTTTATAGGGGGGTGCTATCTATGGAGAAAAAAGAAAATGAGCTGCGTTGTATTCTGTGTGGGAAAATCATTGTTATTGAAAAGAGCTTAGACCCTTGGGATGAAGAGGATGATTTTATTCCAAAACCAAAAAAATCCGTGTCCTTTTGCCAGATGTGTGAAGCAAAGTTAAGAAAAGAGTCTGATGATCAGATGAAAGGGACTAAGCCTATGTAATATTAAATATTGACGCTGGAGGTGTTGTCGTGAAAGGAAAGTCTCGGTTATCCCTTGGTCTTTTAATCTTAGCTGCAACCATATTGATTTCCATAGTGGGCTGGGGAGCTGGACTGTACATTGATTGGATCTGGTTTAAGACCCAAAATTATCAAACGGTTTTTGTCACCAGACTTGTTACGGATATAGGTCTGAGAACCTTAGTAGGGCTATTTATGTTCCTGCTGCTATTGATTAACCTGATGTTAACCCGTAAATCCGTACTAAAGGCAATTGAGTCTGCAAATGCCTTCCGGCCATTTCAACAACAGGATGATGATAATGTCATCACTATTAATCAATTACCCTTTGCGAATTGGCGTGAGCAAATTACACCAGGTCGGCTAACCATAGCCTTTACAGCTATCAGTGCAGTTCTAGGTTTTCTTTATAGTTCATCTGTGGCCGGAGATTGGACAACCGTCCTTAAATATTTTAATCAGTACGCCTTCGGAACGACAGATCCTATTTATAATAAAGATTTAGGATTTTATTTCTTTAGTTTGCCTTTTTTGCATATTATTTTTCGAATATTGGCCTCTGCCATCTTCCTAAACATTGTTTTGGTGGCAGGAGTATACCTGGTAACAGATTCAGCCCGTGGTGGGCTGGCCAAGATATTTCGGTTCCCCTCAGCAAGGTATCATTTATCTGCCTTAGCCGCTTTATTTTTCCTCTTAAAGTCCTGGGGCTATCGACTAGACCAATATGACCTTCTTTTTTCTTCCAATGGGGTGATCCATGGGGCAGGCTACACAGATATTCATGCTACTTTACTTGCCTATAAGGTATTAATGTTCCTTAGCCTAATCACAGCCGTAATCATTATAGCTAACATCTTCTTCAATCGTTTCCGTATGACGGTTTATGCTATAGCTGGTTTGATTGTGACATCGATCGTCCTGGGTGCTGTCTACCCAGTGGCTATTCAGAAATTTATTGTCTTACCCAATGAATTTAACCGTGAGGCTCCCTACATTGCAAATAATATTAAGTTTTCCCAACAAGCCTATAATCTTGATAAAATAGAGCAAAAGGACTTTCCAGCGGGTAGAACACTGCAGGCTAAAGACATTCAAGAAAACCAAAATACCATTGACAATGTTCGTCTTTGGGATTGGGCGCCCTTGCAGCAAACCTATAGTCAGCTACAAGAAATGCGTTTGTATTATGAATTTAAGAATATCGATATAGACCGTTATCAAATTAATGGGGAATATCGTCAAGTTATGCTGGCAGCTCGGGAAATGAATCAGGGCCAGTTATCTGCCCAGGCCCAAACCTGGATTAACCAAAGATTAGTATACACCCATGGTTATGGAATTGCCATGAGTCCGGTTAATGAAGTCTCAGGGGAAGGCTTGCCACAATTCTTTCTAAAAGATATTCCGCCTGTGTCATCGACAGATATTAAAGTTACCAGACCGGAAATCTACTATGGTGAATCCAATGATGGCTATGTCATCGTTAATACAAAAACCGATGAATTTGACTATCCTAAAGGGGATGGTAATGCCTACAGTAAATACGAGGGCAGCGGAGGAGTTAAGGTTAATTCCATATTCCGTAAACTCCTGTTAGCCATCACCTTTGCAGATTATAAGTTACTCTTAACAAGTGACATCAGCAATGATAGTCAGGTTTTGTTATATCGGAACATTAAAGAGAGAGTACCTAAGATTGCACCTTTCTTAAGCTATGACAGTGACCCTTATCCAGTTATTAATAACCAGGGTGAGATTTATTGGATGTGGGATGCTTATACCGTAAGCAAGATGTACCCCTATTCGGAACCATTTGATGAACAAGGCAACAACTATATTCGAAACTCTGTAAAAATTACGATAAATGCTTACGACGGTACGGTTAGCTTTTATATAGCGGATGTTGAAGACCCAATTATTAAGGCCTATGCTAGTATTTTCCCTGGCATGTTTAAACAACTTGCCGAAATGCCTGATGATTTAAAGGAGCACATTCGTTATCCGGAGGATCTGTTCTATATTCAATCTCAGATGTATACTTTGTACCACATGACAGATCCACAGGTCTTTTATAATAGGGAAGATAAATGGACTTTACCAACCGAGAAGGTTGGAGATGAAGAGAAACCCATGGAACCCTATTACGTCATTACTGTATTACCTGGGGAAAAAGAACCTGAATTTGTGCAGATAATGCCCTTTACCCCACAAAATAAAAAGAATATGATCTCATGGTTGGCTGCCCGCTCCGATGGAGAGCACTATGGTAAAATGTTGGTCTATGAGTTCCCCAAACAGGAGCTGGTATACGGCCCCATGCAAATTGAGGCAAGAATTGACCAGGATACAACCATTTCCCAACAATTATCCCTTTGGGATCAACGTGGTTCGAACGTTATCCGAGGCAATTTGGTAGTAATCCCTATCAAGGATTCTCTAGTCTATGTGGAACCCTTGTATTTACAATCTGAACAAAGTAAAATGCCAGAACTTAGAAGGGTCATTGTGGCCGCCGGAGACAGGATTGTCATGGAACCGACCTTGGAAATAGCTATTCAAAGGATTTACGGAGATGATGCAATAAAAGGGGCAAAGCCACCCCAGCAAGGAATGGATCCAGAGGCACAGCAGCCGACTGAGCAACAACCCACTGGCGGAAAAACCGTAAAAGAATTAGCTTCCGAAGCTAATCGTGTTTATGAAGATGCCCAAGCTAAGCTTAAGGCAGGCGATTGGGCTGGTTATGGCCAATCTATAAATCAGCTTAAGAATATCCTATCTCAATTACAGGAACAATCAGCTACCCAATAGCACAGTAAAGGAGTGCCGCAAACTACTTAGGAGTAGCAAGCGACACTCCTTTTTTCCGTCACCTGTGCAAAGGTGATCCTTTGGAAGGATAAACCCTTCAACTATCAGGTGTTATCTTTATTCCCCCCTGATACAGCTATACTTTTACAATTACTTTGTACAATCTGTATCAAACTATGGTAGAATAAGTTAAAAAGTTTGGGGTGAGATATTTTGGTTAAGAGAGTTGCTGTCTTGACAGGTGGGGGCGATGCTCCTGGTTTAAACGCTGTCATTAGAGCCATTGCGAAAACGGCGGTGCGAGAGTATGGGATTGAAGTTATTGGTTTCCGTGACGGCTTTAAAGGAGTAATGGAAAAACACCTGGTAAAGCTTACCGAGGCAGAAGTATCCGGTATATTGCCCCGGGGAGGCACGATCCTAGGTACAACCAACCGTGACAATCCCTTTTCTTATCAAGTGGCAGCAGGTAAATATGAGGATCGTTCGAATGAATGCATTGAAATTATTAACAAACATGCGGATGCCTTAATCATCATCGGAGGAGACGGTTCTCTGTCCATTGGCTATGAACTTGCCCAAAGGGGTTTAAAGGTTGTTGGTTGCCCCAAAACCATTGACAACGACCTGGCCGTGGGTCAGGCCAAAACCTTTGGTTTTGACACAGCCTATGCCTTTGCTACAGAAGCCTTAGACAGACTGCACTCCACAGCAGAATCTCACCATCGAATCATTGTTCTGGAAGTCATGGGACGATATGCGGGACATATTGCACTCCATTCTGGTATAGCCGGAGGTGCCGATATCATTCTCATTCCTGAAATACCTTTTAACTATGAAGAAATAACGAAAAAGATTAACGATCGATTAAGCCAAAATAAACGTTTTAGTCTTGTAGTGGTTGCAGAAGGTGCCAAAGCCCAGGATGGGGAAATGATCATCAATAGTTATGAATCAAACAGACCTGAGCCTATTCGCTTAGGCGGCATTGGGGAAGTGGTGGCTAAGGAATTGGAAAGAGTTACTGGCATTGAATGTCGTGTTACCGTATTAGGCCATTTGCAGCGGGGAGGGAGCCCTACCCCCCATGACCGAATTCTTGCCACCAGATACGGTGTAGCAGCAATGGATTTAATTGCCCAAGGGAAATTTGGCTATGTGGTGGCGATGGATGGTGAAAACATTAAACCAGTGTCTTTGGCAGAAGTTGCAAAGGGAATTAGAAATGTAGACATTCATGGGGATTTAGTAACCTGTGCCCGTAAAATAGGGATCTGCTTTGGTGACTAATTAAAGAATGGGGCGATCGTGTGATAAAAAATTATATTGAGCTGGCTGTAGAAGAAATGCTGGATGATTTACTCTCTAAATATGCAGAAAAAAAACCCGGCACGTGTACCTGTGACAGATGTCGTTCGGATATTATGGCCATTGCCCTTAATAGCTTACCCACTCGCTATGTAGTAACCGATAAAGGTAGTATTTTTACCAAGGTGGCCATGGAGCAAATAGGCGGCAGGGCCCAGGTGATCGCTGCGATACTTAACGCAATCAAATTGGTACAAGAAAGCCCCAGACATTAGGATTTTAAGACAATGATATAAAAACACTGTTTTTGTTAATACTGTTACTACTAAAGTAAAGTATAGGAGTGTTTTTGTGAGAATCGGTATTTTTACAGATAGCTATACACCTTATGTCAGTGGCGTGGTACGTTCCATAGAGCTTTTTACCTCTGAATTAAAACAGTTAGGTCATGAGGTTATTATTTTTGCCCCCAATTATCCAGGCATTGCAAAGGAAGAAAATGTATATCGTTTTCCCTCGATACCTTCTTTGACGAATCAAGAATTTTATCTAGCCATTCCCCTTACCCGTGGCTTGCAATCCTATATTAAGGAAAAGCCCCTTGATATCGTTCACGTACATTCACCCTTCATCCTGGGGCGGTTAGGGGCAAAAATTGCGAAGAGTTTTGGTCTTCCCTTGGTATTTACCTACCATACCCTATATGATCAGTACAGCCACTATGCCCCCATTGGCAAGAATGTCAGTAAAGAATTAATCCGTAAATTATGTGTGGAGTTTTGTAATCGTTGTCAGTTAGTCATTACCCCCACAGAAATAATATCCAGCCATATTAAAAAGATGGGTGTAAAAACGAAGGTTAATTGGCTGCCAACAGGCATAAACCTAGCTGAATTTATTGATCAAGATAAGGGTTGGTTAAAAAGATCCTATGGCATCAATCCCAACGAATTTGTTTTGCTTTTTGTGGGAAGAACAGGCAAGGAAAAGAACATTCCTTTTCTTCTGAATAGTTTCTCTCAGGTAAATTCCCACTATCCCAATACAACATTAATAATTGTGGGAGAAGGTCCTGAAATGGACAACTTAAAAAAGCTAACCAAGGATCTGGCGCTGGAGAAGAAGGTAATTTTCACCGGAATAATTAGACGTGAGAATCTAATAAAAGCCTACTGTGGTGCCGACTTGTTTGTTTTCGCTTCCCAAACGGAAACCCAGGGTTTAGTCATTGCTGAAGCAAAGGCCGCAGGATTACCAACAATAGCAATCGATGCCTTTGGGGTTTCGAATATGATTCAAAATGGGGCAGATGGTTTTCTGGTTCCACCAGATATCCAGTTGTTTAGTGAAAAGATTATTAACTTAATGAGTGACACGGAATTAAGGATAAAAATGGGACAAAGGGCTCTGGCCTCTGTTCAAACACTTTCTTCCCAAAATTGTGCCAGAAAACTAGAACAATACTATGGTGAATTAATTCAAGCCAATGATTTAAGAGTCAGTATGCTATAGTCATCCGCCAAAAAGCAATTAAGAACCCTATTGGGGTTCCTGATTGCTTTTTAAGTTAGTATCTTGTTTTAATTCTGTAAGAATATTAATAATCTCATCGATTTGATCATTATACAATTCAAAACTGATAATTTTTCTCTCTGCCTGATCCATATTATCCTTCGTTACAATTTTTAACATGACCGTTTCTAAGGAAGGGTAATTCTCTGTGGGTGGTTTAATAACTCTTTGGGCCACAAACTGATCAAGTACATTACCAATGGTGGTTCGATAAAAGGGATAGGCCCTTTGGAGTTTATCATTAACAATGTGTTTTTTGACCAAGGCTATTTTTTTCTGGGTGATGCTAAAAACAGTTTTTCCATCCTTTTGGGCCTGCATGAGCAAATTTTGTTCCTGATTGTCTAATAGCTTTAATGTAAGATCGATTACCTCATCGGTCACAGACTGGACTCTTTCCACGGAATATTGGGCAAAGGCCTGCTGAACTTCCTGTGCAGGGGAAAAGGTAATCGCGCAATCCTGATAGCTAAGAGATATGTTGGCCAAACCTTTATTCATTAACTCCCCAATTCTTTCAGTAATATTAACAAATAAATCCGTATTTTTATTAACGGTTTCCTGTTCCAGGTTTATTACATTTAATTGCTCATTCATTTAAAAATCCCTCCTGCATGTTTCTAATAATATTATTCCCTGTAAACCAAGATAAATTAGAGTTGTCACAAATATATAAAGGATTTAAAATAAATACATAGAAGTATACGAAATATAGCCAAAAGAGGGGGATTTAAAATGAAATCACCAATTTTTAGAGAACTCGTTGATTGGGATTATAATTTTAAGAATGAATTTAACAATCGTGAAAAAAAATGCACCTTTGTTATAGATGCTTGGGGGGGGGCACCCATACTCTCCTTATATAAATATACTCGATTTGGTATAAATTGTAGTTCCTTAGAAAAGCAGCCTCCTTTGGCAATGTTAGAGACCGCTATCAAGGAACAAGAAAAATCCGCAGATAAAATGTATAAAATTAATCAGGAAATTAGGGAATGGATTGAAGAAAACAATCTTATCGTTGATTAGGTTAATGGATTAGAGGGTAAAAGGAGGTGGATAAGCATTGATTAGAGCACTTTGTGGCTTATTTTCTGTTTTCTCCGTCAGTCCTGTAATCGAACTTCTGATCTTTTCTGCCGTGGTAGTTACTGTTTTTATAATTCAACTCGTTTAATTGGTTAACCGGCTAAGGCCGGTTTTTTATTTGCATAAGGGCAAACTAAGGCCGACGCCATCCCCTAAAGAGCACCTAAGACCCTCGTGCCCTTTAGGGATGGCGTCAGCCAAGTTTTTCTAACAATTTCAATCAGCAATAAAACCTCCTAGCGGAATATATATTTAAGAAAGAACTTATTTCCAAGACTGGAGGTAGATAATTTGGATCAGGAACAGCTCGATCTTAAACAAGATACAAAGGCACTAAATTGGCATGGCCGAAAAAAAATACGATTAATAATCGCGGGTGTTCTTTCTTTTCTCTTATTGTCATTTTCGTTCTGGATCTACTATGAATATAATCGTGTTTCAAATCTATATAGCATGGACACCTTTGACTATCAAACTAGCAAAAGAGGAGTTATATACTCTGCGGATGGAGTGGTCCTGACATACCTTTTTGACCAGAATAAGGAACATGTAACTTTGGACAAAATATCCAAGCCAATGCAGCGTACGATCATGGCAATAGAAGATCACCGTTTCTATCGTCACCATGGTGTTGACATAATTGGCACAGTCCGAGCGCTATTGACAAATATTTTTTCCGGTGAAGCCAGCCAGGGTGGAAGTACCATCACACAACAATTAGCTAGAAATTTATTCTTATCCCCGGAAAAAACCTTATCCAGAAAATTTACCGAACTTCTCCTGGCGATTAAGTTGGAAAGCAAGTTCAGTAAAGAAGAAATATTAGAAATGTATTTAAATGAAATTTACTTTGGTAACGGTTGTTATGGCATAGAAACTGCTGCTAATAAATATTTCAACAAGCAGGCAAGTGAAATTAGTTTCGCTGAAGCCACCGTGCTGGCCGGCATTCCCAAGGCCCCAAGTCAATTGGAACCAATCTATCACCATCGAGAGAACAGGGATCGACAAATCATTATCATCAATAGGCTGTTAGACTTAGGATATATCAACAAGTATGAAGCACAACAACTGGTCAATGAAAAAATTGACATTAAAAATACGAAACTAAAACCTAACAGGGAATATTATAAATTCCCTTATTTCACATCCGAGGTAATACAACAACTAATTGTCATGTATGGAAAAGACAGAGTATATAACGGTGGATTAAGGGTAGCGACAACGCTTGATACCAAAGCTGCGGAAATTGCAGAAGTAATCGCTAAAAACAAGGTAGCCCAATTCAAAACCTCAGGCATAGCCGCCCAAAACATGTCCTTTGTGTCAGTAAATAACAGGGATGGTGCTGTAATTTCTTTAGTTGGCGGTGTTGACTTTACAACTGACCAGAATAATTTGGCCGTTCTCCCCAGACAACCGGGATCTGCTATCAAACCTTTACATTATGCTGGTGCCTTGGATCAGGGTATTATTAATGAAAACAAAATTTTTCATGCAGGGCCCAGAAGTTTTGGCAACTATTTTGTATCATCCAATACGAAAGCCAATGTTTCAGTGTGTGTGGCATTGAAACACTCGATGAATGTTCCCGCCGTTGAAGTTGTTAGTTCCTTTGGTATTAAGGCTGTGTTAGAAAACCTAAAGAATTTTGGGATTACAACCCTCAGTGAAAAGGACAGCAATCTGGCCATCGCCCTTGGGGGGATGTATTATGGGATCAAACCCATTGAGTTAGCCGCAGCCTATGCTGCATTTGCTAATTCAGGAATTTATAACAAACCCTATCTGATTAAAACGGTCGAAGACAAGAATGGTCATGTATTATACCAGCATAAAGCTGAAAATAGACAAATTATTAAACCCCGCACAGCCCAGATCATTACCCAAATACTTGTGGAAGTTGTAAGGGGGGGGACCGGCACAAGGGCCAATATATCTGGCAATGAAGCTGGCAAAACAGGAACCACCGATGATAGCCGATGTTTATGGTTTGTGGGACTGAATAAAGATATTTCCACAGCCATCTGGATTGGCAACAATGACAACAGGCCAGTGTATGGTTATCATGGTGGTGATTTAGCAGCACCGATCTGGCGAGAATACATAACCACGCTAATGGAAAATAACATCATTAATAAGCCTGCACCTATTTATTCTACTTATATACCACTAAAGCAAGAATATATAACACCTAAACCAATTGAAGAAAATCCAAAACCCGAGGCAGAAGTGCCCAGGGAAAACCCCAATCCGGAACATAATAACCATCCGTTACCGAATAACCAAGACACCAACAATACCACAGCCACACCCGAACAAGATAATAATTCTATGCCGAGTTATCTTCCCTCTACGGATAGTAACAATGAACAAAGAAACCAAGACGCTACAGTCAATCAGTAGCCGGGTACTTGGTACGTTCTGCCTTTTAATGGTATAATGGATTTGAATTAATGTAGAAATCACCTTGAAAGGATGAACAAGTTGAAGGAAAAATTGATGAATGATCTTAAAATAGCGATGAAGGCAAAGGATAAATTAAAGGTTGATACCATTCGAATGGCTAATGCGGCAATCAAAAACGCAGAAATAAACATCAAAAAAGAGCTTGTAGATGAACAGGTACTAGACATCCTGGCAAGGGAAATAAAAATGCGCCGGGATTCATTGGAGGAGTATAGAAAGGCAAATCGCCCAGAGGCTGTGGAAAAAATAGAACAGGAGATCAATATTTTGTTGGCCTATATGCCAGCTCAACTTTCCGAACAGGATTTAAGAATCTTGATTCAGGAAACCATTCAACAAACCGGAGCACAAAGTCCGAAGGACATGGGCAAACTAATGGGAGCTTTAATGCCCAAGGTTAAAGGAAAAGCAGACGGGAAACTGGTCAACAGCATCGTTAAGGAGTTATTGGCTTAGGAATATTCTTGTCAGCCTGGGCGACAGCAAAGGAGCTTAGGGCTAGTCCCTCAGTTATTCGCTCCTTCGCTAACGCCCAGGCTGACACAAACACTTTTATTGGTGATCTCGGGAATCCGGAGAACCGTCCCCGTGATTCCCGACGGATTTCTGTTTTCTCTTCGCTTAAACTAAAGGGATAAAATCGCCATTTTCTCTTTTTATCTTACCTGCTTGTTCGAGTCTTTTCACCACATCGGACAAGGTACCCATTTGTCTTATATTGGCAGATTGCATGATTGCACTTTTCCTGGCCCCAGGTCCCAATTCCTTTATTGCTGCAAGCACTACTTTTTCCTTGGAGGCAAGAAAATCCTCCATAAAGGTATAGGCCTTTGGTGTAAGTTTCATTTGATCATTAAAATAACCCAGTTTTTTTAGACCAAGGGCATCACAATCTTCAGGCATATGATCCATCATTAAATCTACATACAATTTTTCTTTTTCATCCACTAATAACACCCCCAAATATACTACTAGGACCCTAGACATAAAATCTCTCAACATAAGGAGTTCGCTAAAAATTTGCAAGTTTCCTTTAAATAAGCATAATTATTTGAATAAAAGGTGTAATAAAAAAGGTGAAGAATTAATTTATTAAGAAGTTTTGGAGGTGGTTTGATGAATTGTACTTGTAATGGCACGATGAATGGAACAAAGGAAACATATCATGCCAAATGGGGGGAGTACCTCGTAGATATTAAGGGTGTAAGGGCTTACAAATGTGATTCCTGCGGTAAGATACTTTATGAACCGGAAGAGGTAAATCTTTTACTAAATCTTACGGTTTTATTATCGGGTCTCTCTGAAGATAAAAGGCCTAAGGTTATAGACTTTGAAAAGTACAAGTATTCCCACCTAATTGATGAATAAATAAATTTTTATATTTGAACTGTTAGCCGGGTAAAACCCGGCTAAATTATTTATCGAAAAGGATTTCCACGATAAATAAAGAATAATCAGTATACACTCACTACCTACTTAACCAAATACTCACCAGCACACCTTTCAACAAACATAGCCTATCAATAACAACATGAAACCTGACCATATGAAAGGACTGTTTTTATCATCGAAAAACAGGAGGAGGGGTTTTTGTTGGCCATTCAATACTCCCTACATGATCAAGTGTTAGATTTTATCCAATTATTAAAGGGGGCGGCTCCTAAGGAAATGGGCAAAATATTTACCCAGGGGGGATGCTACCGTTTTCATTTAATCATTAAGACGGTTTTTCCAGGGGCCAAGCCTTACAAAGTAGCCTATTGCCGAAACCCCAATAATCTTACCAAAACAGATTTTCTGCCCAAACACATTATTAGCAACATCGGTGACCGCTATTACGATATTAACGGTGAATTTAAGCTTGAGAAACAGAAAAGTTATAATATTTTGGCAGCAATGACAGAGGCAGATATTAAACTAGCAGAGAAATTTAGCTTTGTTATTAAATAACCCTTTGTGATACCACTGCGGCAGCAACGGCAGCCCCTACACTTGAACCATCATTTATGTGTTTTACCACAATAGCATCACTTTTTTCCGGATAAACCTCATGAAAGGCCTGTAAAATAGTAGCCAAAAAGAACGGCATCTTTTCAAACATCGATCCATCGATACCAATAACGTGACGTGACTTTAACCCGGGGTCAATTCGCAGCAAAATGCCAATAAATGTGGCAGCAATCAAGCGGGCTGCGCGACGAACAACCATGAGGCTGATCTGACGTAAGGAGTTTAATTCTTTAAAGGAAAGCTCCTGAACGGCCCATTTAGTCTTAACCCAATTTGCCACAGAGGATAAGTCTGTGCTTTCATCCTTTATGATAAGGGCTACTTCCGGTGCTGAAATTGAATGGGCAACCTCAATCGCTGCAGCTCGACCCCTAAAAAGGAGTTTTTCTTCCACCAAGCTTCCGATAATTAAACGGATTAATTCACCCACATACCTGCCTGACACAGCTTTTTCCAGTAATTGGTGATCTGGCTTTTCACTGGCTTCATTGAGGAGTCTATCAAAGACTGTTATGGGAAATTTATTAAAATTACCAGACTCGATATTTATCAGCATCGGTCCTTCTAAATAACAAGTATTATGACCAGTGCCGCAAATGGAGCCAATATGGGCATCCGAATCCAAATAGGCAGCAGTTAAAAGGGTGGCTGTGGTATCGTTTAAGATCACCACTGGTTTAATATGCTGCAGGGAAATCCTGTCCAGGGCAGCCTCTAATAAGGCGGTTACCTCCTTGCCTTCAACGCCCCCTGTCTTAAATTCCTTTGTCCAGTTTAATAAAATTGCCCTGGCGGAGTTTATTTGCTGGGTGGGAAAGGAAAAGGTATGCCCCAGCAGGTTGGTACCTGTACGACAGTCCTTCGTTAAATGACCAATCTGCAGCACGATAAAATCAAATAATTCTTCAGCAGTTGTATTTTCGGATGTATAGTCATAGTTACCGGCCGAGTCCCGCAGGGTAACCGAACAGGTCCTTTTTATTTTATAGCAACCATCTCCCCCTAGGCCTATCAACCCTATCCGAACATTTGTCCCACCAAAATCAATTGTTAAAAAATCACCCAATTCTTTGCCGGTGGGGGGTGTTATAAAAGTAGGCAACATTTTTAAAGACCCCTGGCCCCATCGACCAGCCAGCATTTCCTCCGAAAAGGTTTTGGCAATTTCACAAACTGTTTCCCCAGGCACATCAAAGGCCCTTTCCAATTCCTCTAACCGTTCCCTCAAAACACGCATCACATTCACCCTCCTTTAGGGTTCAGGATTGCACATTGCACCTTTATGATATTATAAGTCTTTTCGCTTTAAACTAATATTTTATGTTATAATTTCAGGGTGATTTTTCATTTAGAAAAAAGGAGAACGCTATGAGTGTATTAACAGTAGAAAACGTGACCCATGGTTTTGGTGGGAGGGCAATATTAGAGGATGCATCCTTTCGCCTGCTTAAGGGAGAGCACGTCGGTTTAGTGGGGGCAAACGGCGAGGGAAAATCTACTTTTCTTGCTATCATAACGGGTGAATTAACCCCTGACCAAGGAAAGGTTGAATGGTCCAACCGTGTTACGGTGGGTTACCTGGATCAACATACGATTTTAACCAGGGGCAAAACGATTCGTGAGGTTTTAAGGGAAGCATTTCAAGGCATGTATGATCTGGAAGCCGAAATGCTTCAATTATACGATAAAATGAGTGAGGCCTCTGAGGCTGAAATAAATAAAATGATGGAAGATGTAGGAGATATTCAGAACATCTTAGAACACAATGGCTTTTATACCATTGATGCCAAGATTGAGGAAATCAGCAACGGTTTAGGCCTAGCTGATATCGGTTTGGACAAGGATGTCACCGACCTTAGCGGGGGTCAGAGAACCAAGGTCCTGCTAACCAAATTGCTTCTACAAAACCCTACTATATTAATATTAGATGAGCCCACAAACTTTTTAGATTTTGAACATATTGAATGGCTCAAAAGGTATTTAACCAACTACGAAAATGCCTTCATTTTGGTGTCCCATGATGTGCCCTTTATGAATGACGTGGTTAATGTTATTTATCACGTAGAAAACAGCATTCTGACCCGATATGCGGGCAATTATAATCAATTTTTACAGGGTTACGAGCTAAAAAAGCAACAGGAACTTAAGGCCTACGAAAAACAACAAAAAGAAGTAGAAAGACTGGAAGACTTTATTGCCCGCAATAAGGCCCGCATATCGACCACTGGCAGAGCGAAAAGCCGGCAAAAGCAACTGGATAAAATGGAAATCCTAGAAAAACCAAAGGAAAAAATGAAACCAACCTTTAAATTTAACCCGGCCAGAACTCCCGGCAGAATTATTTTTGAGGCCACGGACCTTGTATTAGGCTATCATGAGCCCCTCACCCAGCCCTTGAATCTTATCTTGGAAAGAAACCAGAAAGTAGCCATTCGGGGAGTCAACGGCCTGGGTAAATCTACCTTGTTAAAAACCTTAATGGGTGAAGTAAAGCCCTTTGGGGGAGAAGTAAAGCTGGGGGAAAGTATCTTTGCCGGTTATTTTGAACAGGAAAGCAGCAAGGATAATAGTAATACGGCCATGGAAGAAATCTGGGATGAATACCCAGGGCTGAGTAACTACGAGGTTCGTCAGTCCCTTGCCAAATGCGGTCTGACCAATGAACACATCACCAGTCAAATGATGGTTTTAAGTGGCGGTGAGAACGCCAAGGTTAGATTATGTAAACTGATGCTCAAGGAGGTTAACTGGCTTTTATTAGACGAACCTACCAACCACCTGGATGTTGACGCCAAAGCAGAATTAAAAAAGGCCCTTCAGGAATTTAAAGGAACCATTATTCTAGTATCCCACGAGCCTGACTTTTATGAGGATTGGGTAACCGACATATGGAATTTAGAGGATTGGACAACTAAAATCGTTTAATTTTTTATGCAAAACACAACCGGGTAAGCGGCGGTGGGTCAGGAAAACATTTAATGCGAAAGTCGGCATGGCACATTCGGTTATGCCGACTTTTGCCATTGCGTGGTTATCTTGGGCTTGTGATGTAGCAACCCATTTACTGTAAATTAACTCTTTTCTCTGTCTAAAGTGCCGTTCCTTTTGTCGGTATAAACAACCGGGACATATCAGCCCCCTCTAATTCAAGCAATTTTACTTTTGTATGAACACCCCCAGCGTAGCCTGTCAAGCTGCCGTTTGAGCCTACAACCCGGTGACAAGGGATAATAATAGAGATGGGATTATGCCCAACCGCACCGCCTACTGCTTGACTTGACATACTTTCCTTTTTCATCTTTGCCGCCATTTTTTTTGCAATGTCGCCATAAGTAATAACTTTGCCATAGGGTATTTCACATAAAATATGCCATATTCCTTGACGAAACTCGCTGCCAACAGGAGCTAACGGCAATTCTGAAATGTTGGGTTGTTCACCCGCAAAGTACCTGTCCAGCCATTTTTTAGCGGTGTCTAATATCGGCAGGTCGTTATTCTCGATCATATCTTCCAGTATCGTATTCCCGTGATACTTTTGTCCTTCAATCCATAGGCCAACAAGATTACTTCCGTCACATGCAAGTGTTATTACTCCTACGGGTGACGGATAGGTTGCCCGATAATACATTTTATACCTCCTTATAGTGTGTTCCAAAGGTTGACGGTGGCATAACTGCGCCACGGTCGCCAGGCTTCTGCTATTTTCAACAATTCTTTTGCTGTGTAGGGCTGTAAGGCTTTTTTTACACCCGCGTCTGTTTCAAGGAAAGCGTCAGGCCATTCCATCGCACGCATGGCAATATATTGCGCTGTCCAGCTTCCAATACCACGAATAGCCATCAGCTTTTTCATTTCTTCCTCCGGTTGGGCGCAAAGGTCAAAATCAATTTCCCCTTGCACGAATGCCCGCGCCAGTTCGTAAATCGTATTTGACCGCGCAGCAGTGACACCTAACACGCCAAAGTGATTTTCAATGGATCCGTCCAAAGCGAATACCGCTTCGGGTAAAGGAAAGATATGGGACAAGCCCTTCATCCCAGTTTGTATAGGCGTGCCGTAAGTTTCAACAATCCTTGCCGCTAATGTGGTTGCTGCTTTCACGGTGATTTGCTGTCCAAGCACCGCCCGTACTGCCATCTCAAAAGGGTTGAAGCACCCTGGTACGCGGGTTCCCAAAACACAAAGGCCGGGTCGAATGTCGTTCATTACCCGGAGTGTTTCATACACCGCCTCAGGGTCACAATATAAGTCAAACAGGTGTCGTATCCGCGCTAATACTTGCGGGAGTACAGGCAGTAACGTTTCACTCACGGTAACACTCAATGCATTTTTTTTAGGCACATGGCCTACCCTTACCCAGCCGTATACATGTTTTCCCGCTGGGTTTTCCCAATGTACGGTACGCATGTATTCACCGTTTTTTACAACCTCAATTCCTGCTATGGCGCGTCCGGCAAGGAAGTTCAACATTTCTTCCCAAGGATAGGGCGGGCGGTAGCCCAATGCTAACGTAATGTTATCATTAGGTTTTTTTTCTTCTGAGGTGTGTTTCCGTAAAGCTGTGGGTGAAAGTTTGTACTGTTTTTTGAAAAGGTCATTGAAGCGGCGCAAACTGCCAAAACCAGCCGCCATTGCAACCTCCAGAACCGACAAATCTGTGTCTGTAAGCAGATTTTTAGCAAGGAGCAATCTGCATGTTTGCAAATATTGGACCGGCGACACATGATACTCTGCGGTAAAAACGCGCCGCAAATGTCGGTCCGTACAACCAAGCCGCCCGGCTATTTCCTCTAAATTCTGTCCGCTTCCGCAATTTTTTTCTAACATTCTTGCTGCCCGGTAAACTAAATTAGCGGTAGCGTCCGTGATTGAAGTACCGGGGGCAAGCTCAGGCCTACATAAAAGGCATGGGCGGTACCCGGCTTGTTCAGCTTCCGCTGCGGTCCGATAAAAAGTGCAGTTTTCGGCTTTCGGTTGTCTTGCCCGGCACACCGGGCGGCAGTATATGCCCGTGGAAGATATTCCTACAAAAAAACGTCCATCAAAGCGAGCGTCTTTCGCCTTAAAGGCTGCGTATAGACCGCTATCGTTATCGATCATTCTTTTTCGCCCCCTTTTTTGAAGCAATTAAATTATAGCACGTTTCACGCAAATAACTCGCTATTTTCGGACATGCTTCTTGATATAAGCAATTAAGGGATACCCTTCGCAGTATCCCTTTTTCGTTCGATATTCAGTTTTAGTAGCGTTCCCGCTTGCCCGTTGCCATAAAAACATTGATTATGTCATCATGGCATATGTAACTGTGTTTTTTCTAACCATAATTTTGTGTAAAATGTCAATACTATGTATATACTGCTTAATATGGAGGGTTGCCATTGTTTTTCGTTTGTCATAATATTTCTGGTGAATTGGTTGATCGTGCTGGTCTTATTCAATCCCATAGCAATTTTAAGGAACCCATTGCCTTTGAAGACCCTGATGAGGCTGTAAGATTTATTGACTTTGTATTAAATGGGGCCTATGACCACCAAGAAAAAGAGAAAGAATTTGAAGGCAAGGTCTATACCTGTTACTCTGTTCAACAGCAGGAACAAACTAAAAAAAGCTGTGGCTGTAGTTGTAGTAGGTAAAAATAATATAATAAGGAAGGGACAGTTTATGGAAACAGAAAATGATGTTGTAAAATTTGCTTCAGATATTAGGGAATTTCTCCAAACTGCTTCACAGAATGGCAAGATTTCCTCTGAGAAAATTGAAAACATAATTGATATGTTGGAAAATGCTAAGCAATCCGCCTTAGCCCAGGGTAAAGGAGTCGACCCGATCCAGGAGCTTATTCAAGAGTTAAAAGAATACTAAAATGGGAACGACCGAGGGGTCGTTCCCATTATTTATAGTCACAACGTTAGAAGAAACAATTAAATTTGTTTAAGCTGTTCCGCTGGAGTTCTTTTTAGCCAAAATAGTAGACAAATAGGTTGGTTTTAGTTCCGGGCTTCTTAAATCAAAAAGGATTGATTCATCCTTGTGGCCGCACTTACTTACCATTACGGCCTGATCCAATAAATCGTGATCAGACATTTCATTGATTAGCTTAGAGGTATTTCGGGAAACCTTCATGAGCACTACATTATCGGCCAAGGCTAAGGCTTGGCTTAGCTTTTCAGCCTGGCAGGTGGCGGGGATGATGGTGAGTATCTCATTCCCTTCTGCTAAGGGAAAGCCAACCCGACTGGCCGAAGCGGCAAAGGAAGTAATACCGGGAATTGTTTGTATTGCCACCTGATGTTTTGCCAATAACCGATAAATATAGATGTATGTACTATAAAGCATGGGATCGCCCAGGGTCAAAAAGGCTACCCCTTTGCCAGCCTGCAAAAGATCCAGAATGGTTAACATGTTGTTTTCCCAGGCCTCGTTTAATTCCAGCCCATCATCCACCATGGGGAAGGTTAATTCCAGGATCTCGGTATCCTCTTTAATGTGGGGACGTGCAATACGAAGGGCTGTGCTAGCAGCCCGTGCATTGGGGCGAGGGGCAATAACCACCGCCACCTCTTTTAAGATATGTACGGCCTTTAGTGTAATCAATTCCGGGTCACCGGGACCTACGCCAATGCCATAGAATATACCTTTCATGCTTTACCTCCCATTATTATCTTGTATAGGGGTATTATTCTGAATCAAATCCATTAAAGCCTGCCGGCTACGGGGAATAGGCAGGTTTTTTGGCAGATGCCCTGCCAGTTGTAAGGAATTGAATATTTCTAAAACAATTGGTTTGGTAAGGTGGTTGTCTGCCAATAATTCATCCTGGGACAAGATAATTTCCGGGGTCCCCTGGCCAGTGATCAGCCCGTTGTTCATTAAAATAATTTCGTCTGCAAAGCCATAGGCTTCTTCCACATTGTGAGTCACCAGAAGAACGGACATGCCTTTCTGATTGAGTGTATTTAGTAGCTGCATGATTTCCTTTGAGTTATGCGGGTCCAATGAGGCAGTTGGTTCATCCAGGATCAGTAACTCCGGCTTCATGGCTAAAACAGCGGCAATGGATACCAACTTTTTCTGGCCATAGCTTAGCAAATGTACTGGCTTGTCAACTAAATGAGGGATGCCGCTTAGTTCAAGGGAGCTAAATACCCGTTCCTCCACTTGTTTCTTGGCCAAACCCAAATTTATTGGGCCAAAGGATACTTCCTGACGTACACTGGGTGCAAATAGCTGACTTTCAGGATCCTGGAAAACAAGACCAACTCGGCTGCGCAAATTAGCTAAGGAAGAACGGTTGTAGTGCAGTTCCTTACCCTGGAAAAAGATTTTTCCTGAGGTTGGCTTTATAAGTGCAATTAAATGAAGCAGTAAGGTGGATTTTCCTGCACCATTCGTACCTAATAGAGCAATTTTTTTACCCTTTTTAATAGTAATGGAGATATCCTGCAGGGCGATGGTTCCATCGGGATACTGACAACGGAGATTGCATGTTTCCAGAATAATGTCTGTCATTATATAATACTCCCGCCTTTATATGCTACCAATAATAACAGTATTTCAATAAAGCAAATAATCGTAATATTTCTTGTGGAGTAGGTATAATCCCTGGCTAAAACTTGTAAGGAACCATTATACCCCCTTGCTTCCAGGGCTAAGGTAAGTTCCCTGGAGCGGCGGAGAGATTGCAGCAGCAGGCCACTGACCAACATGCTCATGGAATGCAAACCTTTTTTACCAGAGGAATAACCCAACCGGGCGGATTGGGCAAGATATGTTTTTTGCCCGCTGTCCCAGAGTACAAATAAAAAACGATAGATTAATAGCATCAGTTCCAGAAATAACTCTGGGATCCTGAGCTTTCGTAACAGATCAATGATATCCAGCATCGATGTGGTAAGGATTAAAAAAAACAAACAGGAGGAACAGGCCAAGGATTTGGTAAAGACCATAAGGGAAGTATGCAAGCTTTCGGTTGTTATACCTAGGGGGTAACCCAGTAAGCTCCACTGACAAATGACCATATCCGTTGGGTTTATGGTTGTTACAGCAATACTTAAGCTTCCTAAGGAGAGGAAGGTAATGGGCAGTAACAGGAGCTTTAAATAAAAACGCAGAGGCACTTTCCCCATGAAAGTAGTGCCTCCTGCCATTAGAACCAAAACTAGAAAAGATATAATAGCCGAATTCGCTAAGATACAAATAATCATATTGACAATGGCAAAAAATGTTTTTTCCACCGGGTGTACTTGCCCTAAGGGACTGTTATAGGAAAATCGATCAAGCAGCACTTGATTTTTTTGCCGCCTTTCTTTTGCCATTCCAGAAACCGATAATATAACAAATTACTCCGGCACCTATTGCTGCCTGAAGAGCAAAAAGTAAGCTCTCAATTTCCCCACTCGGTGGTTCCCAGAATGGTTCAAACCAGGGTTGGTAGTCCTGATTTACCTGGCTAATCACGGTTTCAATTTGTCCATCGGCACCTTCAAATCCTGCTTCGGGCAAGAAAATAAGGGGTATAATGAGCAATAGGACCACAATACCTAAAAGTACCCAGTTTAAGGACCGATTGGAAGAAGGGTTATTACTTGACGAAATCATAGGGACCGCTCCTTTCGTTTTTGATTAGCCCGGGCAGAAATTCTTCCTTGTAATTGTACAGTAAGCTAAAAACAAATACAGTCAATAATCCTTCTGTTATGGCTAATGGAAGTTGGGTAATACCAAAAATGCTCATGAACTTATAAAAAGAAATTAAATAACCGCCCGTACTGTCGGGGAATGCCAAGGTCAATTGGAGGGAGGTAACCATGTAGGTCGCCATATCACCCAATGAAGCAGCCAAAAACACCGCAACCTTCGCATTCCGCTTCTTTAACAGTTGGTAAATGCCAAAAGATACGAAGGGACCCACAATACCCATGGAAAACACATTGGCACCAAGGGTTGTTATCCCACCGTGGGCCAATAATAAAGCCTGAAATAACAAAACAATACAACCTAGAACACTCATCACGGCGGGACCAAACAAAATGGCACCCAGTCCCACACCGGTGGGGTGAGAACAACTGCCTGTGACCGAAGGGATTTTTAAAGCGGAAAGAACAAACACAAAGGCCCCCGCCAAACCCAGCAGCATTTTTAGATTTGGGTTTGCCTGTAAAGTTTTGCGAATGGAGCGAAGTCCCCAGATAACAAAGGGAGCCGATAGGGCCAACCAGAATAAGCACCAACCGGCAGGTAGAAAACCCTCGGCAATATGCATCGCATAGGCGGCATTAGGAGTAAGGAATAATAAGCAGAAAACGACCCAAAGTGAAGTAACCCGATATTTCATGGTTCTAAGTCCCCCTTTAATACAATTTTCCCAATATTTTGACATATTGCTTGCCTGTTTTAGCACTGGTTTTCTAACTAGTTAAGAAGTTCATAGGCCTGTCGTATATGCTTGATGTAGATTTCCACAATGTTATCAAATTCCAAAAGGCCCTTGAGAAGAGTTGTTACCGGATAGTTTTGAGCCAATTCATTTTGCCAGGCATCTGGCTCAGACCCGGCCAAATCATTGATGGCATGATCACCGGCAATATTCATAAAGGGGACGAGCGTTACCTTTTGAAAATCCTTCCTGGCAAGATCAGCCTTAACATCCGTTAATGAAGGATAACCCTCAATGGTACCAAGGATAACATTTGGATAGGTTTGACGCAGCATATCATTTAGGCAACCGTAGACACTAAAGCTATGATGATCACTGCCATGACCCACCAGTACCAGAGCATGTTGGGGGTCCGCAGGAACCAGATCCTTGATACAGGCCACAACCTCCTGGTAGTCTGTCAGATGATAAAGGAGTGGCGCCCCCAGGGTTAATTGATGAAAACCAAACTTACCTATTTTACTCTGAAACTGCTTGCCGGAAATACCTCGCAGGTGAGACATATTATCTACCACATTGACCAGATCATAGTATTCCATGCCTGGTATGATATGCACGGACTGTACCACTACCCTGGTATAGCCTTCATCCTGCAGTCTAGCCAAAGCAGTAATCGGACTGTCTATCTGGATACCTCTTTTGGCCAATACCCCACGAATACTCTTTGCCGTGTAGGCCCAGCGTAGTTCGATACCGGGGAAAACTACTCTGACTTGCTCCTCTAATTTTTTAAATGCAGCGGTTGCTTGATCCACAGTGGTGCCAAAGGTTACCAGTAGAATAGCTTCTTTTTCCATTACAATAACCACCTTTACAAAATAAAAAACCTTAACTAATTAAACGTTAAGGTAAGTCAAAAAAACCAGGATAAACCCCGGTTTAACTGCTTACCTCTCCTCGGGAGGGTCAGTTTTTTGTTTGGCAGGTCTCCTGACTCAGGCATAAAAATTTGTTTCTACCTTCCCAGTAGTACCAGTGGTGTAAACTGAAACAAACTAGCCATTTACAGTGGCCGGACCGTTCGGGATTTGCACCCGATTCCCTTTTAAGCCCCCATAGGGGGAACCAAACACGAAGTATTAAATTATGGTGCCATCATAACATATATATTCCATTATGTCCATAAAAACCCATGTAAAAAACCGAGTCCTTCTTATGCCCGATAGAAAATATATATTGTCAGAATCATAAAAGAACGATACAATCTTTTAAAGAGTATAATTTTTCCAGGTGCCCCGGTAGGGGAGAATAGGGAATCGGGTGCAAGTCCGAACGGTCCCGCCACTGTAAGCGGTAAGCGAATACCCATTTTGCCACTGACCTTGGGTTGGGAAGGCGGGTATCCGGCAATGATCCGCAAGTCAGGAGACCTGCCTGTAAAAATACAATTCTGAGAATGATGGAAAAGTTCTCGGCCTATTAAGGCTGAGGACTTTTTATTTTTCAGGCAAGTTCACCCTGCCAGCGACACCAGCAAAGATGACATGGTAGATGGTTGATGGCTAAAAAAGCCCAAGGCTCATGGCCATTTGAAATAAAGGAGGTAAAAAAATGTCTTTATTAACTGAAACACTTGCTAGGATTCAACTACCGGACCAGACCTGTGAAGAACAGGCCAAACAGAGGTTAGACAGACTGACCAAACCACCTGGCAGCCTGGGCATATTAGAGGAGATCGCCTGGCGGTTGGCTGGTATCCAGCGGTCCCCTCTGCCGAAACTTCCTCTGGATAAGGTATCACTGGTTTTAGCAGGAGATCACGGGGTAGTGGCAGAAGGGGTCAGTGCCTTTCCTCAGGAAGTAACGCCTCAAATGATCTTCAATTTTCTGCAGGGTGGTGCAGGTATCAATGTACTGGCCCGTCAGGCTGGTGCCAGGGTTGTGGTGGCTGATGTCGGGGTTACCGGACCACCTTTGGCAAGGGAGGGTCTGATTTCCTGTCGCGTAAGATCCGGCACAGATAATTTTGCCATCGGTCCCGCCATGAGCAGGGATGATGCCATTCGATCCATTGAGGCTGGTATCACCCTTCTAGGTCAGCAAGTTAAAAAACGTCCGGCCCTGGTTGGGATTGGTGAGGTGGGCATTGGCAATACCACGCCCAGTGCCGCTATTTTAGCTGCTTTTACAGGCGTGGCCCCGGAGGAAATTACTGGTCGCGGTACAGGTATTGATGATCAACGACTGCAGCATAAGATCGCTGTGATTAAGCGGGGGCTGGCGGTAAATCAACCCGATGCCAAGGATGGCCTAGATGTGCTGGCCAAGGTGGGTGGCTTAGAAATAGGTGCTATGGCGGGAGTTATCTTGGGTTGTGCCGCAGAGGGAATTCCGGTCGTGCTGGACGGGTTTATCTCCGGTGCAGCGGCAATGCTAGCCAAATCCCTGGCTCCTCTGAGCCGTAGGTTTATGTTTGCCTCCCATGTATCAGAAGAACCAGGCCACCGTTATATGATGCAGAAGTTAGAATTAAAACCCATTCTGCATATGGAAATGAGATTGGGCGAGGGCACAGGTGCCGCCTTAGCTTTCCCCATTATCGAATCTGCGCTACGTATTATTAACGAAATGGCTACCTTCGCAGAAGCAGGAGTTAGTGAAGGATAGATAGAAAAGGTGAAACCAAACCCTGGCTGCTTTTCCTTGTATTGCCATAAATTTTATACTATAATTTGTTTTACTAACTCTCGTTAAAAAGTATGAATATTCAAACAGGAGCAATCTATGAGAATACCAAGAATTGTTCTGGCCGGAACCCACAGTGGTGTAGGAAAGACTACCCTCACCCTGGGATTACTGTCAGCCTTCCGACGGAGGGGTATTAAGGTACAACCCTTCAAAGTAGGGCCTGATTATATCGATCCCGGTCTCCATAAAGCAGCCGCTGGTATCACTTCCCATAACCTTGACAGTTGGATGGGCTCACCGGAGAAAGTGCATGAGTTATTTATTAAAAGGGCCAAGGGAATGGATCTTTCCCTGGTGGAAGGCGTCATGGGTTTATTTGACGGGGCCAGAGGGCAAGGGGAAAGGGGCAGTACAGCCCAGGTTGCCAAAATTATTAAGGCCCCGGTGGTTTTGGTTTTTTCAGCCCAGGGGTTGGCCCGCAGTGCTGCGGCCCTAATTAGCGGTTACCAAAATTTTGATCCGAATTTACAGGTCTGTGGCGTTATTGCCAATGGAGTAGGCAGTGAGGGTCATAGACAATTTATTAAACAGGTGTTGGAAGGGGAACTGGGCATTCCTTTACTGGGAGCATTGGTCAAACAAAGGGATATTGTGATGCCCCAGCGTCATTTGGGACTGCTGCCCGCAGCAGAAAATAAGGAATTAGACCAAACCCTAACAGCACTGGCCCAGTTAGTTGAGGAACAAATCGATGTGACACGGCTGCTGACTCTAGCCCAACAGGCACCGGAGCTGACAGATCGTGAAATACTGCCGGTACAACAGTCCTTTAAGGGTGTGAGGTTAGCGGTGGCTAGCGATGAAGCCTTTAATTTTTATTATCAAGACAGTCTTGATTACCTTGTAGAGTTAGGGGCGGAATTAGTATTTTTTAGTCCCCTGAGGGATACCCTGTTGCCACCGGATATAGACGGCATCTATATTGGCGGAGGATTTCCCGAACAATTTTTACCCATGTTAGCCGCTAATCAATTATTAAAGCATGAATTAGTAGAGCGCAGCCGGCAAGCAATGCCCGTTTATGCAGAGTGTGGTGGGTTTATGTATCTGTGTGAAAGCATTACGGATCTAGCCGGCCAAGCCTTTGCCGGGGTAGGACTGGTACCGGCTCGGGTAAAAATGGGACAGCGCCTGGCAGCCCTGGGTTATGTCCAGGCCAAGTTAACAAAAACCTGTTTGTTGGGAGAACCAGATATGACCCTGAAAGGACATGAGTTTCATTGGTCCATTATGGAGGATCTACCTGCCGCATCGAATGTCTATCAGTTAACCGGAGGACGTGGCAAGGAAGGCCGTGCTGAAGGCTATGCCCATAAGGAAATTCTGGCATCCTATGTACACATTCATTTTCGCTATAACCTTGGGGCGGCCCAAAACTTTTTAGCGGCCTGCCAACGATACAGGGTACGGAGAGTAAATCATGGAAGAAAGTAAAAAGGAGTTAAGATCTGGCTTTACCACCGGCACCTGTGCCGCAGCGGCGGCCAAGGCAGCGACAATGGCCCTGGTAAAGGGCATCATTGTCCAAAATGTTTCTGTTTCCCTACCCGGTGGTGGTCAGATCGTAATAGACATTGACCGGGTGGACAAGGAAGATCCGTTCTGTCGTGGTTCCGTGGTGAAGGATGCCGGTGACGATCCAGATGTGACCCACGGCATGACGGTTGTGGCTGAAGTGTCGCTGCAGCCCGGGGAAATTCAGATTACCGGCGGCCAGGGTGTAGGAGTCGTTACCAAGCCCGGCCTGTCGGTGCCAGTGGGAGAAGCGGCCATTAACCCGGTACCCCGGCAAATGATTGAACAGGAAGTAAGGGAAGTATTGGGGCCGGATGGGGGAGCAAAGGTTGTCATAGCCGTGCCGGAGGGGGAATCGGTGGCAAATCTAACCATGAATCCCAAACTGGGTATTGTGGGAGGTATTTCCATCCTGGGCACCGGCGGCATTGTCCGGCCCATGTCCGAGGATGCATACCGACGGTCTTTGGTGCCGCAAATTGATCAGGCCTTGGCCCTGGGACACAGCTTACTGGTACTGACACCGGGTCGTTTAGGGGTAAAAAAGGCAGCAGAGCTTGCACTACCCTCTGAGGCAGTGATCGAAACCAGTAATTTTATCGGCACCATGCTGGAAGAGTGTGCCAAAAGGCCTGTGGAAGGGGTACTTTTACTGGGTCACTTGGGTAAATTAGTCAAGCTAGCCGCGGGAATTTTTCATACCCTGGGCAAGCTTGCCGATGGACGGCGGGAAACCATTGCGGCCCACGCGGCTCTTTTGGGGGCACCCCGCTCGGTCATTGAATTGTTAATGAACATGAATACCGCTGAGGAAGCGGTAACTATCTTAGGTCGCCATGACTTATCCCAGGTCTTTGAAAACTTGGCTGCGGCAGCCAGTCAGAGGGCTGCTGGCTATGTCAGGGAAAAGTTCAAGGTGGGAACGGTCATGTATGCCCTCAGCGGTGAAATTGTGGGCTATGATGAGGGAGCCAGAGAAATTGGGGAGGCACTGGGATGGAAAATATCATCAAAGTAGTTGGTGTGGGTCCCGGTGGACCGGACTACCTTACTGCTGCCGGGGCTGCCGCCATACAACAGGCGGAAGTGGTGGTGGGTGGACGCAGGCTATTGGATCAGTTTGCCCGCCCGGAGCAAGAAACCTATGCTCTGGCTGCCAATCTGGATGCTGCCATTGAATTTATACAACAAAACTATAAACACAAGCGGCTGGTGGTGCTGGTATCCGGAGATACAGGAATCTATAGTTTTGCCGCCACCCTGGCAGAAAAGCTGTCGCCTAACTGTTTAGAGTTTATTCCCGGCATTAGCTCTGTACAGCTGATGTTTGCCAGGCTAAAAAGTCCCTGGCAGGATGCTGTGGTGCTAAGTCGCCACGGCAGAGAGGACCATCGGTTAGTCGGCATGGTTAAGGCAGGGATTACGGTTGCTGTTTTAACAGATGCTAAAAATAGTCCCCAGGCCTTAGCCAAGGAAGTATTAGCCAATGGTTGCCATAACTTGCCGGTTTCGGTGGGCTGCAATCTTTCCTGTGCCAATGAAACGATTTTCCGAGGAACTTTAGCTGCTCTGGCAGAGTCAAACCAAAAATTTGAGAATTGCGTGGTGGTTATCGGTGCCTAAAGTGGCATGGGCCTATACAACACCCGGTATACCGGATCAGCTTTTCAAACAGTCAAACACCGTGCCCATAACCAAACAGGAAATACGCATGATTGCCATCGGGAAAATGAAATTATTTCCCGGTGCTGTGGTCTATGACGTGGGGGCAGGCAGCGGCAGTGTGACGGTGGAATGTGCCCTCCAGATAAAAAACGGTACTGTTTATGCTCTGGAAAAGGACAGTTCTGCCGATGAACTGGTGGAAGCCAATGCCCGACGCTTTGGACTTACGAATGTTCGTCTGGTACCAGGCTTTGCCCCTGACACAATGGAAAAGCTGCCGCCGGCGGACCGTATCTTTATTGGCGGCAGTGCCGGGGCCTTGACGGAAATTCTGGAGACAGCCCACCGCAAGCTTAAGCCCGGTGGTTGGCTGGTGGCCACTGCCATAACCCTGGAAACAGGTCCCCGGGTACTCAGATTCCTGGCGGATAAAGGTTATCAGCAAACAGAGGCTGTCAATATCACAGTGGCCAGGGCCAGGCAGGTGGGCCAATCCCAGATGTGGCAGGGTCTTAACCCGGTGCTGATAGTTAGCGGACAGAAAGCTGATTAATGGCCATGGGCCGTGGGACTTTTCGGGGTGTGTTGCGTACGAACGAGTAGTTTTACGACACTCCTAAATAAATAAACCGGAACGGATGATGAACGGATGATTTATTTTGTCGGAGCAGGGCCAGGGGACCCGGAGCTACTAACGGTTAAGGCCTGGCGGTTGTTGCAACAGGCTGACTTGGTTGTTTATGCAGGATCCTTAGTGCCTTTACAAGTAATGAACTGCTGCCGGGCAGAGGCCCGGTTGGTTGACAGTGCCCCGCTGGTTTTAGAAGAAATCGTATCCTTGATGGTGGAATACCAGCAGCGTAATCAGTTGGTGGTGCGGCTGCATACAGGAGACCCCAGCATTTATGGGGCCATTGGGGAACAAATGACGCAATTGGATAAGCTGGGAGTTCCCTACCAAATCGTACCAGGGGTCAGCTCCTTTTTGGCCGCCGCTGCTGCTGTTAAAAGGGAATATACCGTCCCCGGCGGTTCCCAGACAGTTATTATTACCCGCCTGGCCGGACGCACGCCGGTACCGGCGGCTCAGGAATTGTCCAGTTTGGCCCAGCATAGAGCATCCCTGGCTGTTTTCCTCTCGGTGGGAATGGCAGAAAAAGTACAGAAGGAATTGCTGCAGGGCTATGAGCCAAACACACCTGTGGCAGTGGTGGAGCGGGCCTCCTGGCCCGAGGAGAGAGTGTGCCGCGGCACACTCCAGGAATTGACAAAGCTGGTGGAAAAGGCGGGTATCAAACGTACAGCCCTGATCTTGGTGGGTGAATTTTTAACCGCAGGAGGTCGTTCTTTACTTTACGATGCTGGGTTTGAGCATGGCTATCGCAAAGAAGAATAGGGTTGCAGTACTGGCTCTGACGGATGGTGGCGCCAGTTTAGCCCAGAAATTGGCTGGACTTTGCCAGGGTGCCGATCTTTACCTGCCGCAGCGGCTTACCAGTGACAGATATCCTGCTCAGACAATTTTCTTTGATCATTGGCAGGAAACAGTAAAAACTGTCTTTAACCAATATAACCAAATTATTTTTATCATGGCCACAGGCATTGTGGTCCGGACACTGGCACCTTTGCTGCAGTCCAAAAGGACCGACCCCGCTGTGGTGGTACTGGATGAAAGGGGTCAGCACGCCATCAGTCTGCTTGCCGGACATCTGGGAGGTGCCAATGTTTTGGCCAGAAGGATCGCTGCATTAATCGGTGGCACGGCAGTTATTACCACTGCCACGGATGTGGTGGGTGTACCTTCCCTGGATCTGTTAGCGAAGGAATTGGCTTGTGAGGTTTACCCTTTTCGAGGGATCAAGTTATTTAATCGACTTCTGGTGGAAGGAAAACCATTACAAATTGTTTCCCCCTGGCAGCTAAAGCCAGAGGTCATGCAGGGTTTAACTGTGTCCCAGACGGATCAAGGCAGTTGCCAGGGACCTGTGGTATATATTACCAACCAATTGGTACAGCACCGTGGGGAACCAAGACTAATGTTAAGGCCAAGGAATCTGGTAGCCGGAGTGGGCTGCCGCAAAGGGGTCAGTGGGAAACAAATTATTGCTGCAATCAAAGAAACTTTTAGATGCTCAGGTTATAGTTTACTCTCTCTAAAATACCTGACCACAGTGGATTTAAAAATGCAGGAACCTGGACTATTGCAGGCAGCAAGATATTTTAGGGTTCCCTTAATTGAAGTGACCAGGGAACAAATACAGCATCTTACCGTGCAATATAACCAATCAGATTTTGTTAAAGAACAAATAGGAGTTGGTGGAGTATGCGAACCGGCAGCCATAACAGCCAGTGGCATGGGACAGATCAAAGTACCCAAGCAGAAAATAGGGCCAGTGACAGTGGCCCTGGCAGAGGCCAAATTATGGTGGTGGGACTAGGGCCAGGCAACCGTGAGACCTTTACGGCGGAAGCCCTGGCAGCCATCGAAGCTGCCCAGGTTGTGGTGGGCTATCATACTTATTTAGAATTAATTCCAGATTTAATTGGGCATAAGGAAAGGGTGACCACACCCATGCGGGGTGAAGTAGCCAGGGCCCAACAGGCGGTGGAGTTGGCCGCCGGGGGAAAAGTGGTGGCCGTGGTCAGCAGCGGTGATCCCGGTATCTACGGTATGGCCGGACTAATCCTGGAGGTCGCCGAGGGGCGGGTTCCGGTGAAGATTATTCCCGGTATTACGGCTGTCTCAGCGGCAGCAGCCAGCCTGGGAGCACCCCTCATGAATGACTTTGCTGTGATCAGTCTGAGTGATTTGTTAACACCCACGGAAATTATGTTTAAACGGGTGGAGTCAGCAGCAGCCGGAGATTTTATTATTGCTTTGTACAACCCCCGCAGCCACGGTCGACCGGACAATATCAAAATTGCCCAGGAACGGATGCTAAAACATAAGTCACCCCATACGCCGGTGGGCATTGTCCGCCTGGCCCGGCGCGGTGATGAACAAAAAACTCTTACCACCCTGCAAGAAATGTTGGAGCATGATATTGATATGCTAACCACCGTCATTATTGGCAATTCCCAGACCAGGATAATCGATGGGCAGATGGTAACCCCAAGGGGCTACCGCCTGTGATCCTAGTACTGGCCGGTACACTGGAAGGCAGAAAAACCGCTGCATTATTGCAGAAAGCTGGGTTTACCGTGCTGGCTTCCACTGTGACAGATTATGGCAGTAAGCTTCTTAGCGACCAAGGGGTGCAGCAGGTCCGGGCTGGGGCTTTGGACAAAGCTTCCTTGGAGGAACTCCTGGCTCAAGGCATTGAGTTATTGGTGGATGCCACACACCCCTTTGCAGCCGAAGCCTCAAAGACGGCCATTGCTGCTGCCCAAGAAGTGGGCATTCCCTATGTGCGGTTGGAAAGACCTCAAACAAAGCTCCCTGCTCACCCACTGGTCCATGCATGCGACGACCTCAACAATAGTATTAAGAAAGCCTTGTCCCTGGGCAAGGTTATTTTCTCAACCCTGGGCAGTAAAAACCTGCCTCTGCTCATGGCTGCTGCTAAGGAAACGGATGTAAGGGTGGTGGCCAGGGTATTGCCAGAGCCGGCGGTTGTCGCCAGTTGTCTGGCGTTGGGCTTAATACCAAGGGACATCATTGCTTTACAAGGACCCTGCAGCCGGGAATTGAATCTGGCCTTATATAAACAGTACCGGGCAGAGGTCGTCATCACCAAGGATAGCGGTAATACCGGCGGCGTAGAGGAGAAGCTAGAGGCGGCCTTGCAGCTAGGCATACCCATTGTTATCTGGCAGCGGCCCCTAATCAATTACCCCCTGATACTGCATGCCCCGGCAGAAGTTTTGCAGTATTGCCAAAAATTTAAGGCGAGCCGGCAGACAAGGAAGTGAAAAAATATGGACTTTAAGGATATCATTTGGCAGCCCCAGGAGATTGAACGTGAAAGTATGCGGCAGGTGGCAGAGTTTCTTAAGTCATTCAATTTGCCGCCGGCAGAAAAGGCTGTGGTTAGCCGAATTATACATACCAGCGGTGATCCTGAATTAGGTTCACAGGTTCGTTTCCATCCCCGGGCCGTGGCGCAGGGACTGGCAGCTTTGAGAGCTGGCGTCGATATTTATACGGATGTGACCATGCTGCAGTCTGGGATAAACAGCCGTCGACTGGCAGAATTGGGTGGTCAGATACACTGTGCGGTACACAGTGAGGAAGTGGTGGCAGAGGCCAAAGAGCGGGGCATTACCCGTTCGGCTGTGGCCATGGAGAGGTTTGGCAATCGCCTGCAGGGTCAAGTGGTGGCCATCGGCAATGCCCCCACCGCTCTGTATACCTTGATGCGCATGATGAAGGAAGGCTTGCAGCCGGCCCTGGTTGTGGGTATGCCAGTGGGCTTTGTGGGCGCGGCCCACTCCAAAGAATTGCTGTCCCAAATGGATCTGCCCCATATTACCATATTAGGTACCCGTGGTGGCAGTCCCCTGGCAGCAGCAACCATCAATGCCCTGCTGTATTACAAATAGGGAGGTGCCGCTTTGGCCCTTGCAAAAACCATCATGATTCAGGGAACCTCTTCCCATGTGGGGAAAAGTTTGCTATGTACGGCCCTGTGCCGTATTTTTAAACAGGACGGTTTTCGTGTGGCACCCTTTAAAGCCCAAAATATGGCCCTCAACAGCTACGTAACCTTAGCCGGGGGGGAAATTGGACGGGCCCAGGGGGCCCAGGCAGAGGCAGCGGGTATAGAGGCCACAGTGACCATGAATCCTGTGTTAATTAAACCCAAACAGGATCTCAACGCTCAAATTGTGGTGTTGGGAAAACCTCTGGCAGATATGAGTGCCAGGGACTACCGGGCAAAATTTTTACCTGAAGCGGTCAGTTTAGTGAGTCAGTGTATTGAGGAACTGCGCCGGGAATTTCAGGTGCTGGTCATTGAAGGGGCTGGCAGCCCTGCGGAAGTCAACTTAAAAGATCGAGATATCGTTAATATGCGAACCGCTATGCTGGCGGAAGCCCCGGTAATCTTAGTGGCAGACATTGACCGTGGCGGTGTTTTTGCTTCCCTGGTGGGGACCTTAGAACTATTGGAACCCCATGAGCGTGAAAAGGTAGCAGGTTTTCTGATTAACAAATTCCGGGGTGATATTGAGCTGCTTAAACCAGGGCTGGAATTTTTAGAGCAGCGCACAGGCAAACCCGTGCTGGGTGTTATACCTTACCTGCATGAGCATGGCATTGAACAGGAGGATTCCGTTGCTTTAGAGGGAAATGTACATGTTTCGGCCGGGTCTGAGCTGGATATCGTTGTTATCAAATTACCCCGTATCTCCAATTTTACAGATTTTGATTTAATCGGACAGGTGCCGGGAATCTCCCTGCGTTTTGTACGTCCTGGGGAACCCCTGGGGACACCGGATGTCCTAATATTGCCAGGAACCAAGAATACCATCGAAGATTTGCAGTACCTCAAAGAAAAGGGCACCGATCAAGTAATTATTGAATTGGCCGGAAGTGGTCTACCCATTTTGGGAATTTGTGGTGGTTATCAGATGCTGGGGAAAATGCTTTATGACCCCTGGGGCACCGAAGCAAGCTTAGGCAGTGTAACTGGCTTAGGCCTGCTGGATATAGAAACAACCTTTTACCAGGAAAAGCAAACCCACCGTTGCAAAGCAAAAATAATTTGTCCGGAATTTATTGATTGTGATGTAACGAACCAGGAAATAACCGGCTACGAAATTCACACTGGCCAGGTCACTCTGGGTAATGAAGTAAAACCTCTGCTGCAGATAACCCAACGTTCCGGTCAGCGTGCAGATTTACAAGACGGTGCCGTGAACAACCAAGGTACTGTCTGGGGGACCCATCTGCACGGGTTATTCGATAATAAGTCCCTGCTATTGGCCTGGATCAATTCCCTGCGCCAGGCTAAGGGCATACAAAAGCTTACCCTGGCGCAGCTGCCGGAAAATCGGGAAGAAAAATATGATCACCTGGCAGAAGCTGTGCGACAGCATCTCGATATGCAAAAGCTCTATCAAATGATGGGTTTAGGGGCAGGGAAGCCATGATCAGCCTTATCCTGCTGGCATTGCTAACAGATATCTTGGTGGGTGATCCCCGGCCTATTCCCCACCCGGTGGTCATCATGGGCAGTCTGATTAATCGGTGCGAAAGGACTGTGCGAAAATTAACCACAAGCCCTACAGGATTACGGCTGGGTGGTATCCTGTTGGTTTTCGTGGTTATATCCTTTGCCTGGCTGGGAACCTGGACCTTGATTAAATTGGCGGAAAGGGTCCATCCCTATCTGGGCTTTGGGGTACACCTATGGTTACTTGCCACCACACTGGCCGTGAAGAGTCTGGGTCAGCATGCCATGGCAGTGGCTGAGCCCTTGACCAGGGGTGATTTAAAGGAAGCCCGCTCTAAGGTTGCCATGATCGTTGGACGGGATACGGATCAATTAGATGACCGGGGAATTACCCGGGCTACGGTGGAGACCGTGGCGGAAAACACCGTAGATGGCATTATTTCACCGCTCTTTTATGCTTTTATTGGTGGTGCACCCCTGGCCATGGCTTACAAGGCGGTCAACACCATGGATAGCATGATTGGTCACAAGGATGAAAAATATCGCTATCTGGGCTGGGCCGCTGCCCGGCTGGATGACCTGGCCAACTACCTCCCGGCAAGATTGGCGGGTTTCTTTTATCCATTGTTGGCCGTATTCTACCCCGGTGGCTTTAGGGCCACCATTCGGACCATGCTGCGAGACGCCCCTAAGCACCCCAGTCCCAATAGTGGTATTCCAGAAGCTGCGGTGGCCGGTGCCCTGGGAATTCAATTAGGGGGTACCAATTACTACCGAGGTCAGGTATCCCACAGAGCCGTGATGGGAGAAGAAAAATTTCCCCTATCCCATCGGCATATTGCCCAAGCACTAAAGCTTACCTATGGGGTTACCGCTTCGGTGGTGGCAGTTGGCATGGTATTTGATTACTTATTTCATTAAGATACGGGAGGCCTACCATTGTTTAGCTCTTTACGGCTGGCAATCAGTTTCTTAACAATCTTTCCTGTTTACAATAAAATGGCAGGCCATAGGGAATTGGCTAATTCCGTTGCCTATTACCCTTTGGTGGGTTTACTGCTGGGTTCACTGGCAGCCGGGGTTTGTTATGCTTTACACTCCCTTGGCTTAAACTTAGCGGCTGATGCCCTTGGACTGATAACCATCATTATACTCACCGGTGCTTTGCATCTGGATGGACTCATGGATACAGCCGATGGCATCTTTAGCGGACGTGATCACCAGAGAAAATTAGAAATTATGAAAGACAGCCGTGTGGGGGCAATGGGTGCCATTGCCTTTGGTACAATACTGCTCCTAAAAATATCTTTCCTATCTGAACTTGATTTACCACTTAAGCTGACAGCCTTGATGCTGGCTCCAATGGCTGGCCGCTGGGCAATGGTTCTGGCCATTACCCGCTATCCCTATGCCAGGGCCACAGGTGGTCTGGGAACCTGTCTGCAGCAAGCGGGCAAAATCCAGTTAGCATTGGCCACATTAACCCTGATCGCCGGCTGTTTGTGGTTCTTTGGCCCGAAAGGACTAGCCCTGCTGGGGCTAATCTGCTTGATTACCTGGTTTACCATAGAATTCATTGTAAAAAGGTTAGGTGGCATGACAGGTGACACCTACGGAGCTTTGGGGGAGATGATGGAAACGTGGGTGTTTTTCCTTATCCTATTGATTCAGCAGACCTTAATGCTATAGTTCTGCGTGGTACAGCCACCGCTCCCGGTACCTGTGGTGAACTGGTACAGGGCACCATCGAGGGAGAACCCTTTCTGATTACTTGCCCCATTGATCTTTGGAGTGAAGTAACAGTTGAACTGGGACAGTGGGGTGAACATAGCAGGGGGCTGGAAAAATCCTACCATGCCTTGCAAATGACCTTAGATTATTTGGGCCAACCAACTTACCGGGGTTCTATCCTAAGAAACTCCCGATTGCCCGAAAGCAAAGGAATGGCCAGCAGCAGTGCGGATATTGCCGCCACTTGCCTGGCCACTGCCAGAGCCTTTGGTCAAGAGCTTAGGGCGGAAATCATCGCGAAAATTGCCACCAGCATTGAACCAAGTGACGGAATAATGTTTCCCGGCATTATTATCTGCAATCATTTAAACGGTGTGGTAAAAAAATATTTAGGACCAGCACCGCCCCTTAAACTGGTTATTGCTGATCCCGGCGGGACAGTGGATACCATTCTTTTTAACCATCGTAAGGACCTGGCAAGTAAGAACTTACAAAAGGAACCCATGGTACGTCAAGCCACTGATTTAGTAACCAGAGGCTTATTAACCAGGGATTGGGAAATGCTGGGGCGGGGAGCTAGTATCAGCGCCCAGGCCAACCAGGTAATATTACCCAAGCCTCACTTAGCCCAATGGCTCAGGTGGGCCGCGGAGCTGCAGGCCCTGGGTGTACTGGTGGCCCATAGCGGTACTGTCATGGGTATGCTTATGCACCCTGACCGGGTTGCTGCAGGGGAGGCCGCCCAATACATTGGCCATAAAAGACCGGGGTGGCAGGTTTGGCAGACAACCATGGTCAGCGGCGGTCTAAAATAGGGGGGACAGCAATGCAAAAGCATGGTGGAAATGTCTGGTTGGCAGCACAGACCTATGGCCTGAAAGAAGAATCCATCCTGGACTTTAGTGCCAATATTAACCCCCTGGGGCCATCACCCTTGGCTCTGGAGGCTATCCAGCAGTCACTGCTCCAGATTAGGCATTATCCGGAACCCCAGGCAGATACTTTAAGAAAGGAAATAGCCCTCTTAACCGGCCTGCCCGAGGAAATGCTGATCTTGGGGAATGGTGCTGCAGAGCTTATCTATGCCCTGGGCAGGTTATTAAAACCTCGCAGGGTTTTATTGCCAGTGCCTACTTTTAGTGAGTACGCCGATGCCTTTAGGGAAATTGAACAAGTTCATCTGCCTTTGGTCAGGCATAATAATTTTATCTTAGATATCGAGGCTGTGGGGCAACAGCTAAAACAGGATGATTTAGTTATCCTTTGTAATCCCAACAATCCCACCGGCCATTTGGTAGCAAAAGAACAGGTCAAGATTCTATTGGATCTGGCCCAAACCAGCGGAGCCTCTCTTTTGCTGGATGAAGCCTTTATGGACTTTGTCTCGCCGGAACAATCCCTCTTGCCAGAGCTGCCAGCTAATAGCCACTTATATATCTTGCGTTCCTTAACCAAGTTCTTCGCCATGCCTGGACTTAGACTGGGTTACTTAGCAGCATCGCCGGTTGTCGTTGAAGCTTTAACGGCTGTTTTACCACCCTGGCGGGTTAACTTAATGGCTCAGGTGGCCGGTGTTGCCTCCTTGCGGGATAAGCCCTATCGTGCCAATACGTTCGCGCAAATGAATCGCCTTAGACCCCTGTTGGCAGATGGACTTAGCTCCATCCCAGGTCTCAGGCCCTTCTGGCCAACAGCCAATTTTATCCTGGTGGACTGTCGGGAAAGCGGCTATACAGCGGAGGAGCTGCAAAACTTCTTAGGACCAAAGGGAATCTTAATCAGGCTTTGTGAAAACTACATGGGCCTGGATAAATATTATTTTAGGGTAGCGGTTCGATCGGAAGAGGATAATGCAATACTTCTGCTGTCTCTACGAGAATTATTGCCAAAAACCTAATGGAGGCTGATCAAATGATCGCACTGGTAACGGGCGGCACCAGAAGCGGTAAAAGTGCCTTTGCGGAGAAATATGCAGCCTATCTGGGCAGCAGTGGCATTTATATCGCAACATCCCATGCCTATGACAAAGAAATGGAGCAAAGAATCCAACTGCACCGCAATCGCCGCAGGGATTCTGAATTTTCCTGGACAACCGTCGAAGAACCCTATGAACTGGCCGCCACACTGCTGCGGCTTGGGGCAGAGGCTGCTGTTCAGGCCGGGAACAAAGTGATTTTGGTGGACTGTCTAACCATCTGGCTCACCAATTGGCTGCTGTTGGCTGAAAAAGAAGCGGAAGTCTCAAAGGTTTCTTCGCAAATAGACGCATTGGTCAATGCCGTCGCTGATTTTTCGGGTCACCTATTGCTGGTGGGCAATGAAGTGGGCAGCGGCATCGTTCCTGCCTATCCGCTGGGCAGAGAATTCAGAGATTTGGCCGGCTGGCTGAACCAACGATTGGCTCAGGTTTGCGGCCAAGTATTTCTGGTAACCGCAGGGATTCCCCTTGAACTGAAAAGCTTGGAGTTTAAGTTGCCAATTTCAAGGTAATTCCCCAGGCTATTGTCAGAGTGGAGTGGGAAGGATATAACCGTAATAAAAATTACCATAATAATATTGAAAAAGGAGGCTTGGTGCAACATATGGACAAACCTGACAACCAGCGGGGTTTGCTTTTGGTATACACCGGAGATGGCAAGGGTAAAACAACAGCGGCACTGGGCTTGGCTGTTCGTGCCTGGGGCAGAGGCAAACGGGTGCTGATGATTCAATTTATCAAATCCCCGGAACATACCTACGGGGAAAAAATAGCATTCGATCGGCTTGGCATTGATATGTTTCAACTGGGCAGTGGTTTTACCTGGACCAAGACACCGGAAGAACATCGGGAGGCTTTACGGCAGGCCTGGACCTTTACCAAAGAAAAGGTTGCCAGCGGAGACTATGATCTGGTCATTCTTGATGAACTAAACAATGCTTTGGCCATTAAAAACTTCCCCATTGATGATGTTCTGCCACTGGCGGAGGTTCTGGAATTAATTAAAACCAGGCCCCAGGGCATGCATCTGGTAATTACCGGGAGAAATGCCCAGCCGGAAATTATAGCAGCAGCGGATCTAGTCAGCGAGGTTAACCCAGTGAAGCACTATTACAATGAGGGTGTAGGTGCTGTTGTGGGCATAGAGATGTGATTTTTAGCCCCGGGCCATGAGCCAGGGGCTTTTGGGTATATTTGATTAAATTATTTTACTTATGTTGGTTTACATATCACATAATTATGTAAACTAACATATCTTATTCCGTGTTTAGGTGAGTTCCCCATACCGCTAGCGGCACCAACGAAAACCAACTTAATTCAACAGGACTTTACTGCATCCTTATCCAGTAAAAAGTGGTTACCAGCTATTGAGGATTGTCTTAGCCGGACTTGTTGTGCATTACTTACTGTAAATCTTTATACTTTCTTTATATCCCTTAACACTTTCTTTACCCTATATTTATGGGAATGAGCTATATAATATTGTTCGTAGAGATAAAAGTGCAAATCTAAAAGCTAACGACCGGATTACGTTAGCTTTTTTTAATTGCAAGCTAAAGGACACAAGAAGGTGATATCTCATGGACAAAATATTGGTTATATTAAATCATCCATCAAGGGTATTGGTGTTAGGTTTTTTAGGGGTGATATTGTCGGGTGCATTTTTGCTCACACTACCGATTTCATCAGCCAATAACCAGTATACCGACTTTCTGACAGCACTTTTCACCTCTGCATCTGCTGTTTGTGTTACAGGCCTGGTGGTGGTGGATACTGGCACACACTGGAGCACTTTCGGCCATGTAGTTATAATGACTCTCATTCAAGTAGGGGGTCTAGGCTTTATGACAATGGCTGTACTTTTTGCTTTACTAATGGGGCGAAAAATTTCCTTCCGAGAAAGGCTATTAATTCAGGAATCCCTAAATTTAATTGGCCTTAGTGGATTAGTTAGGTTAGCCAAACAGGTTATTCTTATTACCCTAACCATTCAATTAATGGTTTCTTTACTTCTTATGACCCGCTGGATACCCCAATTTGGTACTTTAAAAGGAATATGGTTTAGTATTTTTCATGCTGTCTCCGGTTTTAATAATGCAGGCTTTGATTTAATGGGAGGCTTCAAGGGATTAACTTCCTATGTCGGTGACCCAATTGTCAACATTGCCATTACTTTCAACATTATATTAGGCGGTATTGGTTTCACAGTTATTGCAGACCTATTACGCTTTCGTCAAACAAAAAAATTAACAGTGCATACCCGCTTTGTGTTGCTTATTACTGCGTCACTTTTAGTTCTAGGTACAGTGGTTATATTCTTACTGGAATTCAATAATACCCTAGCACCGCTAGATTTTGGAACTAAGCTTTGGGCCAGCTGGTTTCAGTCAGTAACTCCACGTACAGCCGGTTTTAATACCATAGATATAGCAACACTAAGACCTGCTACCTTATTTTTCATGATTTTATTAATGTTTATTGGTGCTTCCCCTGGTTCTACAGGGGGTGGAATTAAAACATCCACCTTTGGTATGCTTGGGCTGGTGGTCATTACCTTGGCTAAGGGCAAAGAAGACGCTGAGCTTTTCCAACGAAGACTCCCTAAAGATTTAATATTCAAGAGCTTAAGTATAGTTTTACTAGCTATTAGCTGGGTGATTTTTGCTACCTTAGCCTTGAGTATAACTGAAAAAGCAGACTTCCTGGCAATAATGTTTGAAGTTGTCTCAGCCTTTGGCACAGTGGGATTAAGTGCGGGTTTAACCACAAATCTTACGTCTTTTGGCCAAATTATAATTATCCTGACCATGTTTATCGGGCGACTTGGGCCCTTAACCTTGGCATTTGCATTGGCTTCACGCCTTAAAAGAAAAAACCACATTCGCTATCCAGAGGAGCGAGTAATCATAGGGTAGGGGGACTATTAAGTGAAACAATTTGCAGTAATTGGATTGGGTAGGTTTGGCACCAGCGTTGCTATGACCCTTAGTAAAATGGGCTATCAAGTCTTTGCCACAGACATCGATGAGGAACGGGTTAATGATATAGTGGAGCATGTAACCCATGCCGTTACCTTGGATGCCTTAGATGAACATGCACTAAAAAGCATAGGTATCAGAAATTTTGATGTGGTTGTGGTAGCCATCGGTAAGGAAGTTCAGGCAAGTATACTTGTAACGGTTATGCTTAAAGAATTGGGCGTGAATAAGGTGGTTGCTAAAGCACAGAGTGAACTACATGGGAAGGTCCTGGAGAGGGTAGGGGCAGATAAAGTTATCTTCCCGGAGCGGGATATGGGGATAAAAGTGGCCTCTGCTTTGGTATCTAAAAATGTTATGGACCAGATTTCCCTCTCCCCAGAATACAGCTTGGTGGAAATGGTCGCCCCACCCAAACTTGTTAACAAATCGCTGGAGAAGTCAGGTGCTCGTCAAAATTATGGTATAACGGTTTTAGCCATCCGCAGGGGCGGAGAGATGATTATATCCCCAAACGCCAGTCAGGTTATAGAAGAAGGAGATATACTGGTGGTCATTGGCAAAACAGAACGGCTGCAATATTTTGACACAGTTGAAGTATAAGAGTTAATCACATGGAGCATCAATCTCTATATTTACTATGCATAGCATAAAAAACCCCCATATAGAATTAAGGGATAGCAAGTTGATCCCTTATAGGTATTATAAGTTTGATTATCTGGTTCAATAAAGGCATTCACTTAAAAGTCCTAAGTTTGGATAACTTGGAGCTTTTATTTTTTGATCATACGCAAGGCCTAACCCTCTATAAAAGAATTGGGTTAGGCCAATTTCTATCGAATTTTGCTATGTGGGGGTCCAATAAGTATTTTCTGGTAACCCCTAAAGCAATTGTATGAAAAAACTGGTTTAGGGTTAGTAAGAAAATAGGAAAGGGAAGTATGAGAAAATGGCGAAAACCGTATCCCGAGCATGATTACTCTTTATTAGTCATGACACTGGCAACAGGCCTTGCTTATCCACTGGCAGTTACCGGTTGGCAGAGCAGCAAAAGCGGGATGGCAATTTGGATCCTTTGGTAACTTAGGGTTAATGTGCTAAAGTTAAATATGGAATTGGATTCCCTTTTTAAGGATAGGAGATCGTTTTAATGTTTAAAGAAAGACGGGTAGACCCAGATGCCCTACTGGCCACTATTGAAAAGGAAGGACAGGGAAAACTGACTGTTTTTCTTGGTGCCGCAGCTGGTGTGGGTAAGACCTATGCTATGTTGGAGGACGCCTGGGAAAGGTTGTCCGAAGGTGTAGATGTTGTTATCGGTTGGGTGGAAACCCACGGAAGAGCTGAGACGGAGGCCCTTGTTAGAGGCCTTCCCGTCGTTCCTCCAAGACAAATGGAATACCGGGGTAAAGAGTTCCAGGCGATGGACCTAGATGCCCTGCTGGCCCGTAAACCTGCAATTGCCCTGGTGGATGAATTGGCCCATATCAATATACCAGGGTCCCGTCATGCCCGACGGTATCATGATGTTCAAGAACTGCTGGCTGCGGGGATTAATGTTTATACCACCATCAATATTCAGCATCTGGAAACTCTAAATGATGTGGTGGCTCAAATTACTGGCGTTACCGTTAGAGAAACCGTTCCGGACAGAATTCTGGAACAAAATGCGCAAATTCAATTGATTGATCTCCGACCGGAAGAATTAATTCAGCGACTAAAGGACGGTAAGGTCTATATACCCGGGCAGGCTGAGGAGGCCAGGCGGATGTTCTTTAGAACGGGCAATATTAATGCTCTAAGGGAACTGGCCCTACGGTATACTGCAAAAAGGGTAGACCGTCAACTGGAATCTTACATGCGAGTGCACGGTATTGCCGGGCCCTGGCCCACTGGTGAAAAAATATTAGTTTGTATCAGTGCCAGTCCTTTCTCCGCCCAACTGATTCGAATAGGAAGAAGAATGGCAGAGGGCTTGCAAGCGGAGTGGATGGCTGTCTATGTGGATACTCCACGGCGCTTTCCTGTAAGTGAGGAAGAAAAGGATCAACTGGCTAAGAATTTGCACTTGGCTGAGGAATTAGGAGCAGAAACTATAAACCTAACAGGTAATGATGCAGCAGAAGAGTTACTGGAACTGGCCCGTAAGAGAAATATTTCCCAGATTATCCTTGGAAAGCCCCTTTATTCAAGACTTTGGGAACTAATGCACGGCTCGGTGGTAGATAAGGTTATTAGGATGAGTGATGGAATGAGTGTTCACGTTATTCCAGGAAACCCAAAATTGCTTCAAAAACGCCAAAAGGTACAACAACCTGCCCAGGAACCGACCAGGAATTTGTCCTTTTTTCTTACCTATCTAACTTTGTTATTAATCGTTATGGCTCTAACACTGGTAGCTTCATCTTTAAAAGAGGAACTGGGGGTAGTTAATATTGCCATGCTTTATTTGTTGCCGGTTCTTCTTAGTGCTGTAAGATGGGGCACCCGCCCCTCAATCGCCACGTCCATAATGGCTATGATAGGTTTTGACTTCTTTGTGGTGCCACCCACCTTTAGCTTAACGGTTGCCGATATACGCCATGTCATTACCTTTGGCATATTCCTGGTGGTGGCTCTTTTTACCAGTCGTTTATCTACCCGTCTTAGACAACAGGTAATCAACTCCCGTCGCCGGGAGGCCAGGGTTTCTGCCCTTTACTCTTTAAGCAAGGAGATAGCGGCGGTGGCGGAGTTAGAACCTGTTCTGGAAAGCATTGTAAAAAAGGTTGCAGAAACCATTGAAGGTCAGGTTGTGCTTCTGTTACCGGATCGAGACAAGAAGTTAGAGCTTAAGGCAAGTTATATAACCGTAGAAAATAGTTTTTTTAATGCAAATGAGCACGCAGTGGCCGACTGGGTTTTCAGCCGGGGCCAAAAGGCTGGCAAAGGTACAGAGACCTTGAGTGCTGCTGAAGGGCTTTATTTACCCTTGCGAACAGATAATGAAATTAGAGGTGTATTGGGAATACGCTCAGGAGACCCTGATACCTATTTTGAACCGGAACAACTACGCCTACTGGAGGCCATTGCCGGAACATCCTCCATGGCCATAGCCAGGGTTAAGCTGGCTGAACAGGCCAGAGAAGCCCAAACACTGGCAGAGTCTGAACGCTTACGTAGTGCCTTATTTAATTCTTTGTCCCATGATTTAAGGACGCCCCTGGCTTCCATACTTGGTGCAGTTTCCGGACTGCTGGAAAGTGACGAGGTTTATACCAAGGAGGCCAGGCGGGATCTGCTGCAAAGCATTCAGCAGGGTGCACTGCGCATGAGCCGCTTTGTCCATAACCTTTTACATATGGCCAAGTTGGAAGGTGGCCTGGTCCAGCCCAATAAAGAATGGTGTGATTTACAAGATATAGTTGGTGTTGCCATTAGCTCCTTGGAGAAATCATTAGGGGACAGGTCCGTTAATATCAAAATTAATAACGACCTCCCCTTAGTAAAAGTGGATTTTACATTGATTGAACAGGTAATTGTTAACCTATTAGATAATGCGTTAAAATACTCTGAATCTGGTACCGAGATTACCATTTCAGCCCTTCAAAATGAAAAGGAAATTGAAATAACCATAGCAAACCAAGGACCGAAAATTCCAGAGGAAGACATGAAACGGATTTTTGATAAATTTTACCGTTTACAATCACCCAGACTTGTTAGTGGCACAGGACTAGGCTTAGCCATTTGTAAGGGCTTTTTGGAAGCTCACGAGGGTAAAATTTGGGCAGCCAATAGGCAGGGTGGAGGAGTAGAGATGATATTTACCTTACCCTTAGAAAATCAGCCAACAGTAAACGATAGGTTAGTTTACAAAGGAGAACTATGAAAAGTAAAGGGGCACGCATTATGGTTATTGACGACGAAAGTCAAATTCAAAAACTACTGAGGGTGGCATTAACTAGTCATGGTTATGAAGTGGCAGAAGCGGCCACTGGTCAACAGGGACTTAGTGAAGCTACCACCTTTCGTCCAGATATAATAATATTAGATTTGGGTCTGCCGGATATGGATGGATTGGAAGTAATGACCCGTTTAAGGGAATGGACCAAGACACCTGTAATCATCTTATCGGCAAAAGAGCAGGAGAAGGATAAAATAATAGCACTGGATGCCGGCGCCGATGATTATCTGACTAAGCCCTTCGGCATGGGCGAACTATTAGCTCGCATCAGGACCGCCATGAGACATTCTGTGAAGGTCACAGATGAACCGGTGTTAAAGTTTGATGATTTAGTAATAGACCTAGCCCACAGAAAGGTTTTAGTTCAGGGTGAAGAAGTTAAGCTAACCCCTACAGAGTACGATTTAATTAAGAACTTAGCCATTCATGCAGGAAAGGTTTTAACCCACAAGCAGTTATTGATTGCCTGTTGGGGTCCAACCTATGAAAATGACACACACTATCTACGCGTTTTCATAGGACAGCTTCGTAGGAAAATAGAGGCAAACCCGACCCGGCCCCGTCATATAATCACAGAGCCCGGAGTGGGGTATCGGTTAGTATAGTATACTTATGATGCGACAGAAAAGTCTGGTAAGCAGGTTAACAGATTCAAATCTTTTGGTCTGTTTTTAATGTATTATATTATTATGGGGTTGTTGGTGATAGAGGATACGGCATTATACAAGGCTATGGTGTAGAAGGTGCTCATGTAAGAAAGATTATTCGCTACCGCCCAGGATGGCAATCTGATGGCTTAAAGCCCAAAGCCCCTGACTCATGGCCATTTCCCAGATTGAACAAGCGGGAATGGACACCGGTTAATATCCTGTGCTACATTATTAGAGAATAATTATAAAAGAAGGAATCTCTATGAATTTACTAACAGTTGAAAATATCTCAAAGAACTTTGGCGTTAAGGAAGTATTAGACAACATTTCCTTTGGCATCTCGGAAGGGGAAAAGATTGGCCTGGTGGGCATAAATGGCACGGGAAAATCAACTTTGTTAAAGGTGTTGGCTGGCAAGGAACCGGTTGATGCCGGCAAAATCACCATGATAAGTAACCTACAGGTGGAATATCTTCCCCAGGATCCTCTCTTTGATGAATCTGCCACGGTGCTGCAGCAGGTTTTCAGGGGACAATCGCCGGTTATGAAACTACTTCTGGAATATGAAAAGACCATGGATATGTTAAATTGCCAACCAAACAGTAAAGAACTGCAAGATAAACTTCTTGTCTTGGGGCAGAAAATGGATGAGCTGGATGCCTGGCACCTGGAGAATGAAGCAAAGACCGTGTTAACCAAACTGGGCATCGCTAACTTTAATGACCCCATTGAAGTTCTGTCCGGAGGCCAAAGAAAAAGGGTTGCCTTGGCCGGTGCCCTGATAAACCCTGCGGATTTTTTAATTCTGGATGAGCCTACCAACCATATTGATAATGGAACAGTTGCCTGGTTGGAACAGTACTTACACAAACGCAAAGGTGCCCTGCTGATGATTACCCATGACCGTTATTTCCTTGATCGAGTGGTCAATAACATCTGGGAATTAGACAATGGTAAGGTTTACCGCTATGAGGGAAACTACAGCACCTATCTGGAAGCAAAGGCGGTCAGGGAAGAGCAGTTGGAGTCTTCGGAAAGAAAAAGACAAAACATTCTAAGAAAGGAATTGGCCTGGATTCGGCGGGGGGCCAAGGCCAGAAGCACCAAGCAAAAGGCCAGAATTGATCGTTTTGAAAAGCTGCAGGAAAAAGTATTTGAAAGCAATACGGACAAATTAGAAATTTCCATCGAAGCCTCACGCCTGGGCAAAAAAGTCGTTGAATTAGAACATGTTAACAAAGACTTCGGGGGGAAAAATTTAATTAAAGATTTTAACTATATTTTCACTAAGGATGAGCGGGTAGGAATTATTGGTCCCAATGGCAGCGGCAAAACAACCTTACTGAACATAATAGCCGGCAGATTAAGTCCCGATAGCGGCCAGGCAGAACATGGCCCAACGGTGAAAATCGGTTATTTTGCTCAGGAAAACCAGGCAATGGACAGGGATATCCGGGTCATTGACTATATCAAAGAGGCAGCCGAATATTTGCCGACCTCAGATGGTGGGCTAATCAGTGCCTCACAAATGTTAAATCGTTTTTTATTTCCGCCCAGGGTTCAATGGACACCCATTTCCGACCTCTCCGGTGGGGAAAAAAGAAGGCTCTATTTATTAAGGATTTTGATGGAATCTCCCAATGTGCTGCTTTTTGATGAACCAACCAACGACCTGGATATTCAAACCTTGACCATCCTTGAAGATTATTTGGATAATTTCCCTGGCACCTTAATTGTGGTTTCCCACGACCGCTACTTTCTGGATCGAACCATCGAAAACATCTTGGCCTTTGAAGAAAATGGCAAGATCCGAAACTTTGTGGGAAATTATTCTGATTATCAGGATTTTATTGAAAACCTGCCCCAAGAACCAGCAGTAGACAGGAAACCGCCAACCCCTAAAACCATCGAACCTCAGGCCCAGGAAAAAGCCAAACCCCTAAAGTTTACCTATAAAGAACAGAAGGAATATGAGCAAATTGACGATATTATCGCCGAGACAGAGGTGGAACTGGCAGAAATAAATAATAAAATTAACCAGGCCGGCAGCAATTATGAGTTATTGCAGGAACTGATAGAGAAGCAAAAGGGATTGGAACTTCGGTTAGAAGAATTAATGGATCGTTGGGCCTATTTAAATGAACTGGCCGAAGAAATAGAAAAACAAAGTCGACGCTAAGAATAAAATGTTAAGGGGACTGTTGCACAATGAACCAGTGGTTCTAGTACAAACAGTCCCTTTCTATTGACTAAATTAGGGATTCTTCTCCTGGCTGTTCATTCGAATTTTATCTAGCAGCATCACCTTTACCGGCTTCATTAATGATACCTTTGGTCGTTTATTTACAGATGGCTTGATATGCTGGATAACTTCATTAATCTCACAATCTAAGTAGGTACAGATACGATCCAGTATTTCCATCGAAAGATATTTATTTTTTTTAATTTTGGCAATTGTTGTGGGGCTTAGGGAGAGTGCTTTTTGCAAATCCGCTTTTTTAATGCCACGCAACATTAACTGCAGCATTAAAGGTTTATAAGAAAACAATGATACCAACTCCAGAAAGTATTTTGGATACGAGATATTTCTTGCTAAAATTGCGATTAGCTAGTATAATTCTACATAAAGTTGTAGTTTTTGTCAAAACAAATAAAGGAGGATATTTTCTGTGGCAGTTAATTTACAAAAGGGCCAAAAGGTTGATTTGACAAAGGGTAGAGCAGGTCTTTCTAAGGTTGTTGTCGGTCTTGGTTGGGACACCAATAAATTTGATGGACCAGACTTTGATTTGGATGCTTCTGCCTTCCTTCTCAGTGAAAACGGCAAATGCACCAGTGCCGATGACTTTGTGTTTTACAATAACCTCATGCACAAAAGCGGTTCTGTTCAACATATGGGGGACAACCTTACGGGTGATGGTGATGGTGACGACGAACAAGTAACCATTGATTTGAGCAAGGTTCCGGCAAACGTACAGAAGATAGCGATTACTGTAACCATCCACATGGCCCGTGAACGGGGACAAAACTTTGGTCTGGTATCCAATGCTTTCGTGCGTGTGGTTGATGACGCCAACGGTGCAGAATTGCTTCGTTACGACCTAAGTGAGGATTACAGTGTCGAAACTGCCCTCGTGTTTGCAGAACTGTATCGTCATGGTGCAGAGTGGAAGTTTGCTGCAGTTGGACAAGGTTTTAATGATGGACTGCAAGGGCTGGTGCGACTTTACGGTTTAGATGCATAAAGAAGGGAGTTAGCTAGTTTGATTAACTTACAAAAGGGTCAAAAAATTGACTTAACCAAAACGAACCCTGGTCTAACAAAAATAACGGTCGGTCTTGGCTGGGACCCCATTAAAAGCGGCGGCGGCGGTGGTCTTTTAAAATCACTTTTTGGCGGCGGTGGCGGTGGTGCCAACATTGACTGCGATGCTTCCGTTTACATGTTAGATGCTAATCAAAAGTTAAAGAAAAAGGACCATCTTATTTATTTTGGCAACAAGAAAAGCTCATGTGGCTCCATTCAGCACATGGGGGACAACCTAACCGGTGAAGGTGATGGTGACGACGAACAAATTAATGTGGATCTCTCAAGGGTTCCTGCTGACGTTCATCGTCTAGTGTTTGTGGTCAATATCTACCAATGTGTTCAACGGAAACAACACTTCGGCATGATCCAAAACGCCTATATCCGTGCGGTAAACAGTGCCAACGGTCAGGAAATCTGCAAATTTAACCTATCCCAGGGATACGATGGAAAAACAGCGCTCATCCTTGGCGAGGTATATCGACATAATAGTGAATGGAAATTTGCTGCCACTGGCGAGGCAACCAATGACACTGGTCTTGAAACCTTGACCAGACGATATATGTAATAATATAAAAACAATATGGGAGGTAATTAATTTGATTTCTCTTGCTAAAGGTCAAAAGATAGATTTAACGAAAACCAATCCTGGGCTAACCAAAATTTTTATTGGACTTGGTTGGGACACCAATAAATATGATGGCGGTAATGAATTCGATTTAGATGCCGTCGCCTTTTTGGTAAAAGAAGACGGTAAGGCTTCTGGCGACGGTGCCTTTATCTTCTACAACAATCGGCAAGATCCCTCTGGTTCTGTGGTTCTTTCCGAGGACAACCGTACTGGCGAAGGTGATGGTGATGATGAATCCTTAACCGTCAATCTAGCCACTGTTCCTGCTGATGTTGCAAAGATTGCTATTTGCATTAACATCCACGAAGCTGCTGCTCGCAATCAGAACTTTGGACAAGTTTCCAACGCCTATGTTCGTGTAGCCAACAACGAAACAAACGAGGAACTTATGCGCTACGATCTGGGCGAAGATTACTCCGTCGAAACAGGTATCGTTGCTTGCGAAATCTACCGTCATAATGGCGAGTGGAAATTCAATGCAGTGGGCAGTGGTTTCCAAGGTGGACTGGCCTCCTTGGCTGAAACTTACGGCTTAAGCGCAGGCTAGATTTAACAATTAAATATGTGAGAAGGGGTGCTTCGTGCACCCCTTCTTAAAGTCATAAAAAATATAGGAGTGATAATTCTTGAGTTTTTCTGGCATAAAAGGTTTTTTTAACAGTACAAAGAGTACCCTGCTCGATTCGGTTAAACGTTTCAAAAACAAAGAATTTTTGGATGCTGTAATAGCAGGCTGCGCCCTAGTGGCTGCCGCTGATGGACACATTGATTCGGCAGAAAAGACCAAAATGTTAGGCTATATTCAAAGAAGTGAAGAACTAAAAGTATTCGATACTTCAAAGGTAATTGAAAGATTTAACCATTTTACGGAAAACTTTGGTTTTGACCATACCATTGGTAAGGCAGAAGCATATAAAGCAATCATGAAAATGCGATCTAACAGAGAGGCAGCTCGCGTGGTTGTAAGCGTTTGCTGTGCCATTGGGATGGCTGATGGAAATTTTGACGAACAAGAAAAAGCGGTCGTTAGAGATATCTGTCGTGAAATTGGCATCGAGACCTCGGAATTCCAACTGTAAGACCTAGATTTTTAAGGAGGCATTTACTTTAGTGGAAGCTACAACGTTTTTATCTGGGCTTATCGCCAACTATGGACACTTTTTCAACCTAGCAGAAATTCAGAGGGTTCTCACCGACCCGGTGAGTTGGGGAATTATTTTTTGGCTAATCATTTTAGAAGGTCTCCTTTCCTGTGATAATGCATTGGTTTTAGCTGTGCTGGTTAATAAACTACCCAAACATCAACAAAAGAAAGCCTTGCTTTATGGTATTTGGGGCGCTTATTTTTTCCGCTTTGTGGCAATCGGACTGGGAACCTATTTAGTTAAGATAACCTGGGTTCAAATAGTCGGTGCTGGTTACTTATTGTGGATGGCAGGGAAGTTCTTCCTATCTAAATCGAATACGGAAGGTGAAGGCGAAGAGGAGCAAGAAACAAAGGTTAGCGGTTTCTGGATAAAATTAGTTGGTCCTTTTTGGGCCACTGTAATCACCGTTGAGATGATGGACATAACATTCAGCGTGGATAGTATTCTGGCAGCCTTTGCCCTGAGCAATGAAGTATGGGTTCTTTTTGTTGGAGGACTATTGGGTATTCTCATGATGCGGGGCGTTGCCACTGTCTTTATTAAACTACTGGATAAATACCCTGAATTAGAAGCCTCAGCCTATGTGCTGATCGCTTTAATCGGTGCAAAACTGATGGGTCAGGCCTTTGGATATCATGTATCCCACACCATCTTCTTCTCCGTTATGGCGTTGGTAATTATTGGTACCATTGTACTACATTACATTCGTGAAGGTGGTAAAAAGGCTGCATGATCTATTTTGATTATCTGAGCATCGAACAGAAAGAAGAAATGTTCTACATTTCCCCGGCAGATTGCTCATTGGCTACAGATAAAAATATTTTGGCCCACGCCTTAGGTGCAACCCTTTATATGCCTGGTACGGCTAATCGGTCAATTAGTAAGGTCATTAATAATGAAATTCCGGGACTTACTTCCACCGTTCTTTGCCTTGAGGATGCTGTGGATGATCGAGAGGTTGAAGCTGCAGAGCAAAATCTTGCTCTGCAGCTTGGGACGATGCTTTCATTTAAAGGACAGGGGAGTTCGCTCCCCTTAATCTTTATCAGGATTCGCAATGTAGAGCAATTGAAAAGACTGACGAAAACACTGGGTGAGGCAATGAATGTCTTAACTGGCTTTGTCTTTCCAAAATTTGATACGACTTCAGGATTTGAGTATTTTGAACACTTGGTAGAGGTTAATAAGACTACTGAAAAAACCATCTTCGGTATGCCCATTTTGGAGGGGCCATCGGTCATTCATCTGGAGTCAAGGTCAGAAACCTTGCTAAATATTAAATCTTTGCTTGATCAGTATAAAGAACTCGTTCTTAATGTACGCATGGGTGCCACCGATTTATCCGGGTTATATGGACTTAGAAGGAGTCCGGAGTTAACCATTTATGACATTTCAGTCATAAGAGATTTTATTGCCAACCTGGTCAATGTATTTGGTAAGCCCCAGGACGGCTACGTGATTTCCGGCCCGGTCTGGGAATATTTTAGCAGCAATACCAGGCTGTTAAAACCACAGCTAAGACAAACGCCCTTCCAAGAGCAATTTGGCGGGGAAGGGAGCAGGATTCGTTTAGACCTGTTAGACAGATATATCGATGGTCTTTTACACGAGGTAATGTTGGATAAAGCAAACGGATTGATTGGTAAAACAGTTATTCACCCCTCTCACATCCTACCCGTGCAGGCTATGTATGCCGTTACACACGAAGAGTACTGTGATGCCAAGGACATCTTAGCCAACGGTGGAAATGGCGGCGTAACCAAGAGTGTTTACGGTAATAAAATGAACGAAGCCAAACCACATACCAATTGGGCAAGAAAAATTATGACACTTTCAAAAATATATGGAGTGCTGAATGAAAGATATGACCACACAAGTATCATTTACGCAGGAGAGAAACTACAACGTGCTCGATAGCCTCTCGGTCGGTATAAGGGTAGAGGAAAATCCCTACTCCTTACCGCCCGAGAGCATTTTCTCAATGGCAGCTAGAAATAACCCCAAGAGAAGTTTCTTATTTGTCAGTAAGCTAATTGGCAAACATATACCCGTATTGCCACATATTCCCTTGATTACTGGTTTTTTATTAGCAACTAGAATTGCGGAATGGATGGGGCTTAAAATTGACCAAGGCAAAATCAACGAAGCGGCAACTATTTTAGCCTCCCCTGCCAATCTTGATTTTTATTGTTCGCCCTATCCGTTTCCTAATAAAGCATTATTCATTGGTTTTGCTGAAACTGCCACAGCCCTAGGCCATACTGTTTTTAACAATTTCACTGGCAATGTTAATTTTCTTCATACAACGAGGGAGGATCTCAAGGGTACGGATGATACCATCTATTTTACCGAAGACCACTGCCATGCGCCCGACCAGCGTTGCCTAATTTGTGATACCGATATGGTTAAGGATAATGACTTGTTCGTGTTGATTGACGATGAAATTACTACAGGTAATACCTGTCTGAATATTATAAGAAATATACAAAAGAGATATCCACAAAAACGCTATGCCATTTTAACGATTTTAGATTGGCGTTCGGAAGAAGCAATCTCTCGATACAGCCAATTTGAAAAGGAACTAGGCATAAAAATTCAGGTGCTCTCCTTACTAAAAGGTCAATTCCGGCATTGGGGAAAATCTCCGGTGATTAACACAGCCCCGCTGGTTATGGAAAAGGATCTTCCCGATGTAAAAAATGTACATGAAAAAATGGCTTATGGGATCGACACAATCTCCCCGGATGGCTTTAAAGCCACCTATCTTGGCTATACCGGCCGCTTTGGGATCAATGCGAAAAAGAACAACCAGGCATTGATTGAGGCAAAGAGAATTGGTTTGAAACTTTCGCAAATGAGAAAAGGGAAGAAAACTTTGTGTCTGGGTACCGGAGAATTTATGTATATCCCTTTCTTAATCGCCAATTTTATGGGGGATGGGGTAATGGTGCAGTCCACTACCCGCAGTCCGGTTCATCCACATGCTAGAAATAACTACGCGGTAAAACATGCCATATCCTTTGAAGATCCCTTTAGGCCCGGCATTAAAAACTTTATCTATAATATTCCGCCTAATGGTTATGAGGAAGTGTTCGTCTTTTGGGAAAGACGAGTTGATGCTGAACAAGTGGCTCCATTCATTAAAGCACTCAAAAAACTTGTCATAGAAAATATTGTATTTGTGTATTTTGGTGTCTGATCTGGGAGGTGTTTTTATAAATACTGCTAATAAGAGTAAAGCATACGGTTGTTTCAAGAACTACCCAAAGGTTCCCAGTCCAGAACCCCTTGGCAGTTACCCCATTGGCGATGCAATTTTTCTTTTAAAAGATATTGCACCATACATTCAAGAACAAGGTAATGAAGAACGAGAGAGAGCCATGCAAAGTGGGCGGCACTACTCAGAAATGCTGCCCATTGAATATGAGCCAAGCCAAGAGTACATTGAACTATTCCATCAATCCCTGAGGGAGAATGGCCCTAGATTGGCCCTAGCCACCGCCATTGTTTCTGAAAATATTTTAATCAAGAGGGGTCAAGGGGTGGCATTGGTGTCCTTGGCCAGGGCTGGAACGCCCATCGGTGTTTTGATTAAAAAATATATCCATCAGTTCTACGGCATTGCCGCCCCACATTACAGTATCTCCATTATTCGTGATAAAGGGATCGATAAAAATGCCCTTGCCTATATCCTGCAAAACCACCCTGGCTGCGAGATTCAGTTTATCGATGGCTGGACGGGTAAAGGTGCCATTACTTTGGAATTAATTAAATCCGTTACTGCGTTTGAAAAGGAATTTAACATGGTTCCTGATACAATTAGTAAGGAACTGGCTGTGCTGGCGGACCCTGGTTATTGTGCCAATATCTTTGGCACAAGGGAGGATTTTTTGATTCCCAGTGCCTGCCTAAACTCCACTGTATCCGGATTAATGTCCCGCACTGTTTATAGGGATGACCTTTGCGGTCCCTTTGATTTTCATGGTGCAAAATTCTATCGGCAACTTCTGGCTAAAGATTTATCAAACTACTTTGTTGACTCTATATCCGGTTACTTTGCAGATGCCCAAAAAAAAGCACGAAAAATACTTCAAAACAACCCCTCAACTGGTATGGATGATACGCCTGCTTGGATTGGTAAAAAAGAAACCACCAAGGTTCAAGTTGAGTTTGATATTAAAAATATCAACTATGTTAAGCCTGGGGTAGGGGAAACAACAAGGGTTCTCCTGCGCCGGATACCGTGGAAAATACTGGTCAAAGACATCAATAGCCCGGATGTCAAACACGTACTGCTATTGGCAGAGGCCCGAGGGGTTCCGGTGGAAGAGTATCCCGAACTGAGTTACTCCTGCTACGGACTGATAAAAAACCTGGAGGATGCTAAATGATCTTTGCCAGCGACTTAGACCGTACCATTATTTACTCAGATAAGTTCCTCAGGGACTTCTCCGGAGAAGTTGTAGCCGTTGAATATGGTAAATACAACTCTTATATGACCAAACCTGCCAGCCAATTATTAAAAATAATAAACCGTGAAATCACCTTTGTTCCTTGTACCACCAGGACGATTGAACAATACCAACGGATTCAATTTTTTCAAAGGGAAGTAACTCCTAAATATGCGGTGGTAAGCAACGGGGCCAACCTTTTAGTAGATGGTAACCTAGACCTAGACTACCAAAAAAGCATCGCCCAAGCTTTAGTAAATAATTGTCTGGCCAGTGAAGATATTCTTAAAGAATTTGATAAGTTGAACTGTGGCAATTGGACCCAGCCAATGAGACATGCAGATGGAGTTTTTCACTACTGCATTATTGAGCGGGATAAGGCCCCTTGGCAAGAATTAAATTTTTTCAAAAAGTGGGCAGAGGATCAAAGGTGGGAAATGTCCATCCAAGGTCGAAAACTATATCTAGTACCTTGTGTTATCAATAAGGGGGCAGCACTAAGGATCATTTCCGAAAGGATTGGAGAAGCAGCAATTTTCAGTGCTGGTGACTCTTTGCTGGATATTCCCCTAATAAAAGAAGCTCAGTATCGGATTTCACCCGCCCATGGAGAACTGTTTGAACAGTGTAGTTCCGAAAAAGAATGGAAATTTACAAAGGCATCCGGAATACTTGCCGGGGAAGAAATTCTCCAGCAAGTATATCACATGGTCTGCGGCAGTGATAATTAGAATGATTCCTGTCGTGTGCTTATTAACTTGCCAAAAGTGAGGTTTTAAATATGAAGTATCAGATATTATACCAAGGTGCATATCCATTAGTACAAGTTAATTTAGAACAGGGAGAAACAATTAAAGCAGAATCAGATGCCATGGTTGGTATGTCTACCACCGTAGATGTTGAAGGAAAAATGGACGGAGGCTTCTTAGGGGGACTTGCCCGAATGGTAGCGGGGGAAAGTTTTTTCTTTCAAACACTAACTGCCCGCAGGGGACCTGGGGAGGTACTTTTAGCACCGGCCATCCCTGGGGACTTACTGGATGTTGAGCTAGATGGTACCTACAGCCTAGTGGTTCAAAAGGATGGGTTTTTAGCAGGTTCTGCGGGTCTGCAAGTATCTACCAAGATGCAAAACCTTTCCCAAGGCCTCTTCTCGGGAGAAGGTTTCTTTGTGGTAAAGGTTAGCGGAAAAGGAGTCGTATTTATTAACACCTATGGCAGCATCCATGTCATTAACTTAGATCCAGGTCAATCCTTCATCGTGGACAATAGCCACTTGGTTGCTTGGCCTGATTATATGCATTACACCATTGAAAAGGCATCACAGGGTTGGATCTCCTCTTTTACGTCTGGCGAGGCTCTAGTCTGCAGATTCACAGGGCCTGGTCCTGTTATTATCCAAACAAGAAACCCACGAGGCTTTGGTAGCTGGATCAGAAGATTCCTGCCCAACTCAAGAAGTTCTTAATTCCTTAACGTAGGTTAACTACTAAAGATAAGGGGTGATTCTCATGTCTCTGACCGTAATGAAAGGGCAAAAGACGGATCTTACAAAGAGGTATCCTGGTCTTTCGCAAGCCGTTATTGGAATGGGTTGGCAAACAAATCAGACTGGCATTGAAATTGATGGTGCAGCTTTTATGCTTCAACAAGATGGAAAATGTAGAAGCGATGAAGATTTTATCTTTTACGGTAATCCAAAGGGACGTGGTGGTGCGGTATCAGTAGAAAACACTAACACACCGGATAAAGCACAACTAGTCGTAAATCTTAGGCAAGTTCCCACGGATGTACAGAAAATTGCCTTTACCCTAACGATTTATGAGGGTCCCAAAAGAGGTCATAGCTTTGGACAAGTGCCTCAAGTTTACATAAGATTAATGAATCAGGGAAAAGAAGAAATTTTACGTTTTAATGTGGAGCAAGGCTTCCATTCCGAAACAGCCATCGTCGTTGCAGAAATCTATCGGCATAATGGGGAGTGGAAATTCAATCCCATTGCCATGGGCTATCAAGGTGGCTTGGCTGCCTTGTGTGGTGGTTTTGGTATTGCGGTATCTGATCAACCAGCAAACCAGGCCCAGAAAGAATCGGCACCAACCATCGATCTACCAAAACCGCCGGCGGAGCAGCCAAAGCAAAAACTCAATCTATCTAAGATTGAACTTAAAAAGAAAGGTGATAAGATCAGCCTTGAGAAAAAGGCCAACAACCAATTAGGGGAAATCTTAATCAACCTAAACTGGAATCAAAAATCTGGCAAGCCCACTGGTTTATTGGGTTCGATCTTTGGTGGCAGGAGCAGTGGCGTTGACTTAGATCTTGGCTGTTTAATAGAAATGAGAAACGGTGATAAAGGAGTAATCCAAGCACTGGGAAAAAGCTTTGGCAATTATCATGGCTTCCCATACATCTCATTGGATGGGGATGACAGAACCGGAGCAGCTTCAGCAGGCGAAAACTTGAGAATAAATGGCGACCACATACCGGAATTCAAGAGAATCCTCGTCTTTGCTTTCATCTATGATGGCGTTGCCAACTGGGCGGAAGCAGATGGTATTGTAACCATTAAGCAACCGGGGGGGCCGGACATCGTGGTAAGAATGGATGAACACGATAATCGGAAAATCATGTGTGCCATTGCCCTCATCGAAAACGTCAAGAACGAGACCTTTAGCATTGAACGTATTGTGCGCTACTTCTCTGGACACTCGGAAATGGATAAAGCATTTAAGTGGGGTCTCCGGTGGAAAGCGGGATCCAAGGATTAAGATAGCAATCGGGTGCTCTGACAAGGGGATTCCGGTTCTTTAAAAGGAAAAAGGATCGGCCCAAGGAATTGCTTCTCTGTGTCAGATACATGCGTGGATGAATGTACGAAGAGACGGGAGATGTGAAGCGGTCCGGCAAGGATGATCCAGCCATTTATGCCGCAGACCCGAGACTTGAGGATGTTGCTGCGAGGCTGGGACTAAAACAAAAAATTTCCAAGGGGGGTAATTTTATATGTTTAACGAAGTGGAAGGTGCATCCCGTAGATTACCTGTTTATCTACTCCTAGACCGTTCCGGTTCCATGTTTGGAGAACCCATCGAGTCTGTTAAACAGGGTGTTAAGTACATGATTTCTGAACTGAAAAAAGAACCCCAGGCCATTGAGACAGCATTTATATCGGTGATCACCTTTGCCAGCGATGCCAGGCAAGATATACCATTGACCGAATTAACCTCCTTTAAAGAACCACTCCTTGAAGCCAACGGAACTACCGCTTTGGGTGAAGCTCTGTCCATTTTAAATCAATGCCTGGAAACCGAAGTGCGTAAATCCACACCCACCCAAAAGGGTGACTATAAACCTCTCGTATTCATTATGACAGACGGAGAGCCAACCGACAACTGGGAAAACATCGCCCAAGAAATCAAGAAAAAAGCAGGTAAACTCGCCAATATCGTTGCGGTTGGTTGCGGTCCCCATGTGAACAAGGATACCCTTAAGAAGATTACTGAGATTGTTTTAATAATGACTTCATACCAGCCGGATGACTTCAGACAGTTCTTCCGCTGGGTTTCTCAATCGGTTAAACAAGCTAGTATTAAATTCACCAAAGATAGCGATCAACCAACAAACTTATCTGCACCTCCTCCGACTATTCAAATCATTCCCTAACCTTTAAGCATAGGGCCTCTTGCAGCAGCAGGGGGCCTCCTTGATATTAGGAGGTGAAGTTGTGGATTTAAAGAAGCATTTTAAAGATTCAGTAAAACTAGAGGAAATACGCAACCTTCTAGTAAAAAAATTAGATTTCTCCATTTTAGAATCGAAGGATAGTATCATCATTCAGGCCAAGGACCCAGAGCAGCAACAATTAATTGATCGATTTAATGCAGGGCAAATTGATATGAACCAATTTTTAGTTGAGGCAAAGAAAAAATTTACTTGCCATGATCATTCAGTAAGGATCATAAATAAATGGGGAACGACTCAAGGCATAATGGTTGGTGAAACAACACATCCGCTGAGACCCATAGAGGTTAGAATAAATGGCATAAAATTATTTCTTCACCCAATAAAATCAAACCAAGAACCGGAAAGCCAAGTACCACAGAGGCCAGAGGAAGTAACGCCTCAGTGGAAGAACCTTGAGCCAACGGATAAGGAAGATTGGGTAGAAATCGAAGAGTCCGGCTACCAGGAAAGAAAAGATGGCTGGGCAGTGGCTGCAGCCAGCCGTAGGGGTAAGACACATGCCCATGAAGGAAGTCACAGGGACGATTCCTTTGACTTCGGGTTTCAAAATGGCTGGAGCATCCTAGCAGCAGCAGATGGGGCAGGTTCCTATCGCCTATCCCGAGTAGGAGCTAAAATGGCTTGCAGCATGGCGGTTGAGCACCTTAAGGCCTACCTAGAGAATTTTATCATAGAAGAAAATGAAGGTTCAGCGATACCAAAGGAATCTGATCTTTTACAAATAAAACGGTTTCTTATCGAGACCGTACAACGGATTATTCAATCTGTAAAAGATGAAGCAAACAAGAGAAGCGTCACCTTCGACCTACTATCCACTACCATTCTAATAGCAATTCACCACCACTGGCAGGGAAAAAATATGGTAGCAAGCATCCAAATTGGTGATGGGCTAATTGCTATCTGGCACGGAGGTAGTAATGTTTCTATTTTAGGGAAAGCGGATAGCGGGGTTTTTGCCAGCGAAACAAAATTTATTACTACCAAGGGTATTGAAAATGAGTTGGAACACAAAGTATTCTTCGCAATAAAGCCCGCTGTAGATGCCATAGCTGTGATGACCGATGGGGTGTCCGATGATTTTTTCCCCCCGGAAACCATTATGCCGAAGATGTTTGAAAGTGTCTATCAAGAGCTTATTGGCTCGGCAAAACCCAACGAGAATCTGCTCAAATGGCTATCTTACGAACGCAGGGGTTCCTTTGATGACAGAACGATGGTGATTCTCCACAGGAGGTAATACCCATGGCAAAAAATAAAAACAAGCTCATGGCAAAGTTGGCCGATGGTACGAGGGTAGCGTATTTACCTGAAATCATTGGGGAGGGTAGTGAAGGAGTTGTTCATTTCACTGCCGACAGAAAATCTGTTATCAAGTTCTATAAGGATGACGACGATCTCAGGGACCCTGAAAGAATGGAACGTATTATTAATATCGTGGAAAAGTACAACCCCACCTTGGATACCCGATCCGGTGAATATTGGAAAAAACTTTATTGCTGGCCAGATGGTCTTGTGGTATCACCCAAGCTTGGTGTTCGGGTGCCCATTTATCCTAAGAATTTCTTTACCAATGACGGAACAGAGAAAAAATTGAGTTGGTTTGTCAATCCCAAAAGCCGCAAACTGATACCCCAAGAAGAAAGGGGAACCTGGCTAGGCCATTTACAAATGGCTATCACCATGGCTCGATCAACAAGACGCCTTCACTCAGCGGGGCTAGCCCACTCCGATCTCTCTTACAATAACTTTCTAGGGGACCCTGTTAACGGCATGACTGTCATGATTGATCTTGACGGACTTGTGGTACCTGGGCTACACCCCCCTAAAATTGCCGGCACCCCGGGATTAATTGCGCCAGAGGTCATCATGGGGACTGCTGAGCCTTCTATTCGGACGGATCTTCATGCTCTGGCTGTACTGATTTACCAAACATTAATGTTTCGACATCCTCTGAGGGGTCCCAAGGTCAACTCCACCGTATCTGCAGAAGAAGATGAAAAGCTATCAATGGGTAAAAATGCCCTTTTCATAGAGCATCCCTTAAATAAATCCAATCGGCCCAAGGGGCTAGCAACTGGTTATGAATGCTTAGGTCCCTATCTTTCTGAATTAATCACCCAGTCCTTTGTTTCTTCGCTCCATATGCCGGATAACCGGCCAACAGCAATGGATTGGGAAACTGCCTTAGTGAGAACTACGGACTTAATTTATCCTTGTGGCTGTGAAATGAAATGGTTTGTCTTGTCTAAATCCACAAATTATACATGCCCCTTCTGTAAACAAAAGCCCCGAGCACCCTATGTTCCATCACTGCATTTTTACAGGGAGCAGCCTGGAAAACCGGGTAATTTTTTGAATGAAAAACACCGTTTAGTGGTGTGGCATGGCTTATATCTATACAAATGGCACGTATTTGACAATATTTGGCCGGGGGAGAATGTAGATAAAACTCCTCAGGGATACTTTGTGTATCATAATTACGAATGGTATCTCTATAATATCGAAATGAATTTAACGATTATTGATAATGGCCTACACAGAAATGTTGCCAAGGGTCAATATGTTAAACTTATAGAGGGCTTACAGCTTAGACTTTCTTCCGACCCCCGAGGACGTCTGCTGCTAACGCAGTTTCTTAAGGTTTAAAGGATGGTGGGTACAATTAATTTACAAGATCAAATTAACCAACTGCAACCAAAGGGTTATCTTAAACTTCGTCCGGGGGAGTATGAAGGGCCGGCCATTCTTAACCATTCAGCAATTATCGAAGGTAACAACACAACCATTTGGTCAAGAACGGGTCCGGTTGTGCGGGTCAACTGTCGAGGGGTTGTGCTTAAAAACCTGCAGGTAGAGGCTACCCAAGGTCAAACGAAAGAGATTTGTCAAGCGGCTATCATGACTGACCCTAAATACGGTACCCTCATAGAAAATGTGGAGGTAAAAGGGAAGGTAGTTGGGTTCGGGGAAGAATCAGATGATTGGGATTACCCCTTATCGCTAAATTTTGGCAAGTTGCCCCATGGCCAAACTCTCCATTTTAAAATGAGGTTACGATTACCGGTTCGTTGTAAGCTTATATCTAAGATCGCTGGAATTAAATTTGAACCAGAAGATATAGGCCCTGGACTTTCTGAGACAACAATTAAGATTGAACCACTACTGGAGAATTCGATTATTTGTGGAAGTTTTTTGATGGTTTCTAAATTTATTCGAAGAATTGCTGTTAGTAGTACGGTCAATGGAATTCAAGGTCGCGATATCCGTAACGGACAAATCATCTGGCCACCAAAGGGAACGGCAAATGAAAATTTTATTGCTTCGCAGCCTAACAAACTAAGTACGGAGATGCTACAAGAAGTGCAGCAAAATACACACCCTAAGCAGTTAAAAAAAGGTCATCGGATTGATCTGGTTGCAGAAAACTCCCCAACCAAAATTACCTTTGAGTTGGGGTGGAAAAGTAGGATAAGCGACCATATCGAAGTTGATGTAGTTGCCTTCCTGCTGGGAGAAAGAGAAAAGGTTCTGAAAGATGAGGATTTTATCTTCTATGGTAACCGCAGGACGATGGATGAAAGTCTGGAGTTGCTTGGCCCCAATTCTGCAGAGGGTATAAATGAGAGGATAATTATTGATTTCTCAAAGATCCATCCGGAACAGCAAAAGATTATAGTTGCACTGGCGGTCTATCAAGGAAAAGAGAGACGGCAAGGCTTTGCTCAAATGTCCCGGGTTTTTATCAAAGCAAAAGACGCTGCCGTTGGCAAAGAATTATTTTGTTTTGAAATGAACGACCAGACAATGCTTGAAACAACGTTAATAGCAGCAGAAATTTATAGATATAAAGGGAAATGGAAGTTTGCTGCGGTTGGCTCCGGCTACCGTGAAGATTTAGCTTATTTGTGCCGTAAATACGGTTTAGAAGTAAAGGATTAATTGTTAACGTCTAATAAGATGATCAAGGTGTTTACTGCGGTTTTTAGTTATTTTAAAAATATCTAGGCGTTGTGTGATCATCATCTTAAGAACGAAGGACGTTACCAATGCGATTGCTAGAGTCTCACTCACAATTATCACCTGCCTATGCTGTCGTTACCTATATTATGCTTTGATCGGTCATAAGGTCATGTAGCAAACACCAAAAAAGACAAGGGATTATATACCAACCCGAAGCCTTTACTTCATAACTTCGCCAAGTTAACAGAATAAATATGTAATTTTTGAGCTTAAGTAAAGGCACACCCATTCGTTTTGGTGTGCCTTTTAAATTCCTTCATTTGTTACTTCTCTTCCGGCACCTTGTCCTGAGACCCCGGCAATCCAGGTGCTGGTTCTACAATGGGACGATTAATAATATAGCGGTGGGCAAACATGCCGGCAGAATGAAGCAGCTTACTGAAGGGAAATACTAGCATAAGTAATTGCACCAAAAGGATGTGAATCATTAAAGCTGGCTTACTCATTACTTCCATTTCACTGGTAATAGGAGCAAGGGTGATTAATCGGGCAACATAATCACGAACCGGTTCATAATGAATTCCCCACTGGGGAACAAAGCGCATTAGGTTACCGGCTAGAACGATACCGATTAAGAGCAGCAGCAGCATATAATCACTGGGGGCTGATATGATTCTAACCTCATTCATACTTAGCCTACGGTATAAGAGATAGAGCAAAGAAATCAGCAGCACCATACCAAAAAAAGTTCCCATCAAGGTTGACAGTAATTCGCTGGTTTCCTCAGAGGTAAGTCCGATATAAGCAAATTGTCTGCCTAGTAATCCAATACCCAGTACATGACCCGCCAGTATCAAAAACAAAGACATGTGCATAATCCAGGCCCCAGCCCAAAGAGCTCGATCACTTTTAAAGAGGCTGCTGAAAAAAGTGGCTTCTTTGACAATGTTCAGGATGGCACCTGCCTCTGTAGTAGGTGCCGGGGTTAAAGTTATAGCATGGACGATACGAGCATTGGCCCATCTGCCCAGTCTGTAAAGCAGGCCAATGACGAAAACTGTTATGGAAATATAGGGCAGCACCTGCATAATAAAATAAGTGATCATTGCTCGAATTCCTCCTTTATTGAAAAAAGGGCTGCAACGGATTCATATTTTGTTAGCTATTTTCTTGTCTCTCTTATACTTTTTTATTATTGCCTCAGCCTAGTCAGATATGAAGTCCAAATTTTTAAACCTAAACCATCGATGTTATAAAACAGGCAAATCCTAGCCTTTATTAATAATTGCCTACAACAAAAGAGAGGTTTTTTGAATTTTAATACCGAATTATACAATACTTTCTGAAATAACATAATTTGAAATCATGAGCACAATTGACTCTTAAAATATTATAAAGGTGCTGAGGCTTATGAAGGGCTATGTCGTTGGTGCATATATTTTATGTAAGTTATTTAGCTTCTGAACAATTGCTGCTGAATAAGAAGTATCATAGATGAGCAACAAGAGAGGTTAAATTACGTAGAAATGAGGTACCAACCATGGTTATGCACGATAGGGTAAGTACAGGTATGGCTGGTCTTGATCAAATAATTGACCAACTTAGGTTGGGAGACAATGTTGTTTGGCAGGTGGATTCTGTATCAGATTACAAAAAAATGGTTGAGCCCTATGTCGCACAGGCTATGCAGGATAAAAGAAAAGTAATCTATATTCGCTTTGGCAAACATAAATCGTTGCTAAATGACAGCTCAGATATAAAAATTTATTCCGTTGAGGCTGAAAAAGGCTTTGAAAGCTTTGCCATTGCTGTACGTAGCCTGATTGAACAGGAGGACAAAAAAACCCTATACGTTTTTGACTGCTTGACCGATTTACTAGAATATTGGTATTCCGATCTAATGATTGGTAATTTTTTTAAAGTTACCTGTCCATTTTTATATGAATTGGATGCCATTGCCTATTTTGCCATCATCCGTAATACCCATACCTACAGTACCATTGCTGGTATCCGTGAAACGACACAGCTTCTGCTTGATTTATACCAGGTAAATCATAAATACTACATCCACCCCCTTAAGGCCTGGCAGCGTTATTCCCCCACGATGTTTTTCCCTCATTTAATACAAGGTCAGGAGGCTGTCTGCATCACGGCCAGTTCCCAGGCAGCTGAATTGTTTTCCAGTATCAATCGCGGTGGGGAATGGCTTGATTATTGGGAGATTGTACTTAACAAGGCTAAAGAAGATCTTAAGCACCGGCCTGAGCAGCAGGAAAAAACGAAACAACTTTTAATGTCCATGCTGATTGGCAATGAATCAAGAATGTTGGAATTGTGCGACCAATACTTTACCTTAAAGGATATTTTGGCAATAGCATCCAGAGAGGTAGGAACTGGCTTTATCGGCGGCAAAAGTGTAGGGATGCTATTGGCCAGAAAAATTTTAGAGCATGATGGTGGGGAGCGTTTTATTCCTTTTATGGAGCATCATGATTCGTATTATCTTGGCTCCGATATTTTTTATACTTATATTGTACAAAACGGCTGTTGGGAACTCTGGACAAAGCAAAAAACGAAAGAAGGCTACTTTAAATATGCCCCTGAGCTGAAAGAAAAAATATTGCATGGTAGTTTTCCAGAAAACATCCAGGAGCAGTTCATTCAGTTATTAGAATACTTTGGGCAATCTCCGATTATTGTACGTTCAAGTTCCTTGCTTGAGGACAACTTTGGCAACGCTTTTGCGGGCAAATATGATAGTGTATTTTGTGTGAACCAAGGCACCCCGGAAGAACGCTATGAAGCTTTTGAACAGGCTATTCGCACCGTTTATGCCAGCACCATGAATGAGGACGCGCTTACCTACAGGATGAATAGAGGACTCTTTGAGAAAGATGAACAGATGGCGATATTGGTTCAGCGCGTTTCCGGGGATTACTATGAACAAAATTTCTTTCCCCATGCTGCGGGTGTCGGAAACTCTTCAAATCTATATGTCTGGGATAAAAGCGTAGATATGGACGCTGGGATGCTTCGCCTAGTCTTTGGACTTGGTACAAGGGCAGTGGACAGAAATGTTGGCGATTATGTGAGAATTGTCTGTCTCGATAATCCTTTGCGCATCCCGCCAATGAATTACCAAGATAAAAATAAATTTTCTCAGCATTATGTTGATACACTTTCCTTAAAAGAAAACGTTATAAAGACCACAAATTTGGAAGAAATTATGGCCTGTGATTTAAAGGTAGATAAAGAGCTATTTGGCCATTTCGATTACAAAAGGGTAAATAGCCTGCGTGAACTTGGCTATACCGACATCACAGTACCCTATGTTCTAGATTTTCAAAAATTACTTGTCGATACAGAATTACCCAAGGTTATGAGAGACATGCTTGCTTTGTTGTCTAAAGTTTATGATTACCCCGTAGATATTGAGTTTACAGCGAATTTTACAAAGGACCATCGCTTTAAGGTTAATCTTCTCCAGTGCCGTCCTTTACAGACAAGAGGATTAGGTAAATCCGTTGCAATCCCCAAGCTGGCAGATAAACAGGATTGTTTCTTTACCACCAAGGGAAATTTCATGGGTGGCAATGTGCGCTTGCCCATTGATTTTGTTGTTTTTGTTCGTGCACAGTCCTACCTAAAACTTAATGAACAGAACAAATACACGATTGCTAGACAGATTGGTATGATTAACAGTGTTTTGAAAGAGAAAAACGTTATGCTGCTAGGACCAGGCAGGTGGGGAACCACAACACCATCCTTAGGGATACCGGTACACTTTACAGAGTTATGCAATATGTCGGTTATTTGCGAAGTGGCATCCGTCGATGAAGGATTTATGCCTGAATTATCCTATGGCAGTCACTTTTTTCAGGATCTGGTGGAAACAGGAATTTTTTATGTGGCAATATTTAATGGACATAAAAATGTAATATTTAATCCCAACCGTATTTTAGAAAAAGAAAACCTGTTGGGTTACTTTTTGCCCCAAAGCACCCCGTTTTCCGATGTAATCCACATTGCCAAAACAGAGGGAATGGAAGTTTTTTCAGACATTGTAACACAGAAGGTTTTGTGTAGGTAAACAATGTAGGCGATTTTTCACTTATGGAGGTAGCCATGTGCCTGATACTTTTTGCCACTAATTGTCACCCCCAATACCGGCTGGTATTGGCGTCCAACAGGGACGAGTTTTATGGTCGGCCCACTAGGCCTGCTGCCTTTTGGTATGACCATAAAGTAATCCTAGCGGGGAAAGATTTAAAACAAGGAGGGACCTGGTTGGGTCTCACCACCACCGGTCGTTTTTCCTCCTTGACTAATTACAGGGATCCTGCCCGTTTTAACTCCCAGGCCCCATCACGGGGACATCTGGTTTATCAATATCTTAGCGGAGCGGTTTCTCCTGAAAACTATATAAACAGCATAAGCAGTGGAGTAACGGAATTTAATGGTTTTAACCTCCTCATGGGAAGCACGAAAGGAATCTACTACTACTCCAATTTAGAAAAGGTTATTCGTAAAGTAGATAGCGGTATCCATGGCCTTAGCAATAGCTTTCTTGATGTGCCATGGCCCAAGGTAAGCAAAGGGAAGAAAGCCCTGGCAGACTGCCTGCAAAGTCAAACGATAAATAAAGAGCAGTTGTTTGCCATAATGGCAGATCGGGAGCAGCCGGAGGATCATCGATTACCCCAAACTGGCTTAAGCCTGGAGTGGGAGCGTATCATGTCACCAGCCTTTGTTGTAAGTTCCTCCTACGGAACCAAATGCTCTACGGTTGTACTGGTGGATCACCATGACCATGTGCAGTACTGGGAGCGCAGTTTCGTTCAGAAAGATCCCAGTAAATGGCAGGATGTTTTCTTCGAGTTTGATATTGAGGAGCAGCGAGAGAATAATCCGTCGTAACGTGTTGTAGGGTAAAAACGGACCTTGACTGATCAAGCCAGCCAAGGTAAAGTAAATATTGATAACATCAAGCACTCTGCAGGGAGTGCTTTTATTTTTCATGTACAATAAAGGTGAAAGATTCTTGGGGGTACTATGAAACAGCTTATTCTTACGGAAAAACCATCAGTGGGAAGGGATATCGTAAATGCCATAGGGGGCCGCTTTGAAAAAAGGGATGGTTATTTCGAAAGTGAACGGCACATCGTTAGTTGGGCCATTGGTCATTTAGTGGAATTATGCGAACCAGAGGATTATCAACCCAACCTTAAAAGATGGCAGCTGTCGACCCTGCCAATCATACCAACTTCCTTTAAACTAAAGCCAAACCCCAACACAATTAAACAATATCAAATAGTCAAACAGCTTCTCAGCAGGCCTGACGTTGAGTTAATAGCAGGTACTGACGCCGGGCGAGAAGGGGAATTAATTCTTAGATATATTTTGCATTTGTCAGGCTACAACAGACCCTTTAAACGCCTTTGGCTATCAGAAACAACGCCGGAGGCCATCCGAAAGGGACTTGCTAATCCTTTACCCGGCCAAGCGAAGGATTTATTGGCGGCAGCAGCTGAGTCCAGGTCCCAATCGGACTGGTTGATCGGAATTAATGCCACCCGAGCCTTTACCAAAAAGCACGGTGATTTATACTCCATCGGCAGAGTGCAAACCCCAACCCTGGGGATCGTTGTAGCCAGGGAAAAGGAAATAAAAAATTTCACTTCTGTACCCTATTGGGAGCTATATGCAGATTTCGTTACAGCAAGTGGTCAGATCTATCGGGGTAAATGGTATAAAAATAAAAACCTAAACAGATTTGAGCAAGAATCCGATGGTCTCGCCATTAAAGAGAAGATTACCGGCCAAGTTGGTACCATTACCAAAACAGAGGAAAAAAATGTGTCAGAACCACCGCCTTTACTCTTTAATCTAAATGATTTACAAAAGGAAGCTAACAAAAAGTTTGGTTTTACCGCCAGCCAAACCCTAGAAATAGCCCAGGCATTATATGAAAAGCACAAATTACTGACCTATCCAAGAACGGAGTTTAAGCATCTAACCAAAGAATTGGCTAAGACAATACCAGCCAGGCTAGCTGCCCTGGAGTCTGTGTCCGGCTATGCAAGTTATGTGGCCTTTGCTAAATCCGCCCCCAAGCCGGGCAAAAGATTTATCGATGACGCAAAGGTTGGCGACCACCATGCCTTAATCCCAACCAGTGTAAAGCCAAGCAGCAAGCTAACCGCCAATGAGGCCAAAATTTATAATCTGGTGGCACGCAGATTTTTGGCCATGTTTTACCCGGCTGCCCAATACAAACAGACAAAGATTACCACTAGCGTATGCACTGAAACCTTCCAAACCTCCGGTAAGATTGAACTGAGCCCCGGCTGGAAGGAAGTTTTAACTCCGTCAAAGGGGGAAGAACTGTCCAAAACGGATGAAGAGGTACTGCTTCCTCCGATAATCAAAGGTGAGCAGGTTACGGTAGATAAAGCTGAATTGCAACAAAAGAAAACAGAGCCTCCCAAAAGATATACGGAGGGAACACTATTGGCAGTGATGGAAGGGGCTGGAAGGTTTGTAGAGGACAAGGTCTTAAAGGATGCCATGAAGGGACATGGCCTGGGAACAAGTGCCACCAGGGCAGCCATCATTGAGCGGTTAATAAAGGTAGGTTATCTAGAGAGGAAAGGGAAGGTTTTAATACCAACCCCCAAGGGCGAAACCCTCATCGATTTGGTGCCAGAAATAGTCTCCAGTCCACAAATGACCGGCGAATGGGAAAAGGCCCTGGCAGACATCGAAGCAGGACAAGTCAATCCCGGTGATTTTATGACTCGGATTGTTGGCTTAACTAAAAAGATCGTTGAACTGGCCAAAGAACAAAAGACCAAGGGTACTAATCAGCAGCAAACCAGAGAGATCATTGGCAAATGCCCCTTGTGCGGCAGTGATGTTTTAGAATACCCCAAAAGCTACGGCTGCTCAGGCTTCCGCGAAGGCTGTAGCTTTTCCTTTGGTAAATTGATTCTCAAGCAAAATATTACCACCGAACAAGCCAAATCTTTATTAACGAGCGGCAAGGTACAAGTAAAAGGATTCATCTCCTCAAAGACAGGAAAACAATTCGACGCAGCCCTCGTACTGAAAAATGGCAAAATTTCCTTCGACTTTTCATAAACCCGGGGTCAGGCCTTGAATCATTCACTTTTTTACTGCTAAGTGAATGATTCAAGGCCTGACCCCTTTTTAATCTAAACTTAACAATCTTTTACCACATTCTTTACAAGGGGTTAATTAAATCTTAACAAACAATCGTTATGATTAACTTGTACACTTGGTTATATTCCGATTAAAGAGATGAAGGTCACCAAGGACGCGAACGAAGTGATTCACTTTAAGATCTTTGGCATTTACGGAGGGGCAACAATATGGGGAAAACGGTTGAAACGGTAGTGGTATTAACCAAGGGCATCAAACCAAAAAAACAGCGATACCAATTGGGTCGCAGGATATCTTTCCTGTGTGCTCTACTGGTAATTGTTTTAACCCTATCCATCGTGGTTTTTATAACTTCTAAAGGGCTCTCGACCTTTCTGATAAACAACGTTAGCCTGAAAGAATTTCTTTTTAGCACAGAATGGTTCCCTGATCGAACACTGGAAGAAGGTGGCCCGAGGGTTGGTGCCTTGACCTTTATCTTTGGTTCGGTGGCCGTTTCTATGCTGGCGGTTTTAATAAGTGCACCCTTAAGTTTTATTACCGCCATCTTTATGGTGGAAATTGCCCCTGGCTGGGGGCAACGCCTTTTGCAGCCATGCATAGAACTCTTATCAGGCATTCCCTCGGTGGTGTATGGTTATATTGGCTTAAGTGTGCTGGTGCCTTTTATTCGGGAATATCTTGGGGGGCTTGGTTTTAGTTTGTTGGCGGGGGTCATGGTGCTATCGGTGATGATCATTCCCACCATCGTCAGTGTAAGTGTAGACAGCCTTCGGTCACTGCCGTCCCACCTAAAGGAAGCAGCCTATGCCCTTGGTTCCACTCGCTGGCAAACAATTCGGCTGATTCTTATTCCTGCCGCCAAAACTGGCTTGTTTACTGGGGTCATTCTGGGCTTGGCCAGGGCCTTTGGTGAAGCGTTGGCGGTACAAATGGTGATCGGAAACACCAAACAAATTCCCCAGTCGTTATTGGATCAGCTGACCACGTTAACCAGTGGCATTACCATGGATATGGGTTATACCGTGGTTGGCTCTCTCTGGAACAATACTCTTTGGTCGATGGCCACCATTTTATTGCTTATGTCGTTTTTCTTTATTCTTTTGATCCGAATTATTGCCAAAAGGGGGGCTAATTGTTGAGGGCACAGACTGCTGACCGTATCGCCACGGGTTTCTTTTATGCCGGCGCAGGGGTTGTGGTGCTAATTCTTGCCGGATTAATTGGCTACATTCTTTATCATGGGGCAAGCTCAATTGATTGGGCCTTTATTACCAGTCCTCCCGGGGGGCTGGCTGCGGGTGGTGGCATTGGACCGCAAATCTTTAACTCGTTTTATTTACTTTTTTTAACCATGTTCATTACGATTCCAATCGGTCTATTGGCCGGTATTTATCTAGCTGAATTTGCCAAACCAGGAAAAGTCACAGAAGCGATTCGACTAAGCATCGAAACCCTTACCTCCTTGCCATCCATTGTGGTAGGCTTGTTTGGACTTTTAATCTTTGTCAATTATACAGGCTGGGGTTATACCCTGATGTCCGGGGCACTGGCCCTGACGGTTATTAATCTGCCAATGATGGTTCGCATATCGGAAGAAGCGATTCGTAATGTACCCATGGAGCTTAGGGAAGGCAGCCTGGCCCTAGGTGCCACCCAATGGCAAACAATTTGTAAGGTGGTACTGCCCTCAGCCTTTTTAAGTATTATGACAGGCATCATCATTACATCCGGTCGAGTATTTGGGGAGGCAGCGGCACTGCTTTTTACCGCTGGCATGAGCAGCCCGCCCCTTAACTTTACCAACTTGGACATTACCAGTCCCGCTTCGCCCTGGAACCCCTTTCGGCCTGCTGAAACACTGGCGGTGCACATTTGGAAGGTTAATTCGGAAAGCTTAATTCCCGATGTTCGAAGGGTGGCCGATGGGTCCGCAGCAATTTTAATTTTAGTGGTTTTATTCTTTAACATTTCAGCCAGATGGCTGGGCCGTAGAATTCACAATAAACTAACTGGTCAATAAAAAGAAAAGAGGAATGGCATGGCTTTAGCAAAATTTGATATACAAAACCTAAACTTATATTACGGAAATATGCAGGCACTTAAAGATATTCATTTTGATATCAAGCCACAGCATATTACGGCCTTAATCGGTCCCTCTGGTTGCGGCAAATCTACTTTTCTGCGCACCTTAAACCGTATGAATGATTTAATTGCAGGCGTACGGCTGGAGGGCAGTATTCTGCTGGATGGTCAAGATATTTACCAGCCCGATGAAGATGTAGTGAATTTACGTAAGAGAGTTGGTATGGTATTTCAACGGCCTAATCCTTTTCCCATGTCGGTTTATGATAATATTGCCTACGGACCACGTATTCACGGCTTAAAGGATAAAAGGAAACTTGACCAAATCGTGGAGCAAAGTCTTAAGGCAGCAGCACTCTGGGAGGAAATTAAAGACCGCCTGCACCGTAGTGCACTGAGTCTCTCAGGGGGACAACAGCAGCGATTATGTGTGGCCAGGCTTTTGGCTGTGGAACCAGAAGTATTGCTGATGGATGAACCAACCTCCGCCCTCGATCCTATTTCAACCATCAAGGTCGAGGAGTTAATCACGGAGCTAAAAAATCAATATACCATCGTCATCGTAACCCATAACATGCAACAAGCAGCCCGGGTGTCCGATACAACCGCCTTCTTCCTTAACGGTGAATTGGTTGAATCAGGACATACAGAGGGTATTTTTACCATGCCGCGGGATAAACGTACGGAAGATTACATCACTGGCCGTTTCGGTTAAAAGGAGGAAAAGCATGCCCATGTCAACACGTCAATCCTTTGATCGTCAGCTCATGGATTTGCAGCAACATATTCTGAGAATGGCAAGTTTCGTGGAAAAAGCGATTTACGACTCGGTGGAATCCCTAGCTAAACAAAATACCGATTTAGCCAGGGGGGTTATCGAAAATGATGACAGCATTGACGAACTATATAATGATATTGAATATACCATTATTAAAATCATCGCCACCCAGCAGCCCATCGCCAAGGATTTAAGACTCGCCGTTTCAGGGCTTAAAATTATTATGAGTCTGGAACGAATGGGGGACTTTGCCGTTGATATTGCCAAGGTAACCTTACGGCTTTCCGGTCAAAGATTAATTAAACCCCTGGTAAAAATACATGAAATGGCACATTTGGCCCAACGGATGGTTAAGGATGGCCTGGATGCCTATGTAAATCTTGATGAAGCCAAGGCAAGAAAAATGTGCAGCTACGACGATGATGTGGACTATTATTTTCGGGAAGTCTTTGAAGAATTAATTGAGTTTATGAAGAAGGATCCCACCAGCATTGAACAGGCAACCAGCCTATTGCTTGTTTGCCGCTATCTGGAACGTATCGCAGACTACGCTACCAATATTGGTGAGGAGGTAGTCTTTTTGATAACAGGCTATTGGGAGGAAATGAACTAGGAACGGGGTCAGGCCTTGAATAATTCCCTTATTTACTGCTAAGCGAATTATTCAAGGCCTGACCCCATTTTATTTAGCGAATGAGGTAGCCCTTTGTTATGGCGTCTTCGATTAATTCTTGAACAAATTCCCAGAGGATCGGTGCGTTTTCTTTAACAACTGCCGCACGTTGGTAGACCTTCGTGCTGTTTACGCCTGGTTTTTGCCAGGTGTGACCGTTGGTGTGGTAATTAAGAATGAAGGGTTGCATACGATCCAGGCAGGCTGCGAAGCAAGCAGCCGGGGTGTTCATGTTTTCAAACTCTTGCCAAAGATCATAAATTTCCTGGGCTTGGTCCTTTGGCAGAAGATTAAAAATTCGCTCAGCAGCCCTTTGTTCCCTTTCTTCCTTATCTAAATTACCCTTCTCATCATAGCAAAATGTGTCACCTGCATCTATTTCCACCAGATCATGGATCAGAACCATTTTAATCACCTTTAAGACATCGATCTCCTGGGCAGCATATTCAGACAACAAAATTGCCATCACCGCCAGGTGCCAGGAATGCTCCGCATCGTTTTCGTTTTTCTTACTACCAATAATTACACTTTGTCTTAGGATTTGTTTGAGCTTATCAATCTCTACGATAAACTTGATTTGTTGTGACAACCTCTCATTAACCACTGATAGGACCTCCCATAAGTTAACATTATACATTGGCCATTATACCACGAATTGTAGTGCAAAAATACAATGGAGCCACCCCCCTTTAATCAGGGGGTTGGACGAATGCTTTCGGTAAGATAGAATATTATTATGAAATAGTTTTAAACATAGGTAAATATAAAGGAGTAGAGAAAAATATTTGATCTGAACAAGCATAGTAAACGGGAAAGGACGAGTCCCCTCGTGCTCCTTGTGGATGATGAGCAAGATCTAGTTAGGGGGCTAAGCAATACCCTAACTGGAGTTGGCTTTCGGGTGGTTGCCGCCGGGGATGGCGGCGAGGCTTTGACAATTTTTCGGGATGCTATGCCGGACTTAGTTGTGCTGGATTTAATGCTTCCTGTTAAAGACGGCTTGGAGGTATGCCAAGAGATTCGTAAGGTTTCGGATGTGCCCATCCTCATGCTAACAGCCCGGGATGACAGTATTGACAAAATACTAGGTCTTGAATTTGGTGCCGATGACTATGTAACAAAACCCTTTAACAGCCGGGAGTTGGTTGCTCGTATTCGATCCATACTGCGTCGGACGAATAGGCAGTATCAAGGATCGACCGTTGCCGTTGGTAATGGTCGGGTACAGATTCATATCAATGAGCAAAGGGTTACGGTGGATGATGAGCAAATTTCTTTGACTCCCACGGAATTTGCCCTGCTGATACAGTTAGCCAGGCACCCGGGGCAAGTATTCTCGCGAATTAACTTATTAGAAACAGTCTGGGGCTACGATTTTCCCGGGGATCTGAGAACAGTAGATGTGCATGTGAGACGTCTGCGCCAGAAAATAGAGGCGGACCCAGCTAATCCAAGAATAATTTTAACGAGGTTTGGTGTTGGCTATGTTTTGGCAAAAGTATAAGCAAATCATTGATAATTTTACCAGCCTTCGTTGGCGTTTAGGTGTTAGCTACTCTGTCATGGCCATCGTAGTTACCGCACTTTTGACTGGCCTGGCGGTGCAAACTGCCATGACTATTTCCATGTCGGCCCAAAAGGAACAGGCCCTTTCTTCCATTACTGGGGTAGCCACTGCCTTTGCTGATTCCCTAGGCTCTTCGCTTGATCCTGCCCAGACCGCCCAACAGTTAGGGTTGGCTGCCAATGGCCGGGTTATTTGGCTGGGACCGGACGATCGGGTGAGGGTGGATGGTTATGGTGATGCTCGCCTAAGTGGCCGACCCTTTCAGGTCCCACCCAAACTAAAGGATCCAGATGTTAAAGCTGCTGAAATTTACGATACCGGGCAGAGTTGGGTCGCTTATACCTCTGCACCCCTCCAAATCGCCGGCAAAACCTCCGGCAGATTACTGTTAATACAAGATTTAGCTGCCCTGCGGCAGGAGTATGCACTACTAAAACAGCGTCTATGGCTCCTCGGCGGGGTATTATCTTTAATTGTTGCCGGTATCGGAATCTTTCTTGCCGGAACCATGTCAAGGCCACTGGAAGCACTAACCCATGCCATACAGAAAATCCGGTACGGTGAATTGCAGCAATCGGTTCCCGTGTCCGGCAGCAAGGAAATCGTATCTTTAACGGAGGCCTTTAATCAAATGACTGCCAGGGTAGCAAAATTGGATGAACAGCGGCGAACCTTTGTGGCTAACGCTGCCCATGAACTCCGCACTCCCCTGGCATCACTGCAAGCCTTAGCAGAGGGAATGCCGCAGGAATCAGTACCCAAACCGGAAGAAATGGATGCCTTTGTACGCCAGACTGAACGCCTGGGCCGTTTAGTGGACAGTTTGCTACAGTTGGCCAGACTGGATAATCCAGAATTACAATTAAATCGCTTCCCCATAAGGGTGCCAAACCTTATTGAGGAGGCCCTTTGGGTTGTTAAACCTTTGGCTGTGGCACGTCAACTAAAGCTTGAGATAGAAGCAGATAAAGAGTTATGGATTGAAGGCGACCCGGATTGGCTGCATCAAGCTTTCGTTAATGTACTAAGTAATGCCGTTTACTACACTCCCATCGGCAGTCAAGTGCGCCTGGGAATGGAGACTAAACAAGGCTATGTTCATATTGTCATTGAAGATACGGGGACAGGTGTTTCGCTGGATGTTTTAGCCCAGTTGGGAACCAGGTTTTATCGGCCAGCCGCTGCCAGGGAACGGAACAGCGGAGGAGCAGGCCTAGGCCTGTCCATTGTAAAGGAAGTGCTGCGGCTGCATCAGGGTAGGCTGGAATTTGCATCTCCCCCGGGAAAAGGCCTCATGGTTAAATTGATTGTTCCTGAAATTGCCCCACATCCGCAACCTGTAACAATTTCTTAACATCTGGTAACAGGATTGCAAAATTAATGTGTTATAACTGGGGTAAGGAGGTTGAGAACATGAAGAATAAACGATTTATCCGACCGATTATTACGGGATTGGCAATTGGGGGAATCATTACTGCATTAATCTGGTTAAACCAGCCCTTAGACCTGCCGTACTTCAGACCATTAGATACCGTGGCCCAGGCAGAGTCCAACGATAGGCAACAATATTTATCCCCCCAGGAGTCTCCAGATGTGAATCCCACCGCCTTTAGGGGTCAGGGTAAGCTGGCCTTCATCTGGAAGGGATTACTCTATCATCTTGATGGCAGCACCGGAGAGGTAAAACAACTGACGGACACTGGCATGGCTGCTGAACCGGCCTGGTCATATGATGGCGAATGGTTGGCTTTTCTTCAGATAACAGACCAAAATATGATGACTGGATCCCTTTGGCTGATACGTAAGGACGGCTCCCAGGCTCATCAAGTTCAAGGCTTGCCCGGAACCGTTATGTCCCAGAAATTTTCCTGGTCACCTACTGCGAATAGGCTATCTGTAAGTACCAAAGATGGTATTTGGTTGGTAACCACAGAGGGTGAGCCACAGAAGTTTGTTCAGACTCCTAGTGAATTTCCCAGCTTCAGTTGGTCACCGGACGGAAAATCCTTAGCCTATAATGTTACCCTCCCGGCAAAGGAACCAGGGAATATGGATGACCTCCTTTTTACTGTGACGGTTGATGGTGGGAAACCGGTTGAACACCTGCATACGAATGCAGGCATAAGACTGGCTGGTTGGCACTACGACGGCAAAGGTTTACTATTTTGGCTTATACCTGGCCATGGTCTCTCCACTGCAGCGGACGGTGTTGAGCTATACACCCTGCCACTGGGTGAAACTGTGCCTAGGCCGCTTACAACCGGATTAACCTACCAAGAGTGGCAATCCCTTTCGCCCCAGGGGAAACTTCTAACTGTGGCAGGCGGGGGACGTATTGCCTGGGCGGACAAAAATATTGCCTTTGTGGATATCAAAACAGGGAAGGTACAAAACCTACCCAACCCCAGCGGCAGCGTGACACTTGACCCACAATTCTCGCCGGACGGCAAAAGAATAGCTTATGTTGCTGCCAAGAATCTTGGCAGCGATGTTTGGGGCTTTGAAAAGCCAGAGGAGCTATCAGACTGGGTTGCCTCACGGACACTTTATATCGCCAATGCCGATGGCTCCAATGCACGTGCCATACCAGAGGCGGGGAAGGGGATCATACAGCCTATCTGGTCAAAGGATGGCAGTCATATTTTATATGTGAAGGACAATGTTCTTTGGCAGATGAAGGCTGAAGGTGGCCAGCCAGAAAAAATATTTGCTCCCGTCTCCGGGCCTGAAGATCACTTCGGTTTTTATGGATTTGCATCCTACGAAAGTGTTTTGTCCTGGTATAGGGGATAAAATATTAGTTCCCTCGGGACAAGGCCTTACTATTAGACTGATCATCCCCAAAATTGCCCCACATCCGCAACCTGTAACCATTTCTTAATATCTGGTAACCGGATTGCAAAATTAATGTGTTCTAACCGGGGTAAGGAGGTTGAGAGCATGAAGAATAAACAATTTACCCGGCCGATTATTACGGGATTGGCAATTGGCGGCGTGATTGCTGCATTCGTCTGGTTAAACCAGCCCTTAGACCTACCGCACTTCAAACCGTTAGATGCCGTGGCCCAGGTTGAATCCAAGGACAGGCAGCAAAAACCCTCCCCTCAAGATCTCCCAGATGTAAATGCCGCTGCCTTTAAGGGACAGGGCAAGCTGGCCTTCATCTGGAAGGGATTACTCTATCATCTTGATGGCAGCACCGGAGAGGTAAAACAACTGACGGACACTGGCATGGCTGCTGAACCAACCTGGTCATATGATGGCGAATGGTTGGCTTTTCTTCAGATAACAGACCAGAATATGATGACCGGACCCCTTTGGCTGGTACGCCAGGACGGTTCCCAGGCCCATCAAGTTCAAGGCTTGCCCGGAACCGTTAGGTCCGGAAAGTTTTCCTGGTCACCCACTGCGAATAGGCTGTCTGTAAGTACCAAAGATGGTCTTTGGTTGGTGCCCACAGAGGGTGAACCACAGCAATTCGTTCAGACTCCTAAGCAACTCGTTCGGACACCCGGTGAATATCCCAGCTTCAGTTGGTCACCGGATGGCAAATCTTTAGCCTATAATGTTACCCTCCAAGCTGAGGAACCGTGGAATATGGATGACCTGCTTTTTACTTTGGCGGTTGACGGTGGTAAACCCGTTAAACACCTGCACACCCCGGATGCCGGCATCATGTTGGCTGGTTGGCACAATGACGGCAAGGGTCTGCTCTATTGGCTGATACCTGTCCATAGTGGCTCCCTCGCGGCAGACGGTGTTGGCCTGTGGAGTCTCCTGTTGTCTGAAGCTGAGCCTAAATCACTGACATCTGGTTTAACCTACAAAGGGTGGCAGTCAATTTCACCCCAGGGGAAACTTCTAACCGTGGCAGGTAGGGGACGTATTGCCTGGTCAGAAAAAAGTCTGACAACTGTCGATATCAAAACAGGGAAGGTACAAAACCTACCCAACCCCAGCGGCAGCGTGGCACTTGACCCACAATTCTCACCGGACGGCAAAAGAATAGCCTATGTTGCTGCCAGGAATCTTGGCAGCGATGTTTGGGGCTTTAAAAAGTCCGGCGACTTGTCAGCCTGGATTGCCTCACGGACACTTTATATTGCCAATGCCGATGGCTCCAATGCGCGTGCCATACCAGAGGCGGGGAAGGGGATCATACAGCCTATCTGGTCAAAGGACGGCAGTCATATTTTATATGTGAAAGACAATGTTCTTTGGCAGATGAAGGCTGACGGTGGACAACCAGAAAAAATATTTGCTCCAGTAGTCTCTGGTCAGGAGGATCACTTCGGTTTTTATGGATTTACATCCTACGAAAGTGTTTTGTCCTGGTATAGGGGATAAACTAAAAACTGCTTTATAAGGTTAACATAAATGGCACTTAGGATTCAGGCTGGCCTTATTGCATAAGCGTTTTGCATAAGGCCAGCCTGAACCCGTTTTGTTCTTATTCAACAAAGCATAAATTCAACAATTGGCACCCTTGACGAACACCCAAAACGTGTATATACTCATATTAATCTTTAAACCAAAGAAAGGGTCCTTAAATGAGTAATGAATCCGTAAGGGAAAAATTAAAAGAAATGTCCAGGACAACGGGCAAGACTTGTGTCTGTTTCAATTTACGCAAGGCTTCTAGGCTTTTGAGCCAGGTCTATGACCAGGGGTTAAAGCCAACCGGACTAAAGGTAACGCAGTTTTCTTTAATGATGGCGGTGGCTGGAAATAGTGGGATAACCATTGGAAAGCTGGCCCGTCCCTTGGGAATGGATCGAACTACCTTAAGTCGTAATGCTAGGATTTTAGAGAAAAAAGGGCTAATCGAACTAGGAGAGGGGGAAGATCGTCGGGAACAGCTAGTATACCTTACTGAAAAGGGAAGCTCATTGCTGTTAGAGGCCATACCCCTATGGGATATGATCCAAAGGCAATTGGCTGACAAAATGGGTGATACACGATTGAATGAACTGATCAGCGACCTACGGGATTTAGCAAAGGGATCCAAACCTCAATAATTTTTTTTGCGACATAATGTGCATATACACTTATTTATGCGTTTGTTTTTTATTCAATTATTAAAAGGGGGAATTTTTATATGGGACATTTGGTTAATAACAAAGATGAAGTTTATCGGCTATTGGCCGAACGTTTAAACAAGAGTCCCGTGGGGGCACCAATCAATGATACCCTGATGGCCATTCTTCATCGTCTTTATACGGAGTCCGAGGCCATTGTTGGCAGCAAATTTCCTTTGGTGCCGATGGCCTTGGAGCAAATTGTCAATATTACAGGTATTAAGGAGCAACAATTAAAAATAATTCTCGATGGCATGGCTGACAAAGGATTGGTGCTGGATATCCCCCGCAAGAAAACTGTTTATTATATGCTAGCCCCGATGGTAGTGGGATTTTTTGAATATACATTCATGCGGGTACAGGATAATGTAAAATTAAAGGATTTAGCAGAGCTTTTTCAAAGTTACTTCAGCAATCAGGAAGTTAGAGCTGAATTCTCAGGCGATGGAACCAGAATGATGCGTACCCTGGTATATGAAAGCCTGATACCCGTGGCCGTGGAAACGGAGGTTTTAACCTACGAAAGAGCGAGTGAAATTATCCGGCAATCCGGTGGAGGCGCAATTTCCATCTGCCCCTGCCGTCATAAAGCAAGTCACTTGGGCAAGTCCTGTGGAGCACCCCTAGAGGTTTGCACCTCCCTTGGCAGTGCTGCGGAATGGATAATACGCAGAGGTTTGGGCAAACGCGCTACGGTAGACGAATTACTGGAGGTACTTGACCAAGCAGAAAAACTTGGTTTGGTCCATAATTGTGATAACGTACTAAATAAACCTGCTTACATATGCCACTGTTGTGGTTGCTGCTGCGTAATTTTAACTGGCATCAATGAAACAGGGCAATATGCTACTCACCCCAGCAACTTTACGCCTGAATTAAACACAGAAACATGCACTGGCTGCGGGACCTGCGCGGAAAGTTGTCATATTAAGGCCATTAACCTGAAATCCAATAGGGACGGCTTGGAAGTACCTGATGTGAACAAAGATATTTGTCTAGGCTGTGGTGTATGTGCATCTGCTTGCCCCAGCGGTTCATTAACCATGTCCCGCAATTCGAGCTTACATGTTCCACCTGCTAATGCAACGGAAAAGTTTTCGAGAATCGCCAGGGAAAAAAATAAAATTTAACACCCATATAATATCGGGTACCTCCAACATTTCGAAAGTGAGGGGATAAGGATGGTTAAGCAGGCACTTTATCTTGATGATTTAAAAGTGGGTGATACTTTTATCAGTGAAAAGTATCCTTTAAATGCAGATAAAATAAAAAGATTTGCCCATGAGTTTGATCCACAGGTTTTCCATTGCGATGAGAATCTAGCGAAAACTACTTTTTTTAAAGGATTAGCTGCCAGTGGTTGGCATACTGCAGCGGTTACTATGAAATTATTGACAGATAGTCTGCCTTTTGCTCATGGGATTATTGGAACTGGCGGAGAGATTAAATGGCCACAGCCAACTCGCCCCAATGATGTTATATATGTAAAGAGCACAATTAAAGAGATCAACCCTTCTAAATCAAAACCCAATCAAGCCATTCTACTAGTTGAGTCTGAAACTTTAAATCAGCGTAATGAGGTTTGTCAAAATTTAACTGCAAAGCTTTTAAGCTTTAGAAAGAGTGACGGTTAGAAAATTCACTGAAAATAAAGAATTACTCCTTTGGGGTTAACATAATTTTATTGCTAGGGTGGTCAAATATAGTTAGATTTATAAAGATTTAACATGGGGTATTTTGCCATGGTTTTGTTATTACAGAAAAGAAAAAACTAGAGGAAAAATAATTGAAGGAGACAAGATGAAAAATGATCGTGCGCTATTAGAAAAAACAGGGTGGAACTTAGATAATAGTTATGCGGGTTTGCCGAAATCCTTTTTTACCAGACTCAACCCAACCCCAGTAAGCTCACCAAATCTTATGATCCTCAATCACCCTTTGGCAAAATCCCTAGGGCTGAATGTGCAGGCACTACAAAGCAGCGAAGGAGTAGCCGTACTTGCCGGCAATGAAATTCCCGAGGGTGCTTTGCCCCTTGCACAGGCTTATGCAGGGCATCAATTTGGGCATTTTACCATCTTAGGGGATGGCCGGGCTTTACTGATTGGTGAGCAGGTCACACCTTCAGGCAAACGGTTTGATATTCAACTCAAGGGTTCAGGTAAAACTCCCTATTCCCGCGGGGGCGATGGACGAGCGGCACTGGGACCGATGCTGCGTGAATACATTATCAGCGAAGCCATGCATGCACTTGGTATTCCTACCACCCGCAGCCTAGCGGTAGTGACAACGGGTGAGTTCGTATTCCGTGAAAACACGAAACCCGGTGCAATTCTGACCCGTGTGGCCGCCAGTCATTTACGCGTCGGTACCTTTCAATATGTTTCAAGATGGGGCTCTGTTGAGGATCTCCGTACCCTGGCTGATTATACATTACAAAGGCACTTTCCAGACGTTGACAACCAGAACCGTTATCTTTTTCTACTTCAGGAGGTCTGCAAGCGTCAGGCCATGCTAATTGCCAAATGGCAATTGGTTGGTTTTATTCATGGCGTGATGAACACCGACAACATGGCCATCAGTGGAGAAACCATTGATTATGGACCTTGCGCCTTTATGGATACCTATGACCCAGCCACGGTTTTCAGTTCCATTGATACCCATGGCCGCTATGCCTATGGTAAGCAACCGGATATTGCAGCGTGGAATCTTGCAAGATTTGCAGATACTCTATTGCCTCTGCTACATGAAAACCAGGATCAGGCTATCAAACTGGCTCAGGAGGAACTATCGAACTTTGATAATTTGTATCACAGTCATTGGCTCGCGGGAATGAGAGCTAAACTGGGTATAATTGACGAGGAGGCCGAGGATAAATTTCTTATTCAAGACCTCCTCCGTATGATGCAAAAGTATCGTGCGGACTATACCAATACTTTCCGCGCCTTAACTCTTGATAAGCCAGAAGAGATGGTCTTGTATGGCACAACGGAATTTGCTCAGTGGCATGAACAGTGGCAGGCTAGACTAGGTAGGCAGCAGGAAGCAAAAACCTCTTCGCATCCGTTGATGAAGCGTAGTAATCCTGCACTAATACCTCGCAATCACAGGGTAGAAGAAGCACTATCAGCAGCGGTGGATCACGGGGACTACAGTATGATGAAGCGGCTTCTTGATGTTCTTTCAAACCCTTACTCATACTCACCTGAACAAGCTGACTACGCCGCACCGCCTAAGCCATCCGTTCGTCCCTACCGAACTTTTTGTGGAACTTAGATCGAATATTTCAGTTAAGAAAGGGGGTTTTTTTGATAGAAAAGAATGCAGGTACAGCCGATCGTATTTTAAGAGCAACCTTTGGCGTTTTATTTCTTGCCCTTGGCTCCCTCGGTACCTTTGGTGCCCTGTGGTCAATAATTTTTCTTATATTAGGAATCGGTGTTTTAGTGGTAGCGGCCACAGGGTTCAGTCCACTTTATCGGTTATTGGGATATTCCAGTCTAAAACCCCAACTGACAGTGAAAGAGGACGTAGCATACTGGACCACCGGAGTGTCGGATACGGATAAGAAGTAGTGCAAAACATCTATTCAAAAAAATCCCCCTATTAATGGGGGATTTTTTATTTTACTATATTAAATAATTAAACTAATAACATGATGCAGGAGAAGGAATATCTAAATGCATTCCGAAAATAGTAGAAAATGTCAAAGTTTCGGAGGTACTCTTATGAGGTATCAAGATAAGACCAAGGAACAATTAATCGCCGAACTAATTAAGACACAAGATGAGAATAAAAAATTAAGTCATTTATTTAACATGCTGCTAAAACAACTTAAAATAATCGTAAAAGAGCGAACAGGGGAAATAGAAAAAGCAAATAAAAAGCTAAACGAAATTCTAGAAAGTATTTCTGATGGCTTTTTTGCATTGGACAAAGAGTGGAATTTTACCTATGTAAATAAATACCAAGACTATCCATTAAACAAAAACCGTGCAGAGTTATTAGGTAAGAATATATGGGACATTTTACATGAGGTTATTCATTCAACATTTTATAAAGAATTACATCGAGCAATGTCCGAACGGATACCAGTAAATTTTGAAACAAAATCTATTTACAACAATATTTATTACGAAGTGCAGGCCTATCCTTATGATGATGGGATATCTGTGTTTATGAAGGACATTTCAGAGAGAAAAGCAATGGAAAACAATATAAAACTTAACCAAATGAGACTTGAAGCACTTCTGGAAATGAACCAAATGAAGGATGCTTCAATTAATGAAGTTGGCAAATTTGTATTGAATCAAATGATAAAATTAACAGGCAGTGAAATAGGGTATTTTGCTTTAGTTAATGAAGATGAAACCATGACGGAGGTTTCTTTTAGATCAGAGAATGTCATGTCTGCCTGCAAAATAAAAGAACAAAGCCCTATCTTTTTTTCAATAAAGGATGGTGGTATTTGGGCAGAAGCCATTCGTCAACGGAAAGTTACAATTATCAATGACTATGACGCTGAGTTACCAGGTAAGAAGGGTCTGCCTGTTGGTCATATACCCTTAACCCGTGTATTAAACGCACCTATTTTCTCGGGAAATCGTATAGTAATGAATGCAATCGTTGCAAATAAAAAGGATGATTATAACCTAACAGATGCCAACCAATTATCTCTTTTAGTTAATGGATATTGGTCATTTATTCAACAAAAAAAGAATGAAGAGGAAAAAATAAAAACTGAATTAGAATTAAAAAGGCTAGATCGCCTTAATCTTATTGGTCAAATGGCAGCTGGCATAAGCCATGAGGTAAGGAATCCAATGACCACTGTTCGAGGATTTCTGCAAATGCTACAGAGTAAAGAGGAATGCTCCAGATATCAGGACTTCTTTAAGCTGATGATTGAAGAGTTGGATCGTACAAACTCTATGCTTACAGAATTTCTGTCTATCACTAAGATTAAGCCAGAAGAATTAAGGGTAGAAAGTATAAACCAAATAATCAATGCCATGATACCCTTAATTCAAGCAGATGCGGTTGGTCAATATAAATATGTAGAAACACAACTTAATGATGTTCCAAATTTACTGTTAGATAGCAAAGAGATTCGTCAGTTAGTTTTAAACCTTTGTCGTAATGGACTAGAAGCAATGCCTGGTGGTAAATATTTAACAATAAGTACCTACAAGGAAGATAACTATGTAGTAGTTGCGGTAAAGGATCAAGGAACTGGCATTAAGCCAGAACTACTAAAGATAATAGGCACCCCGTTCTTTTCTACCAAGGCAAATGGCACAGGGTTGGGTTTGGGCATATGTTATAGCATTGCGGCTAGACACAACGCGGAAATTGAAATTCAAACCGGGCAAGATGGAACAACATTCCTTGTCAAGTTTAAAATATTAGGAAGTAAAGTTATATAACAAAGCCATGGCTACTATGCCAACCAGCAAACTATAGAAGAGGCTTTTTGTTTTCATAGCAATTACGAGTGTAGGTATAAAGGCCCAAATATACAAGTTATTAATACGGATATCAATGTCTCCCTCTGGTGCCAATATACTTAAAGCAGTTAAGCCGCCTAAAACAGCCGGGGCAACATAGGATAACCAGAGTTTTAGTGGTTTGGGAAATTCATAGCGGGAAAACAGAGCGATCGGCAAAATACGCGGCAAAATGGATACCAACGAAACACCGATAATCATCATCCAAATGCTACTCTCGCTCACTAATAAACACCCCCAAACTGGCTGCAATAACCGTCGCAATAATGATATTAAACATATTCCCCATCGTAGCCGGAAGCAGGTAGCCAATTAGCAAACATAATAATGCCGAAGCCAGGGCCACAATGGTGTCGGATTTACGGTTGATAATAAAAACCAATAAACAAATATACATCGCCGGCAAGGTAAAATTTAGACCTAAACGATCTGTATCTCCAATAAAACTCCCCAGTATGGCTCCCAATAAGGTACTGCTGATCCAACCAAGATGTGAGGTTATATTGAGACCAGCCATATAGGAGGCAGTGGGCGGGTGATCCTGATAGCGGTTCATTGCTACTGCATAGGTTTCATCCGTCAAGCCATAGGAGAGCAGGGTCCCAATGGCAGTAGGAACTTGTCCCTTAAAATAGGGCACCAGAGATGTAGCAAATAATAAATACCTTAAATTTACCAAAGCATTGGCTACGATGATGGTGAACACCGCCCCTCCCACTTGCATGACCCCAAGGGCGATATATTGCCCGGCCCCTGTAAAACACAGGACCGACATCATCGTAGCCTGTATGATTGACATACCAACCTGATTTGCCAACACCCCGAAGGCAACCCCCAGGGGTAAATAACCTAAAACAATGGGGATTGAATCATGGATTCCTTGTTTCAATTCTTCCTTATGCATTTTTAAACTTATCTCCTTTGAAAAAACTCAACACTCCCATTTTTACACATAATTAAGCGAATGTGAAGAACTATTGCACATTCCTTCATGCCACTACGATATTTCCTTCCTTTGCGGTAAACAATAGAATTATCGAGGAGGAAAGGGAATGAAAAAAGTCATATTGCTGGTTTTGCTAATTTTTCTATATTTAATTTCAGGATGCCAAAATGCCCCCTTTAAAAAACCTTTACAAGAAAATCAAGTCATTTATCGCCATGGTCAATATCTGGTTATTGTAGAGGGTCATCAATTAATCGTAACCGGTGGTTTATCCAGAAAAGTCTTTGCGTCGAAAGACAACTCTTTTTCGGGAGCTTCTAGGATTAAAAACAAACAAAAAGAAAACCTTCCACTAAAAGGAACCTATATCAAAGATGGCTTACTGATAAAGGGTCAGAATAACAGCTATTTAGTAAGTCTAACACCGGAAATAAAATTATTAGCTTCTTATCCAAATCCCCATACTAAAGAAAAATTAATTATCATTAACAAACAAATAAATATACTCTATTATTATGAGCAAGGATCCCTGGTAAAGAAGTATCCTGTTGCCACAGGGAAAAAAGAGTATTATACACCGAAAGGTTCCTTTAAAATAGTAAACAAAATACATATAAAGGAAGGGGAGCATCCGGATGATATTTATGGTCCCCGTTGGCTGGGCCTAGCTGTATCCGATGCCAAGGACAAAAGGGCAAATGATGATGAACGGGCTCCCCTTGGTCATAAGTATGGCATCCACGGTACGAATGAGCCTGACTCCATCGGTACCCAGGCTTCGGGTGGGTGCATTCGGTTAAATAATAATGATATCCTAGAATTATACAGCATGGTGCCTGTGGGCACTAAGGTACTGATTGAGTAATACACTAACAGGTTTTTTCAAGGTAATTATTCATTTGTTAAGGGTATGCTTTCTCTACCCCCTCTAAAAAGAGGGGGTAGTCCTATAATAAGGTAAAAAACGGAAAACAGAGAGTAAATCACCCTAGCGAATACCCGATTTTACAATACATCTTTAAGCAAATGCTATCGATATAAAAAATTACAGATATTATTGATAATGTTAAATTGCTGTGCTATAGTGATTCCAAAACCTATTTGCAATGTGAAAATAGTTGAGGTGTAAGGATATGAGTCACCTACAAAAAATTACTTTTTCCAGTGACCGACTTATCGAAGCTCAGTTGCTTTTGCTTTTACAGATAAAATCCTCACATGGATATGAACTTATTCAAAGGCTAAATGATGCGGATTTTACCATCGAGGAAGTGGACCCAGCTACGATCTACCGCCATTTACGACGTATGGATAAGGAAGAACTCGTAAAATCTCATTGGGAGACAGGTCCGTCGGGACCAGGAAGACGTCTTTATACAGTTACAAAAAGTGGAGAGGAATTGCTCAGTCAATGGACCATCAATATTAAACAGCAAAAGGAAAAACTCGCTAACTTCCTTAAAACTTATGAACAATACCATAACTCGTAGTTAATGGGGGTATTAGCATGGCTAATAATAACTATTATCTTAAGATAATGAATGCCGGGGCTTTACACAGGATAATAGGTAATTGCATAGAGGTTTTTATGCAAAAAAATCTTGAAGTAACACTAGAAATGAAAGGGGTTGGTTCAAGAGAAGGTGCAAAGCGGTTGCTTTCTGGGGAGAAATGCGACATCATTGCCCTTGCAGACCAGGCACTATTTGCAGAGTTGTTAGTACCTGATCTGGTGGAAGATTATTTTGTTTTTGCCACGGATCAAATTGTCATTGCCTATGATCACTTCTCCAGGGGAAGCAAAGAAATTAATTCAGAAAACTGGGCTGATATATTACTTCAACCAGAGGTGATCTTTGCCCGTTCCGATCATAACCTTGATCCCTGCGGTTATAGAACATTGATGGTATGGCAACTTGCAGAAAAGCTTTACAATAGGCCCGGACTTACTCATGAATTAGACAGTGCCTGCCTCCACTACTCTACTTACCCCAAATCATTGGATCTAGCCGGGGCTTTGCTTGCAGGCAAGGTCGACTATGCTTTTTTATATTCCTCAGAAGCAAAGCAACTGGGACTTCCCTACATTACTCTACCTTCCAAGATTAATCTCTCTAATCCAGCCTATGCAGATTATTATGATCAGGCAGCGGTATCTGTTGAAAGCAAAATACCCGGTAAAAATATTATTATCCACGGTAAACCGATAGAATTTGCTGTAGGGATTAGCAAAACTACCCAGCACGATGACCTGGCAAAGCAATTTGTAGACCTTCTTACCGGTCATGAGGGTCATGCCATATTAGAGGAATGTGGTATGATTCCTTGCTAAAAAACCGCATGGAGTGATTTTATGTCTCGAAAAAATCGCTATGACAAAACGGAATGGGCAGGAGCCTTCGGGGACCTTGGAACCCTAATCCCCTTTATTGTAGGTTATATTACTGTAATGAAAATGGATCCATTGGGTGTACTATTTATGTTTGGTATGCTGCTTATCCTGGCAGGATCTTATTACAAAACACCCATTCCTATCCAACCAATGAAGGCAATTGGTGGTGCAGCGATTACGCAGGCAGCAGTAATAACCCCTGGTATGGTGTGGGGTTCTGGTATTTTCACAGGACTTTTTTGGCTGATCATCGGTGCAACCGGTGCCCTGAATTTTATTTCTAAGGTTACGACAAAACCAGTTCTTCGGGGGATTGTACTTGGTCTGGGTCTTTCCTTTATTATGGAAGGAACCAGGCTGATGAAGACAGATTTTGCGGTGGCTGTTATTGCCATATTTATCACTTTTATTTTACTAACCAGTAAACGAATGCCAGCTATGTTTGCCTTAATTGTCTTTGGGGTCATTGCTGCTCTGGTCAAAAACCCGGGTTTGGTTCATGAACTTGCCGGTATTAAGTTTGATTTCCGTCTGCCCCAATTTGCTTTAGGGGAATTTACCTGGTCTGACTTTGTCAAAGGGTCACTTATTCTAGCTATACCCCAGATTCCTTTAACCTTTGGTAATGCAGTTATGGCAGTTACTGCTGAGAATAACCGCCTGTTTCCGGAACATCCTGTTACAGAAAAGAAAATGGCCATGTCTCAAGGTATTATGAACTTAATTTCCCCTATCTTTGGTGGGATTCCTATGTGTCACGGTGCAGGTGGCATGGCAGGTCATGTCCGCTTTGGTGCCCGTACCGGTGGTTCAACAGTTATTTTGGGGGGTATCTTGTTAGTAATTGCTCTTTGCTTCAGCAGTTCAATTCTATTGATTTTCAAGATTTTCCCTACCAGTGTTTTGGGAGTAATCCTGTTTTTTGCTGGTCTGGAGCTTGCTGTTTCTGCCAGGGACGTGGGCAAAGAAAAGAATGACTACTATACGCTGCTTATTACCGCTGGGTTCTCCATTTGGAACATGGGGATTGGCTTTTTAGCAGGATTAATTATGCAGGAATGCTTAAAAAGAAAAATATTTAAGGTTTGATCTTCTACTCCTTTAAGATAATTTACAATTACCCTTGCGGCGGATACTGAATTTCAAGAAGTTTACTACAATGCTATATAGGCTTATAAAGAATCTCCTTTTTATTATTCTTTTGAAGCAGGTAAAAATTCCATCTCGATCCGTCGGATGGTGTTTTTTTCGAGTTCCGTCAGTTTAAACTGTACATTTTTGTAGCAAACAACTTGCCCCTCAGCGGGGCGATGCTGGGTCTCTTCCAAAAACCAACCAGCTAGGGTAAAAACTCCTTTGGCCTCCAAATCAAGGCCAAAATCCAGTTTGAGATCTACAACAGCATAACGAGCATCTAACGAGTATCTATTATCTCCCAGAGGTTCTACAGAACTTCGTTCTTCATCATGTTCATCCTGAATCTCCCCGACAATTTCCTCAAGTATATCCTCTATCGTCAGGAGCCCAGCAGTTCCTCCAAATTCATCCACCACCAACGCCAATTGTTTATGACTCTTCTGCATCTGCTTTAATATTTCATCAATGCCAGTATGTTCTGTTACCACTATAATTGGTCGCAGGGCTTGCTTAAGAAAGTCCTCCATGTTAATGGCGTTCAATGTCAGAGAACTATTAAAGCAGAGATCTTTGGTATTGATATAACCCACAATGCGATCTTTGTTCTCCTCGCATACTGGATAACGGGCAAACTTTTCCTCGGTAATAAAACGTAAATTTTCTTCCCAGCTTAGATTCGTGTATAAACAGACCATGTCCGTGCGGGGGACCATAATTTCTCCGGCAACCCGATCGGCAAAATGCAGGGAATTGCGGGCTAACTGAAGTTCTGTTTGATTGATTTCTCCCCCTTGATGGCTCTGTAGTAAAATCATGCTAATTTCTTCTTCTGAATGAATTTGCTGATGTTCGGAAACGGCGTGCAAGCCAAACAGCCGAACCAAGTTTCTGGCCGAACCATTTAAAACCCAAATGGCTGGGTACATAATTTTATAAAACCAGATGAGAGAAGGAGCAAGGGCTAGCGTGACTGCTTCAGCCCGTTGGATGGCCAAGGTCTTGGGGGCCAGTTCACCCACTACTACGTGTAGAAAAGAGATGGTCGAAAAGCCAATTAGAAAGGCCAAGCCTTCAATCAGGGCCTGGGGTAAGCCAAAGTAGTGAAAAACTGGTTCGATTAGTTTTGCCACGGCAGGTTCTCCTAACCAACCCAAACCCAGGGCGGTTAAGGTAATACCCAACTGGCAAGCTGATAAGTAACCATCCAGATTATGTAACACTTTTTTTACTGCCACTGCCTTTTGATTGCCTTCTTGTATAATTTGCTCAATACGGGATTCTCTCACCTTGACAATAGCAAACTCTGTGGCCACAAAATAAGCAGTGGCGGCTATGAGCATCGCTACTAGAAAAAGATTGATAAGAACCATGCGTCCAACGCCCCCTTATAACATAACTATCTTATCCCTAAAAAGATAACTTTACTCCGCAAATACACTGCAACGTATAACTGTACAAAAAACAAAAACCCGGCGCAGTTGCGCCGAGTTCCTGAATTGAGAAATTTGTATTTATAATCCTATTTCAGCTGCCTGTGTACGCATACCAAGTATGCATTTGTTAATAACATCGTCCAGTTCCATACCAAGGTTTTTACAGCCATCTAGAATTACGTCACGATTTACACCAGCTGCAAAACTTTTGTCCTTGAATTTCTTTTTTACGCTTTTGACTTCTATATCCATTACTGACTTTGACGGACGCATTAAAGCGGCGGCCCCTATTAACCCCGTCAACTCATCTACCGCAAAAAGCACCTTTTCCATGTACCGTGTTGGTTCTGCATCCACTACTATACCATGTCCATGACTAATAACTGCATGTATGAATGCATCATCATAGCCTGCCTCTTTTAATAATTCAGGCGCTTTTTTGCAGTGTTCATCCGGATACATTTCATAATCTACATCGTGCAGAAGACCAACTGCACCCCAATAGTCTACATCTTCTCCAGCTTCCGCAGCAAAATAACGCATTACTGCTTCCACTGCGATACCATGCCGAACCAATGCTTCACTTTTATTGTACTGTTTTAACACGGACATTGCCTTTTCTCTCATCATTAGAACCCTCTTATCCTTATGTGTATTTTTCTTTGACTAACTTTTTCTACCCCTGTAAACCAAATTTATCTCCATTTTACACCAAAATAATACTCAACGGAAGGGGAGCCTCATGAATGGATTGCGTGATAATTTTTTATCCCGGTTGACAATGGTTTGATATCTAATTATAATGTCATTATGAAACAGGGAAATGCACTATCGCTTATAAGTAGAATAAGAGAAAAGGCAACAAAATTTATCGTTAGGGAACTGGAAGTTCAAGGAGTTAAAGGGATCGTTCCTTCGCATGGAGATATTTTAGTTGTTCTTTTTTATGGTGAAAAATTCACGATGAGGGAGTTAGCTGAAAAAATCCATCGAACAAAACCGACCGTCACGGTATTAGTCGAAAAGCTAATACAATACGGTTTTGTGGAGAGGGAAAAAAGCCAGACGGACAATCGGGTAACCTATATAAAATTAACAAAGAAAGGATTTGAATTGAAGCCGATTTTTGATGATATTTCCGGAAAACTTAATGGTATTCTTTACGGAGACTTAACAGATGAAGAATCAGTTAGCCTGGAAAGCTTACTAAATCGGGTTAACTCTAAGTTTGATATAACAATATGAATCTACGATGGATTCATTTATTTTTCAACAAAAGGTTTGATATCAAACCTTCATGCAAACAAATTTTATAAAGAGGTGAATCCATGTTAAGACCAGATGGAGAACAATTATTAAAGGACTTTTCAGCCAAGGCATACCCACGCCAAATCACAGAAATCATTCCAGGTGTCATTTATCACGTCATGGGTTATGGCCATAGCAATGCCAGCTTTATCATTGGAGAAACTTCCGTGATCTTAATTGATACCCTTGATACCGACAAGCGTGCAGAAGACCTTAAAGGCATTATCGCTAGGTATGCTAACAAACCAGTTAAGACCATTATCTATACCCACGGCCACCCCGATCACCGTGGTGGTGCCGGGGTTTTCATGGAAACGAATCCAGAAATTATTGCCTTTGCCCCCTGCAAGCCAGTCCTTGGGCGGATGAATGCCCTCAATGATGTTCTCAATCAGCGCGGTATCAGACAACATGGCTACCAAATCAGCGACGAAGAAGCCCTTTGTCAAGGCATAGGAATCCGTGAAGGTATGGTTCAAAGTGAAGGCAAAAGGGCTTTTGTACCGCCTACTACAATTTATAATGAGGAAAAAATCAACCGCACGATCGATGGCATTCACCTAGAACTTGCTGCCGCTCCAGGTGAAACGGATGATCAGCTGCTGGTCTGGTTGCCAGCTCATAAGGTGCTTTTTTGTGGTGATAATTATTACGGTTGCTGGCCCAATCTGTATGCTATCCGGGGCAGTCAATATCGTGATATCAGCACCTGGATTGAGACCTTAGATAAGCTGATCGCTTATCGCGCTGAATGTCTCCTCCCCGGCCATACCCACCCCATCCTGGGAGAAACTGCTATTGTAGAAACACTGACTAATTTCCGTAATGCTATTGATTACATACTTTCAGAAACCCTTAAAGGCATGAATCAGGGCATGACGATGGAGGAGGTGGCAGAAGCAGTAAAGTTACCTGAAAAGTGGGCCAAGCTTCCTTACCTTGGCGAATTTTATGGTACGGTTGCCTGGTCTGTTCGTGGCATATATGCCGGCTATGTAGGTTGGTTTGACGGCAACCCAACCCATCTTAATCCCTTGCCAAGTCGAATCCGTGCAGAAAAAACCATCGCTCTCATGGGTGGCGCGGAGTCCGTGCTTTCCGCTATCAGCCAAGCCCTGGACAACAAAGAAGCGCAATGGGCTATTGAGCTTGCAGATATCCTTATTGCTGCGGATTGTTCCCATAGACAGGCAAAACAATACAAAGCCCAAGGTCTTCTCATACTCGGCCGTCTGGATACAAGTGCGAATGGCCGTCACTACTATTTCGCCTGCGCTAAGGAACTGCTCGCCAATTTGTAAACATGTGGTTTTAATACTGTTCCTATGGGGGGTAATGCTGGCTTAGCTGGCATTACCCCTTTAAATTATGAAGAAGGTATGCCGTTATTATTTGCAAAACCTATGACTTATACAGCAATAAAAAGGAAAAAACAGAATAAATCTGGAAAAGCTCTTTAAAGACCAATTACACGTTTTGTTTGATTTTTGAGGCCAGTATATAATTGTCTTGACAATAATGTAAGGATAGAGGGATTACAGTGACCTTTCAACTTGATGATAGTCTGGGCTTTATCTTAAATCGTACGAATCTACGCATGAAAAATACTCTGTTACACCACTTTAAGGATTATGATGTTACACCTGAACAATGGGCTGTTTTAAACCGCTTGTGGGAAAGGGAAGGAATCTCACCAAAGGAGTTGTCAGAACTCACTTCCAAAGATCAACCCACAACCGTAAGGATTATCTCAAAGCTTGAAAAAAAGGGCTTTGTTAAAAGAAAGGGAAATCCTGAAGATGGTAGGGCTTATCTGATTTATTTAACCAATAAGGGGCAAGCTTTGCAAGATAAACTTTTTCCTCTTGCCTTTGAAGCCCTTCATAAGGCAATAAAAGGTATCAATCAGGAGCAAATTGAACAGGTAAAAGTGGTCTTAAATAAAATATTTGAAAACTTAGATCGGTAACATTTCTAGCAGATTACTTCTTCTGACAACTACTTTATGGGTAGTCTTGATTTCCCATTTTTAAGTTAGCAGTAAGGGGGAATTTTCTATGGGAAAGGACGCAGTGTTTCGGTTTTCCTATGATGCCCATCTAGCTGCCTGTTTTGACTTAGGATGTCTTCAAAAAAGTGGCTACAAGCTAAAAAAGTATATCGATGGCTATCGATACTACCCTATAGGCAGCAAACACACCTATGTGATAAGAAATCCGCAGGTCATAGAAGTGGGTCAGCATGTTTCAACCTATTATTGGTCTGGCCACAGGAAATCCCGCAACCAGTTTAATTGTCTGGTAATACCCTTTAAAAAGGTGAAGTAGTACATATTCAAGGTGTCATTTAATTTATCAAATTGTGGCAATCATGAGGGGGGTGTGGGAAAAATATTGCCATCTCAAAATCATTTTGAAAGGACGGTAGCTAGATGAAACAAATTGGGTTGACGGGAAAGGCATGGTTAAAGGGTTTCCATATCTTCTTTGCCTGTTTATGGATTGGAGCGGCGTTATCCATGATTCTTCTTTCCTTTTTTAGAGGCCAACTTGCTAATGGAGATGAACTTTGGGCAGTGAATGCCTCTATAAAAATGATCGATGACTTTATCATTATACCTTCAGCAATGGGTTGTTTAATAACCGGTATTCTTTTTTCATGGTTAACAAACTGGGGGTTCTTTAAATTCCCCTGGATTATTGTCAAGTATGTTATCACCGTTGGTGCTATTTTGTTTGGAACCTTCTACCTTGGCACCTGGGTGAATGGTATGGAGGCTATCTCAAAAGTAGAGCGTCTTGCCGCATTGCAAAATAGTACCTATTTACAGTATGCCAAACTGAACCTTTACTTTGGATCTTTCCAGGCCTTTACTCTAATTGTAGCAGCCTTTCTATCTGTCTTTAAGCCTTGGGGTAAAAGGGGGAAAATCAATAAAAAGCACAATATTAAAGCATCATCAACATAACGTACTTGTAATGAGCAAATCATTATTTTTCTAATATCCCACGCCTTTTTCGCATTAGACAAACCCAGGCTCTAGGTGGGCTTGGATGCTTCGATTCAAAACGGCTTAAATTATACTTTTAACAAAAGGAGATAAACAATCATAAAAATAAAGCTCTTTCGACTCTATAGTCCAAGGAGCTTTATTTTTTATTGCTGTAGAAACCATATGTCATTGACTAAAAAACAATAAGGACCATTTATTGAAATTCAGCTTTTTAAAGGATATAATTGTCTAGACAAGATTCATTCGTTATAGAGGAGATACAGAGACCAGTGACTTTTAAACTTGATAATAGTCTGGGGTTTATTTTGAATCGTACAAATACACGCATGAAAAATAACTTGTTGCATCATTTTAAAGATTATGATGTAACGCCCGAACAATGGGCAGTTTTAAATCGTTTATGGGAGAGGGAAGGAATTTCTTCTACAGAACTGGCAGAATTGACTTCCAAAGATCAACCCACAACGGTAAGAATGCTAGCAAAGCTTGAAAAGAAGGGTTATATTACAAGAAAAGTTAACCCAGAAGATGGTAGGGCTTATCAAATTTTTCTTACTAGCGAAGGGCGTGCATTAAAGGATAAATTATTTCCGATAGCATTTCAGGCTCTCGATAAATCCCTAAAAGGTATCGATCGAAAGCAAATAGAGCAGGTTAAAGTAATTCTTAATAAAATCTTCGAAAATTTAGGTGGATAAGGTTTTTGTATATTAATACTTGTTTTGACAACTAATATTTTCATGCGAATAATGATTTAACTAGCATTTTCCAGGAGGTAAAAAATGCTTAAAACGGAATTCGCAATTATATTGTTCTTACTAATTGGTTGCATGGTTTACCTCTTTTCAAGGAGAATATATTAAGCAGTAAGGGGGGTACTATGGGAAAAGCTTTGGTTTTTAAATTCTCTTTTTTAAATTCTCTTATGATGCCCATCTAGCTGCCTTTTTTGACCCTGAATGTCTTCGAAGAAGTGGATATAAACTTAAGAAGTTTGTAGACGGTTACAGGTACTACCCAATTGGCAGCAAACAAACATTTGTCAAAAGAAACGCTCAAGTCGTTGAACTGGGGCTGCATATTTCAACTTATTTTTGGTGCAATAAATCAAGGTTTAGAAGCCAGTCAGATTGTTCAGTAATCCTATTCAAATATAAAGTGAGATAAATATTGGAAGTTCGTTCCAGGTATTTTCTTACTCCTAAACACACTAACAGCCAGACTACAAAATAATAGAAGGAGAAACGATTATGAACGAAAGACAATCTCTGTGGACCAAGGATTTCATCCTTATCTGTCTAACCAGTTTGTTTATGTTTACAAGCTTTTATTTCTTGATTTCTACTTTACCGATGTATGTTACCGGGGTCTTAAAAGGTAGTGAACGTAATGTTGGATATATTGTGGGGATTCTGACCATAACAGCAGTTTTAGTTCGTCCAATCTCTGGTTACATGTTGGATACGATGGGTAGAAAAGGTGTTGTGGTGTTAGCGTTAGTTGCTTTTGTGGCAGTAACCTTTGCCTATAACTTAGCAACAAGTATGCTTATACTTTTTCTGTTAAGGGCTGTTCACGGGTTTGCCTGGGGTTTTACCTCAACAGGTGCAGGAACCATAGCCAGTGATATTGTGCCTGCTGCAAGAAGAGGGGAAGGAATGGGTTACTACGGCTTAGCCGGTACCTTCGCTATGGCAGTGGGACCCGTATTAAGTCTTTATATTCTTGATAGGTATGATTTTAATACCCTATTTACCACTGGTGCATTCATTTCATCCCTAGCCCTTTTATGTGTACTTGGTATAAAGAGCTTTGAAAGTAATATGGACAAGCCGAAAACAAAGATTGGCCTTAACAGCTTTTTAGAACCAAGGGTCTATTCCCTTTCAGTTGTAATATTCTTTGTTAACTTGACCTATGGAGGAATTGTTTCTTTTATAACTCTTTACGCAATGGAATTAAACGTTGCGAATGCAGGTATCTTTTTCATGGTTTACGGTGTGTCCTTATTGTTTGTGAGACCCTATGCAGGAAAAATCTTTGATAAACGCGGTCCGAATCAGATAATGTCCATCGGTTTCGTGGCTTTGTCCACTTCGTTTTTTGTTCTATTTATGGCAAAGGGCTATCTGATGTTTGTCATATCAGCAATAATACTGGGCATTGGCTTTGGCATTATACAACCAACCCTTCAGGCAATGGCTATCAATCGAGTTGAGCCATTTCGCAGGGGGGCTGTCAACGGCACAATCTTTACTGCCCTTGATTTAGGAATTGGCATTGGCTCTATCTTACTAGGGTTTGTTTCAAATACACTTGGGCTATCTTATATGTATCTTATCTGTGCCTTTATCGTTATTATCCCTATGGTGGTCTTCTTTTGGAAGGACGCCAAAATGCCAAGTAAACAGATCAGTTAGATATTGGCCTGTTTTCTGTTGCCAACTTCCGTGTTAGTCCACATAAATGGTCAAAGGTGTTGACCCGTTGATAACTATGTATAAAAATAAAGAGAAAATACGTTTTAGGTGGAGTTTATATGAATCGAGCGGATCTTAAATTTAGGGAAGCCACACAGGAAGATATTAATAACATTATGTTTATTGAGGATAATTCCTTTCATCAGGGTATTAAAGAAGAAAAGGATGTCTTTCTTGAACGAATAGTTACATTCCCCACCGGTTTTCTGCTGCTGGAACATGAGGACAGAGTAATTGGCTATATATGTTCGGAGTTATGGAAGTATCAAGAAAATATAGATGCAGTAAATCTAAAACTAGGCCATAGGATTAAGGGTATCCATGATCCCGCAGGCGAGGAATTATATATTTCATCGATGGGTCTATTGCCGGAATTTAGGGGTGAAGGGGTAGGGAAGTTGATGTTTGAGTCCCTCATCAATCGATTATTAAAGACATATCCCCAGATTAAAAGCATTGTATTAATGGTTTCTAGGAATTGGTTGACGGCACAAAGGATTTATCAAAGGAATGGCTTTAGGGAAGCAGCAATTATTCCAAACTTTTTTCAACCCCTTAGTTTAGAGCATCAAGACGGTATTGTTATGCGTAGAAGGGTGAAGAATATTCGCCATGGAAAACTATGAAAAGAGAGCTCGCCTAGAGTTAAGTAATTGGCAGGCTAAAATGATAAAACGACCCTCGCTTTTCAATAACTTGACCAAGGGGATGCAAAACAGAGTGAATCAATTGATCCCTGAACGGGTTCATCAGGCCATGACCACGGCCATTAAAAATCTGCTCCGAGCCACTTTAATCGGTTCGGAGTATACAACCCAAAAGCCCGTTTCCTTAAACTTAACCTTGGAGGAAAGAGAAAAACAGGTACAGAGTCGGTTGATATTCTATCGCAAGGCCGCTGCCTGGGAGGGGGCTGGCACTGGGGCCGGTGGGCTTCTGTTGGGTTTGGCCGATTTTCCGTTATTGCTTTCTTTGAAGATGAAATTTCTCTTTGAGGTGGCCGCTCTTTATGGCTATAATGTACGGGATTACCGGGAGCGGTTGTATATCCTGCATCTTTTTCAATTGGCCTTTGCCAGTGACAAGGGGCGCCGGGAAATCTACCAGAAAATCTACCACTGGCAGAGCACCGTACAAAAATTCCCCCCGGACCTACCCCTGCAGAGCATCGATTGGCGACAACTACAGCAAGAATATCGAGATTATATTGATTTGGTGAAGTTACTACAATTGCTGCCCGGCATTGGGGCTGTGGTAGGGGCATATGGAAATTATCGGTTGCTAGATACCCTGGGAGAGACCGCTATCAATGGGTATCGGTTAAGGTACTTTAATAAATAGATGATTCGTAAGTAGGACTAAACACTTGAGTATCTGTTCATATAACTATTGACACATCGTAAAATCGGAATATAATAGAGTTATAACACATGAGCAGTCGCTCATATGTATGTGCAAGTTGTTATCGGGGAGGTCTGAATATGGCAAAAAAGCCGAACCCAATTGAAAAATGCTCTTGCGATGTAATCCATGAGGAAGTCATAAAGCAAGTGAAGGGTAAAATGCCTCCAGAAGAAACCCTCTATGACTTGGCAGAACTCTTTAAGGTATTTGGAGATTCAACACGAATCAAGATACTATGGGCCTTAGATGAAGCGGAAATGTGTGTTTGTGACATTGCTGCCTTACTGAACATGACACAATCAGCGATTTCACATCAACTTAGAGTCCTAAAGCAAGCTAGTTTGGTAAAGAACAGAAAGGAGGGTAAAGTGGTATATTATTCATTGGATGATGAGCACGTCAAACATATATTTAATCAAGGTTTAGTTCACATCAATGAGGACGATTAACCGTAAAAGGAATCTAACATATCCCCCTCCAAGGAGTATCGGCTTTTTATGTCTAACATCTTTCGTTGAATAACCAATTAGTTCACGAATCTGCCGTCTAATCCCGTGTTTCATACCGATAGGCTAATAGGAGGTAATATTTTTTAGGTTTAAACATGAACATATAAGCAAGTATTCAAACGATGCAAAAACATAGGAGGCTGATAAATATTATGAAAAAGAAATTTATTCTGGAAGGTTTAGATTGTGCAAATTGTGCAGCCAAAATGGAGAAATCCATTCGTCAGCTGGATGGTGTTAAAGAAGCTACCGTCAACTTTATGACCCGCAAACTTGTGATTGAGGGTGAAGCTGAAAAGATGATCGCCATTATACAGGCGGCGGAAAAAATCATTAAAGACCTTGAACCAGATACCATACTGAAAAAGGCATAATAAAGGTGTTCAACGAAAGATAGGTAATCTTTTTTAGCCTTATATATGAATGAATGTTCAATTATTCATGTAATTATTTAAAGATCTCCGTCCAATACAGGGAAAATTTGTGCATAAAGGTCGTGTCGTAATGAAAAAACGTCTTTGGCGAATTCTTTTTGGGGCCGTGTTATTTATTGCAGCAGCGGTAATGAATCCAAGTGACCAATGGTTTAAGATTGCTTTGTATGGACTCAGTTATATCGTGGTAGGTTTGGATGTTGTAATAAAAGCCTGTAAAAACATTATTAAGGGTCGGGCCTTTGATGAAAACTTTTTAATGACTGTGGCCACCATTGGTGCAATGCTCATTGCGGAGTATCCAGAAGGTGTTGCTGTGATGCTATTTTACCAAGTAGGTGAGCTCTTTCAAAGCTATGCGGTTGATAAGTCAAGAAAATCCATTGCCAGCCTGATGGATATTCGACCGGATTACGCCAATGTAAAAAGAGGCGAGGAACTGGTAAAAGTTGACCCGGATGAGGTACAAACTGACGACATTATTGTCATAAAGGCAGGAGAAAAAGTCCCCCTTGACGGTATCGTACTTAAGGGAAAGTCAATGATTGATACATCCGCCCTTACCGGCGAGTCTGTTCCCCGTGAGGTAGAAGTGGGAAGTGATATTTTAAGTGGCTGCATTAACCTGAATGGAGTTATTACAGCTAAGGTTACAAAGGAGTATGAGGAATCTACCGTAAGTAAGATTCTGGATTTAGTTGAAAATGCAAGCAATAAAAAATCACATTCGGAGCAATTTATTACGAAATTTGCCAGGTATTATACTCCGATCGTCGTTATAATAGCCGTTTTCCTTGCCATTATTCCACCACTGGTTCTAGAGGGTGCCACCTTTGGGGATTGGATATATAGGGCATTGTCATTTCTTGTGGTTTCTTGCCCCTGTGCCCTGGTTTTATCCATCCCCTTAAGTTTCTTTGGCGGAATTGGTGGGGCATCAAGAAAAGGAGTATTAGTAAAAGGAAGTAACTATTTAGAAGCATTAGCAGAAACTGAGATTATTGTATTTGATAAAACCGGAACCCTTACCAAGGGTGTATTTCTTGTACAGGAGATTCATGCAGAGGGAGTATCTCAGGAGGAACTACTGGAGTTCACTGCCTATGCAGAAAGCTACTCTAACCACCCAATTTCCAATTCTATCAAACAGGCCTATGCCAAAGAAATTGACAGTGGACGCATTGCAAATGTAGAAGAGATTTCAGGTCATGGTGTTATTGCAACGATCGACGGAAAAAAGGTCCTGGTAGGAAATAGTAAGCTCATGAAAAAGATGAATATGCCTTACTATGAAGGTGAGCTTATCGGTACTGTTGTGCACGTTGCAATAGACCATATTTATGCTGGTTATATCGTTATTGCCGATGAAGTAAAGGCCGACTCAGCACAGGCCATTAAGGAACTTAAGCACGCTAACATTAAGAAAACTGTGATGCTAACAGGTGACACACAAGCGGTTGCTGCAAAGGTTGCTAAGGAACTTGGTATAGATAAAGTATATTCCGAATTGTTACCAGGGGATAAAGTGGAAAAGGTAGAAGAATTATTGTTACAGAAATCAGAAAAGGGTAAACTTGCCTTTGTGGGTGACGGTATTAACGATGCCCCTGTTTTAGCCCGTGCAGACATTGGTATTGCAATGGGTGGTTTGGGTTCCGATGCTGCCATTGAGGCTGCAGATCTTGTAATCATGACCGATGAACCTTCTAAAATTGCCACAGCCATAAGAATTTCAAAAAAGACACTAGGAATTGCCCGGCAAAATATCGTGATTGCTATAGGTATAAAAGTAGGGATTCTCGTTTTGAGTGCTTTAGGAATAACGACCCTGTGGGCAGCAATATTTGCAGATGTGGGCGTTACGATCATCGCAGTATTAAATTCCTTCAGGGCATTAAACGTTAAAAAATTATAAGGGGTAGTCGATTACCCTGGATTATTATTAAGTACGTTATCGGTACAATTAGAAACCTCTGATCGTGCAAAAAGGGGATTGACCTTTTAGTCAGTCCCCTTTAAATATTTTATACCGTTTTTATCCTTGAGGCTGGAACCATTACCAAATTGGCGTTATACTCTTTGATTTCCTTAACGTCAGATAGAAGTTCCAAGGAAGCTGTTTGCACCTGCTTTATTGATTCGTCTATCCGGTCGAGGCGCACTTCCACTTTTTGGAACCTTTGGTCTACCTGCACAAATCCCTTTTCAATATGGTTTTCTACACTGTCCATTCTTACATTGATACGATTTTCCAGGCATTCCATTTTCCCATCCATACGGTTTTCTAAACCGTTCATTCTCTCATCCATACGGTCTTCTAAACCGTCCATTCGATCGTTTATACGGTCTTCTAAACCGTCCATTCGATCGTTTATACGACTTTCTAAGTTATCCATTCTCCCGTTTATACGGTTTTCTAGGCATTCCATTTTATCATCTATACGGTTTTCCAAGCTTTCCATTTTACTATTGATGTTATTTTCTAAGCTTTCCACTTTACTATTGATGTTATTTTCTAAGCTTTCCACTTTACCATTTATCTGGGCTAATTGTTCGAAAATCTGTTTTAACGTTTCCTCCATTCGTACCCACTCCCTTAGTTTTAGTATAGTAAGGGGATTAGGTTAGCTAGCTGCCAATGATAATAGCCAAACATTTATGCAATAGGTCTTTTACGCATTAGACAAACCCAGGCCCTAGGGGGACTTGGATGGTTTGATTCGAAATGGCTCGAAACCAGGGAAAGGATCTCGAAGTAGGGTTCCACTGAGTTAACAATATCCCGGGCAGAACGCTGCGGTGGCCCTGGGACATCACGCCGTTCGTCCGCGTTGCCAACCAGACTAAGCCACAGACCATCCTTTTCTAAATGAGCAGCCACTTTTTCTGCAAAAATCCTCCGTTCTTCATCCGAATTATATGAATGAAAACAGCCCCTGTCAAAGGCAAGGCCAAATGGAGACCCCTCAATTTTGTTTAAAAGGATGTCATTCACCAGAAAGGTACAAGTGACATTATTGTTCGAAGCCTCCTCAACAGCCTTCTGGATGGCAATCTCTGAGGTATCAATACCTATTACAGCAAAGTTATTTTGGGCAAGCCAGATGGAGTTACTTCCTGTTCCGCAGCCAATATCCAGTACTTGGCATGGCTTTATGGCCCTGGCGGTTACAGTCTGAATAAGGTTAAAATCAGGTCGGCCAAGATCCCAAGGAGTATTACCTGCTTTATATCTTTTCTTATAACCTTCCTCTATCATGGTCATATTTTTACCCCCCTATAATTTTACGAATATTCCGATGTGATTCTGTATTCAATTTTGCAATCCAGATTCCTTCTTCAACAATAGAATGGATTAAGATTTCCCCTGGATTAATTTGCCACCCCATTTTTCTTGAATTTTTCTTTTTAGGTGAAATAATCTAAACGATGCGTCCGTCAAATTATACGGATCAGCAAAAAGAAGGAAAGGGGGGCGGAAGGCCATTGCAACACCAGATATAGCCCAAGGCCTGATTGACCAGGCAATCCAAGGAAATGCAGCATCCTATGAAACCATTGTCAAACTCACACAGAGTGGCATCTATAATTTGGCCTTCCGCATCCTTAACAACCGGGAAGAGGCCCAGGATGCCACCCAGGAAGCCTTTATTAAGTTATATCAAGCACTGCCAAGCTATCGCGGGGAAGCTCGCTTTACCAGTTGGTTCTATCGAATTGCCATCAATGTTTGTCTGGATCGCTATCGGCGTAATAAAAGAATACGCGAGAACACAGTACCTGAATACACAGAACATCTGTCACCCCTTTCCACTAATGGACAGAGCAACCCGGAACAAATCTACCAGGCTAAACAAAAGCTTTTAGGGCTGCAAAAAGCCATTGATGAATTACCCGTAAAGTATCGGACTGTGATTGTGTTGAGGCATATGGAAGGCTTTAGCTATCAGGAAATTGCAGAAATTATGCAACTCCCGGTACAGACTGTCGGTACCTTGCTGCATCGTGGCAAAGCTGTACTACACAAAAAGTTAAATTTGTCCAAGGAGGGGAGGAATTAGCGTTGAAAAACTGTAAATGGACGCACCGTGATGCAACGAAATATTTAGATCATCCGTTATCCGAACCAAAAGAAAAACTCTTTAAACAGCATTTAGAAACATGCAACCAGTGCCAACCGTTATGGGAAGGGTACGATGAACTAGATCGTCTGTTGGTTCAACTACCCAGAGAACCCGTTCCGGAAGATTTAACAAAAAATATCATGGCGGCAATCCAACCCCTGGCAAACTCCCAAAAAGTTTCGATAGAAGAAACAAACCATGAACTTTCCTGGTGGGATTTTATGCTTAAGGGAATTCCTCTTCTGGTTTCCTTTTCTATACTTGGCGTCATCACCTGGGTCATTTACCTGGGTCAAAAATATACCTGGCAGGAAACCCCCTTGTTAGTGTGGCAGAGTGTGGCAAAGATGTGGCATGGTTTCTACGCAACGATCAATCTGGCTGGCAATAAGTGCAGTCAAACTTTTTATTCAACCTGGGGTTCCGTATTTACCCTACCGGATCAATCCACCGGCCAATTTCTTAGCAAATTACTTTTATTCTTGACGAAGGCCACAACATACCAAAAAGTAATTGAATTTACGATACTGGCAGTGATTGCCTGGACAATTATTGCTATGATAACTGCTTTTATAAGCTCAAGAATATTTTTCGACCACGGAGAGGAGAGGACTTAGTGATTAAAAGATATTTGAAGTTATTTTTCAAATGGTTTACGTTGCTCCTGGCTATGATCTCCCTGGCTGTAGCCTTTAGTTTTTTAGAGAAAGGCGAACTGGCCAAGGAAATATCCTTTAGCCTAAATCTACCCAGTAAAGAAATGTGGCAAGAGGAAACAGCCGCCCCACCGGACATACAAGAAAGCGTAAATCAATGGGAATACCTCGGCAACCCAAATGAAATTATCCATGAACTAAAAGAACCTTCTAAACGGGTTAAATTAAGAAATGGTCAGGTGATGGGTACCCTTGAAGCGAAGGAAGTTCGCATCTATCAGGATGCACGGGTTGGCTCCATTGTGGCCAAAGAAATGGTGGCCATCTATGGTGGCACAGTTACCCAAGATGTGCAAGGCTCCCAAGTAATTCTGGCACCCGACATGCGTGCTGAACACGAAAGAAACCCAAACTATAGTTTCGATCCGCAAATAGAAAACAGAAACCAAGGAATTGTATATGGCAATGTTACCGGCGAGGATATTCAAACCTTTGTTGGGACAACGATTATGGGTAATGCCGGTTCAGAGGAAAGCCGCTTGGACTTGGCTGGGAGCATACAAGGTAAGGTCACTGGTAAGCAAATTATTCTACGCTCCACGGCCATCATTCATGGCGATGTGCTAACAAGCACTGAATCGGTGGTCATGGAACCAGGTGCCAATGTACTAGGCAAGATTATGAACACGGAAAATAAAGCCATCAGGATTGTTAAGGCCGAAACCCCAGGAGCTAATCTTTCCCATTACAATTCTGCCAACCGTTACGATGGAACTGAAAGGGTTGTGGTTCAAGACGAGAATAAAGCATTCCTATTCCTGCTTTGGCTGCCGATCTTACTGGGCATCCTGGCCGCCTTGTTCATAACCTATGGTTTCTTTACGAATGATGCGGCAGCCAGCATGGAGAATATCACATTAAGACCCCTGAAGACCTTATGGTTTGGATTTGTCTCAACTGCTTTGGGTATCCCTTTGGTATTTCTTCTGTTTATCACGATCATTGGTATTCCAATATCCATTGCACTGGGGATTACCCTCGTCCTGGCATCCCTGGTAGGCATGTCTGGTGTCTGCCTTAAGATTGGACGTAAGGTTAGCTCCGCCTTTGATCTAAAACAATTCTCCCAAGTAAAGGAAATGCTGTTGGGTATCCTGCTGGTAGCTCACCTGGTGTGGATTCCTCTGCTGGGTTGGCTGGTATTACTGGTTCTTGGCATTATGGGTCTGGGGAGTGTAACGATGATTTGGTACCCACGATTTAGGGATCGCTGGTCCCTATGGCGTCAGTCACGGAAACAAAAAAAGGAAGACAACCCAATAGAAAAATCCAGCGAAGAAACACCGATAACTATCGATGGTGGAGATACGAAAAACGAATAAGTATGATGAAGGGCAGCCATATTGGAGGCCCTTCATTATAAAAAAGTCTTTTAAAGCTGCAGAAAAAGCTTTTCAATCTCTTCGGCGGGCATGGGTTTGTAATAATAATATCCTTGTACTTCATCACATAATTTTTGCTTGAGGAAGTCGAGTTGCCGTGCTGTTTCTACGCCTTCTGCCAGCACCTCCAATCCCAAGCTCTTGGCCAGATTGATAACAACTTTAGTGATAGCACGGTCTTTTTCGCTGTTTTCAATACCTTGAACAAACTGCATGTCAATCTTGATTCGGTCGATGGAGAGCACCTTTAACCGGTTGAGGGAAGAATACTCCGTCCCGAAATCATCGATAGAAATGGATACCCCCAGCTGCTTGAGTTTAGTTAATGTATCTACGATGTGTCCAGCTTCTTTCGTGGCGACACTCTCTGTAATCTCCAGCTCAATACATTTGGGATTCAATCCGATTTCTTTTATAAGCTTATCTAAATTCTCGGCAAAATACGGATTTCTGAACTGAATAATGGACAGGTTTATAGCCAGGCGCAGATGGGGGAATCCTTTTTCCTGCCATCGCTTATTTTGGCTTATGGCCGTTTTTAACACCCAATCACCAATACTGTTAATGGTGCCGTTCATTTCCGCAAGCGGGATAAAAACATTGGGCGGTATCATACCCATCTCCGGGTGATTCCAGCGTAACAGAGCTTCCAGGCCGGTAATCTGCCCCGTTTGCAGCTTGACCTGGGGCTGATAATAAACGGTTAGCTCGCCTCGCTCCTGTACCCTGTACAGACTGTTAGATATCTTGATATTTTGCTTTACCTCGTCTTTCATTTCCGCCGTGCACAGTTCATACTGATTTTTTCCTTTAGATTTTGCTATATACATGGCGATGTCGGCATTTTTTATCAAGGTTTCGGCATCATCACCATCAAAGGGATATACTGCCACCCCCGCACTCCCGGTAATGAAAAATTCCTGCCCTTGCACTTCAAAGGGATGCTCAAACATTTTCATGATAGTATCGGCAACCTTAATAACATCTTCATTATCCGCAAAGTGATTGACTAAAATTAGAAATTCATCTCCGCCAAAACGGGCAACGGTATCGGTTTTTCGCAGGCGCTGCGCCAACCCCTGTGCCACTGCTCTGAGCAAAGTATCCCCAGCATTGTGCCCCATGGTGTCGTTCACCATTTTAAAGCTATCCAGATCCATGAATATAACGCCGATAAACTTCTCATTTCGCTTAGCAAGCTGAATGGCCCGAGCAAGGTGGTCAGAAAACAGCGTGCGGTTAGGGAGCCCCGTCAACTGGTCATAATATGCCATATATTCTATCTCTTTTTCTGAGTTAATCTTGATAAGTCCATCCGCCAATAAATTGGATAAAATCCTTAGCAATTCGATATGATAACGTGACCAGCTTTTAAATAACCGCACGGAATCAAGGCCCATAAACCCCAGAAGCTCCCCATTTTCCTCAATCGGTATAACCACTACAGATTTAACCCCCTGCTCAATAAGCAGTTCCCTTTCGGCAGAAGCCTCATCGGGAAGCTTCCTTACATCTTCTATGTAGACCAGTTTCTCCGTGCTTAACTGCTCCAGCCACCTGAGGAATACATCTGTCGGCACATTTTGAATGGCTTCGGTTTCGGGGCTGATCCCCTCGCTGCACCATCCATAGGCATAGGTCATTGTGGTGCTTTTCCGATTAATCAAAAAAATATAGGCACGATCAACCTGGAAGAAATGGCCTATCTTGTACAGCATATCATTAACTTTCTCATCAATGTTTATCTGATTAACACTAATAAAGTTAAAAGAGATATCGGAGATAAGTTTTTGAAACTCAATCTGATAGATGTTTTCTTTTATTCTTTTAATATACGTCTTGTTTACAAAAGAACCAACCCAAAAGGCAATCAGAAAGATGCTGATTCTTACAATGTGATCAAATCTATCCAATTGGATAACCCCTTCGGGGCTGTTAATCCAAACCAAAAGTTGAGTTGCAACGGATACAGCCATAAGCGCAATTAAAGGAATTCTTGTACCGAAGACCAAGGAAATGATCATTAAAACCAAGGGGAAAGCCCAGACCGTTATCCCGGCAAAATCAATAAATTGCAAAGTTATGATCGGAATGCTGCAAAGCATTGCGATTAAGACAATGGTTTCTTTTACTTTCTTATTTTTAATTAGTTGGCACAATAGGGTAATTGCACCTAAGAAAAATAGCCATACGCTGGCATTAAGCATTGTCCTCAAGCTTTTTTCTCCTTGCACCATGTGGGGTAAAAAATAAGCTAAGGCACCGGTAAAGCCTCCTGCCAAAAACGCAAAAGATAAGTAAAAATGCAGTTTCGAACGGGTCTCGCCGCTTAGTATCAAATCGTCCTCATTTTGGGAAACATCCCCCATTAAACCATAACGTTTCATGCAATAGTATATTGACGCAATTGGCAGCAAGGTAAACACTGGGGCCATCTGTGGCAGCGAACCCTTTAAGGCAGCACTTAAAATCACATCCGTTAGGCTTCCCAGCAATAGAGCCGCGGCCATTGAGAGTAAGAGAATATTTGCCTGTTTGCGGATAGTTTGATTAGAGGCTTTTTGCCTCCATCGCCAAATGACCCCCAAACAGGCCAGGACATAGCCAACATAATAAATCTGAAAAAATGTGGTCCATCCATTCTGGATCGCTATATTAATCCAGCCGCTATCCAGCTTTACCAAATTATACTGAACTGCCGTAATCTTTCCCGAAGCAGCAAAGGCATAGATGCAGACAACCGCGGGCAGATGCAGAAGCGCACAAAGTCTCCAACGTTTGCGGGAACATTCTGCGCCGGTAAGTAATAACAAAAAGTGCAGCATTAAACTATAGGCGGTTCCCCAGCCGAGGGCGGAGATCCGTCTCCACAATAAGCATGTTTCCAAATCCGGTGCAGAATTTGCAACGGAAAAACCGATGGACCAAAAACATAAGGAAATGCATACTGCCGAGAACATTCGATTAAGACTTCTCCTCGGATTCATATAGATGATATATAAGCCAAAGAGTAAATAAATAGCAAATGCAGAGAAGAATAGCAACGAAAAAAGCAAAGGTACTTGATTCATAAAACATCTCTCCATCTTTCATGATTTGGTCTTTTTGTTAGCTGCTGGCGAACCAAAGACACGCGGACAGCTTGTTTGCTCCTCTGCTTTCCTCATCGACATTTTTTGTGTATTTTAAATGGAACAATTGTTACCAGCCGCAGGTGCAACCTGATATGATTTTAACGATCTTATCATCAGCCTGTATGCATTTTCAAATTCATTAATAAGACTTCTGGAAACCCTTTTATCGAGTATCCTTCTGCCGAAAGGGGCTAAAACTCACGTTTGAAATGAGATAGGTGTGAACCCTTGAAATTAAAGAAAACAGCAAAACATACCACTACATCCCTTCCGGGATAAAATGGTACCCTTACTGTTTATAGTTCCATCATCTAACATATTACCAAGGCCAAGTTGCTGCCATCGATGGCGAAAGATAATTTCCGAACCCCATTGTTTCATCCAACGGACATCCGCATTTTCAGTCATAGTAACCTTATTCCACTGTTCTTGAGAAAAACGTGCCAACTGCTCAATAAGACGGTCAATTTGACCTTCCTGCAATTCCTCTAGGCGACCTCGATTCAGAAGAATCCGTTGACGATTTTTCTTACCGTCACGATAAGACCCTGCCAGTTGGCGATATGTTCTGATGGAACCGTCTTTATTTTTAAAGACCTTGGTTCGAATGAACATGGCAACGTCACCCAATTCGCAAACATTTAGAATATTATATCATATAAAACAATACACTAAATTCAAAAAAATGGCTTGTGCCAGTTCGAATCCCTCCTAATTGGATAGATGATATAGATATATCGAACAAAACACAAAAGACATAGCCTTTCCGCCAAGGAGGGCTATATCTTTTTTCGTGTCGTAAAGCGTGCTATGATGGATTCAAAGTTTATTACAGCATGCGATAGGAATTTAGGCTGCTCCTTTGACGAAGTATCAATCGGCAGAGTGATTGCCATAAAAAGACGATGTGGGATAGGCAGCAGAATCCTCTCAGAAGGGATAAAGGTTGCAAAGAATAGGTTGGGAGCAGCTGCTATAAAAATAGAAACACAGACATATGCGAAAAGCAAGGCTTTAGACAGGTTTCAGAAGAATTCCTGGAAGATGGAATCCCTCATAGTCAGATGATACTTGATTGTAATTTAGGATAATATTTTATTAACGTATAAATTTCAATTTGAAAAGCAGAGGATCATACTTTCTGCCTAACCGCAAAAAATCTTTTTTCCACCATTCTCTCAAAAGACTTTAATGACAAGGGTTCCAGCAATTTTTGCTGGGACTCTTTGTTTTTTGTTTCTAGGTAAGCCCTTGATTAATCCGGCACACAGACAGTGTTTTGACGAAAAGCGTTTATCGTTTGAACCGCTACGATCGCGGTAATTAGAGTGGTTACGGCTATAAAAATAGCTGCCAGCCACCCGAGCAGGGCTAGGCCGGTAAATTTAAAGGCCTGAGTAGTGGCAATGGTCGCAGCGCACATGGGGAAAGTGTAAGCCCACCAGGATACAAAGAAATTCAGTCCCATGAAATTCCGCACCATTGAGAATAGCAAAAAGACAAAGAAAATCGCCACATATAAGAGACCGCGGGCAAAACCGTCCATCTCACCTGTCATTTTTGTATAGGCAACAAATCCCACCGCCGGGGGGGCAGCCAAAATAAACAAAGTAGGCATTAGCTTGGGTGGCAGGGGGTTATGGAAGATGATACGGTAAAATATTACCGTAAACAACACCAGCCAGAAAAACAGACCCACACTAAAAAAGAACCACATCCATTCTTTATGGGCAAATTCTACGCCGGCGATCGGCACCAGAATATTACCGACCACAGGAATAAACCAGGCTGGGTTAGCATGAGCAATCTCATAGCTGCGGTTAATCCAGCGGGACATAATGATAATAGTAAAGACAAAATGCAGGCCCGCGCCAACGATCCATAAGTACCTAGCCACTTCACGGGATACCTCCAGCGTGCCGATACTCAATAATAGCAGGCTGATAGATAGAGCCGGGAAAAAACTGGCTTTGACCGGGTGATTAAATTCATTCACCACTTCCTTCGTGTGTTTAACCAGTTTTGCTAAATAGGCCGCGCTGACCACCACGAACACGACATAGGCTATCACCAGCAGCAGCAGACCAATTCCTAAATGCAGCCCAAAGACCTGCTCAAACCGCTGATAGGCAATAGACAATCCGCATAGCCCCATCACGCTGGCAAATAACCCAATCGGAAAAAATTGCACCCCTTGACCCAAAATAAATCACCCCTTAATAAAAGTATTTATTTCTATAACGATTATCTATATAGTACATCAGGAACGGACCAAGGCCACTGAAAAAGACATATTTTTTACAACCCAAAGCAATAAAAGAAAAGGAGCTGTCATCGTTTATCGAAACAGACTCCTTTTCTTACGTGTTTTATCGGACACAACTTTGTGAGAGCAGAGGTTAGGCCACGCCGTATATTTTCACATCGGGATCGGCACTCCATAGCGGCTTGAGGCCAACAAACACATCATTTTGGAACATCTCGCTGGTCAAGTATACCTGTGCCTGTGCCACGCTGTCAAAACCGTGTAACACCTGAACATCCTCGTCACGGATCAACAAGTCCTTCGTTAGAGCACCTTCAATCGTCTTGAGGAAAGGCTCGCGGTAATCGGCGTAGACCTTTGCTGCTGCGGGACGATTAACGGCTTCGATTTTCATCGTGATTTCCAGATATGCATTGACTTTCATTATAACCTCCTAAATGGATTTTGTAAGGCTCCTGTGGCCGAGCTTACTTTGATTATAGTCAAAGGACTTCGGAAGAAGAATATATTAGCAAATTCATGAGTAACTCATAAATTTCATAGTTACTTGCTGCTAGTACAGCATGCCTTTTATAATTACGCTACAGGAGGTTGTACAAAATGTATAAGCCTAAGTTAGCAAAAGATATTCGTTGCCCACTGGAATATGGCTTGGAAGTTTTCGGCGGGAAATGGAAGTCGCGGATTATCTGTGTTCTGGCAGAGAAAGAGGTTTTACGTTATAGCTCTCTGCGCAAGGAAATGACAAATATCACAGACGCTGTTTTGGCATCGACTTTGAAAGAGTTGATGGCAGACGGAATCGTTCAAAGACAACAATTTAATGAAATCCCGCCAAGAGTGGAATATTGCCTGTCGGATAAGGGAAAATCCGTTGTACCCATCCTGCAAAGCATTTGCAGATGGTCGGGCGCATACCACAAAGAGGATAGCCAGCATATCCTTTCGCAATGTCAAAAATGTGATTACAACTTCAAGGCTGAGTGATTTTGGAAGCCAATGTTGATTGATTGGGGGAGAAGCATGATGAAATATAATTTTGATGAGATCATTAGCTAACCGTCTATACCCAGGCCCAGTAGTTATCAAACAGCAGCTAATCATTACTTAGAGAGGGAACTACCGTTTTCAAAAGGGTTCTTCTCTTGTAAATATAACGACCGAATAGTTGTACAGCCACCACTTAAACAGGGTGGTTGTTTTATTCCATGGATCTTTTTTAAAATTTCCTTAAATTACCGTTAAGAACTTGACATATATTGGTGTTGATGTTAATAATAATAAATACTAAATAGGAATTATTCTTATTGAGGGGTGGTGTTTTGAACGACGGGTTGTTTAATTAATCCGTTACGGGACAAGTGCGAAAAAATTATGGATTAAAGGAGGAGACAAATTTTGAAGAAATCCGTTCTATTGGTTGTTTTTTTATTCTTTAGCGCTATCTTAATCGGAGGTTGCGGTACTAATTCCATTGAGGAAAGTTCCGGTTCTAAGGAGCAGCTAAAAGTATATACCAGTATCTACCCGCTTTTTGACTTTGCCAAGCATGTTGGCGGTGAAAAAATAATAGTAAAAAATATTATACCTGCCGGGGCCGAACCACACGACTGGGAGCCCAGTCCCCAGGACATGGCAGAAATGACGAAGGCGGATGTCTTAATACTTAGTAGTTCAGGCGTTGAACCTTGGGCTGACAAGGTGCTGGACGTTATTGACAAGAATAAAGTTACCGTTATTCTTGCCGGTCAAAACATTGAATTAATTGCAGGAATCCCACACGATCATGACACACCCCAAGAAGAACATGCTCATGATCAAGAAGCTAACAAAGAGGATCGCCAGCAAGAGGAAACCGATAAGCACGAGGAGCATGACCATGATCATAGCGGCAAGGACCCACACATTTGGCTTGACCCTATTCATGCTAAGGTAATGGTAGATAACATCTTGGCTGGTTTAGTAAAGGTAGATGAGCAGAACAAAGGCACTTACGAGGCTAATGCGGAGGCTTACAAAAAAGAACTTGATCAGCTCCATGAAGAATATCAAACTGGCCTGGCCACTGCTAAGTTAAAAGAATTTGTTACATCCCACGCCGCCTTTGGTTATCTGGCCAAAAGATACAATCTAATCCAGGTTCCGGTAAGGGGACTTACTGCTGAAAGTGAACCCAGCCCTGCGGATATGGCTGCTGTAATAAAACTGGCCCGAGAAAAAAATATCAAATATATTTTCTTTGAGACACTGGTAAGTTCCAAAGTATCCGAGACAATTGCTTCTGAACTGCAGGGCCAAACCCTGGTGCTGGACCCAATTGAAAGTTTATCCGATCAGGATATCGCCGCAGGTAAAGATTATCTTTCTATCATGCGGGAAAATCTTAAAAATTTAAAAATTGCCCTGGGAGCTGTATAAATGAACAAGCGGGTCCGTTTAGAGATTGCTCATCTCAGGCATCTGACCCAGAGCGATTGCTACTAAACGAACCAAGCACGGACGTGAATATTTACGCCCAGGAAGGAATGTACCGTCTATTCGGTGAGTTAAAAATGAAGGCTATTAAAAAAATATAAGCACTATCTGAGCCGTATATTTATCAGGATTATTAAAAGTTGCTTAAGGAGGGGGCACGAATGACTCAGATACCTGTAGACATTATCTCTGGTTTCTTAGGTGCAGGGAAAACAACTCTAATCCGAAAACTCTTGAGCGATTCGTATCAAAACCAAAAGATTTTCCTGCTGGAGAACGAATACGGTCAGGTGGGGATCGACGGGGCACTTTTGGCCAAACAGGACGTAGAAATGAAAGAGATCTATTCCGGCTGCATCTGCTGCTCGTTAAAGGGTGATTTTACCCGGGTATTGCTAGAGTCCTTAGATCAAGTGAAGCCCCAGCGCATCATCATTGAGCCTACAGGCGTGGGAAAACTCTCTGAGATTCTCAGTATTCTGGAGCAGAAGGTCTTCAAAGACAAATTAATAGTTGATCATATCCTCACAGTGGTGGACGCCCGGAAGGGCCTTATCTATTTAAAGAATTTTGGTGAATTCTTTAAGGACCAGTTAAGGCATGCTCAGACCCTAATCCTTAGTAAGACAAAGGGCCTGGACTGGCAAAAAATTCAGGAGCTTGTGCAGGTGCTGAAACCCTTAAATCCAAACGCCCGGTGGGTAACAACTCCCTGGGAAGAGTTAGCAGGCAGTCAAATTCTAAGGGCTAATATACCGATAGAAACTTTTTTGACCAAGGGCCTATCGCCTTTGATTAAACTACCGGGTATTAAGCGTGTCTGTAATTGTCATGAGGAAATGCACCATCACCACGTTCCGGGCTGCGGCTGCCAGCAGCATAGCCATTCTTGTAGCTGTGATCCTTCCGAGCAGCACGGACATAACGCTGCAGAAGTGTTTCACAGTTGGTCCTGGGAAAGCCCAAAGGAGTTCAATGCGTCTTCATTGCAAAGAATTTTATCAAGCTTTCAAGAAAACAAAAAATACGGACAGGTTCTGAGGGCAAAGGGAATTGTTCCGGGGAATGGCGAATGGCTTCACTTTGAGTATGTAAGCGGTGACTGGGATATAGCAGGTGGCACACCTCAGCTAACCGGACGGGCTGTGGTTATCGGCGTCAACCTGAAGGTAGAACAGCTGCGCCTATCATTTGAGGAATAGTTTTATGAGGGTTGTTGATGTTGTACAAGGTTTTTTAGGCTCGGGTAAAACGACATTAATAAATAACTTAATACAAGAAGTTTTTACTCAGGAACGAATTCTTGTTATCCAGACCGAATGGGGAGAGGCTGAACTGGGTGATTATGGAAACAGGGTAGCAATACGGGACTGGGAAAAGAGCTTTAACCTGTTAGAAGTCAGGAAACTTATCCATATGCCAGGCGTAGACCGGATAATAATTGAATTAAACGGCATGGCTCCTGCCAGCGAATTACTGCATGCCCTGGATATTATGGACACAAGGGGAGAAATTAAGTTAGGTAACTGTATGTCTGTGTTTCATGGACCGACCTGGGAAGTCATGGGAAAACCCTTGGAAGAAATCTTTAGCCTTATGGTTCTTACCAGTCAGGGGTTTTGGATTAGAGAAGGGAGTAAAGCGTTGCAACAGTGGATTCAAAAGACTCAACCCAAAGGATGTTTAACAACGGGTAATGACTGGGTGTTGTGGTATAAACAGATTAATCAAGCTGGTAAGTATAACATTGTAAAAAAGTTAGTTAAACGTTGTTCCGTTGTGCCGGGGTTATATCGGCTTTATTGGTTAATCTTAAAAAAGCTGAAGTAAGCTTTAGCACAATTTGTGCCAAAACCCTGCCCCAAGAACAGCAGGATAAGAATTAACAATATAATAAAGGAGAAGTTCATTCCACCACCATATCCGGTGCCACCCATTATCAATCCCCCTTTTAATGACGGTGGTCATGTTATTTCCTCACTGGCGTAATAATAGAAAAACCAATATACTAGAGGTAGCTCTTATGAAAGGAGATGTTATTTTGAACAAAATGATGGATATTGTGACAATTGTGGTTAATGGGGAGGTTTGTGGAAGATAAAATAGCTGCCTAAACCTCCCAAAGGGTGATTTCATCATTTTGAGGAGGGTATAACGTGTTTCATAAAGACAATTTAAAAAGTTACGGCATTAGCGAACGTTTTTTGCAAGAGGCAACTCTGTATCCAGATTTAGTGCTGGGGCGTATTTGTTCCCAATATAAGGATTTATATAAAGCAGTGACACCCCAGGGTGAGGTCTTTGCTGAAGTATCCGGTCGGTTTCGCTATGGGGCTAGCCGCTTGTCTGATTATCCAGCGGTAGGCGATTTTGTTATGCTGGACCGTAGTATGGATGAAGGTGGCAATGCCATCATTCACCAGGTGCTGACAAGAAAAAGCTCCTTTGAACGTAAAGCAGTAGGCATGGAGCAAGAGACACAAGTTGTTGCTGCCAATATTGACACCGTCTTTCTCTGCATGGCCCTGAATCAGGACTATAATCTGCGACGGTTAGAGCGTTACCTATCGATTGCCTGGGACAGCAGAGCCCTTCCCGTGGTGGTGCTAACCAAAGCAGACCTTTGCCCTAACCTGGAGGAAAAAATGGCAGAGGTTTCATCTGTGGCCATTGGTGTGGATGTATTGGTTACCTCAGCAATGTCTGGGGACGGCTACGGTAGTATTCGCTCCTATGTGCAGCCGGGGAAAACCGTTGCCTTGATTGGCTCATCAGGGGTAGGTAAGTCTACCCTGATCAATCGTCTGGCAGGGGAGGAATTGCTGCAAACCAATGATATCCGCAAAGATGATAAGGGCAGGCATACCACCACTCGGCGAGAATTACTTGTTCTGCAAGATGGGGGAATCGTTATTGATACACCTGGTATGAGAGAGCTGGGGTTGGAAAATGCTGATTTAGCCAGAGCCTTTTCAGACATTGATCGGCTGGCTGAACAGTGTAAATTTCGTGACTGCTCCCATCGAAGCGAACCAGGCTGTGCAATCCAAAGGGCTATCCAACAGGGTACAATCACCAGGGAACGGTTGGACAGCTATCTTAAACTAAAAAAAGAAGCAGGATATGAGGGTTTAACCTCCAAGCAGATTGAAACAGAGAAAATCAACAGGATGTTTTCCGGCATGGGTGGTATGAAAAACGCCAGGAAATTTATTCAGGAACAAAGTAAGAAAAAAAGATAAATAAAAATAAATTTAATGCTTTCTCGACTAGGACTAGTCTGTTAATTCACAGATCACTAATCCTGTGGTTTATAGAAAGGAACAGAAATAGAAATTCAATACGGGAGCGGTTGTCATACTGAATTGACAGGTGGGATCGTCAATGTTATGATTCAATATATTCATTATTAGGAGGCTCGTTATCTATGTTGCACGCCATGCGTATTCGATAAGATGGCAATAAAAAAGCTGATTTTTATCCACAACTGTGGGCTTTTTTGGGCTGCTTATTATTACGTATGTAGACATAGATGGCGATTAGGCTAGCTTTTTTTGCTGTGCCTTATAGCCGTGTTCTTCCTCGTGATAAATGCAGATCGAAGCCCGCATGAGGGGCTTTTGATCTGTATTTTTTTATGGCCAAATACAATTAGGGTTTGCAACAGAGGAATTGCACTTCTCTGTGTAGCTACCGAGATTTAGCTAAATAAATGAAGAAAGGAGCTAAACTATGCGATCTATGCATTGGTACTTCTTTTTTATATAGTCCTCGCTTCTTAAATCGCAGGCTAGCCTGCGAAGAGAAAACTGCGATTTTTGAAGGAGGCAACCATGATGGAATTATTGATAAAAGCAAAAGATATTTACATGGAATATATGGGCCGCACTGTCTTAGATATTGATGATTTGGCGCTTTATAGTTATGATCGGATCGGTCTGGTAGGTGCGAACGGAGCAGGAAAGAGCACCTTGCTAAAAGTGCTGCTAGGTGAACGCCCTATAGCACAGGGCAAAATTGTTCGGAAGGGTAATTTTACCTACATCCCACAAATGGATGAAGTAGCTATCCAACAGGTGCAGGATTACGCTTTAATGGGCAAGCTGGGCATTGACAGTTTAAAAGGGGAATATAGGAGTGGTGGTGAAGAAACCCGGCTTAAAATTGCACAGGCTCTGTCAGGCGAGGTACATGGTATCTTTGCCGATGAACCGACGTGTCACCTGGATCGGGATGGTATAGACTTTTTGATCAACCAGCTTAAATATTACTCTGGCGCTTTGTTCATCATAAGTCATGATCGCTATTTCCTTGATCACGTTGTCGATAAGATTTGGGAGTTGAAAGAGGGAAAGATTACCGAGTATTGGGGCGGCTATTCCGAATACTTGGCCCAAAAGGAAGAAGAACGGCAAAACCGGGCTGTACAATATAAACAGTTTACCGCTGAAAGAGACCGGCTGGAGAAAGCAATCACCGAAAAAAAGAGTCAGGCTCGGAATATTGTCCAAAAGGCGAAGGGAACTTCAAGAAAAAACAGCTCTGAAAGTGGCGGACGACTTGGTCATCAAAAAACGATGGGCAGCAAGCAAAAGAAGCTCCATCATGCTGCTAAAAATATGGAGCATCGAATAGAATCCCTTGGTGATGTGAAACCTCCCGAAGCCATTCGTTCTGTTCAATTCCGGCAGAGTAAATCCTTAGAACTTCACAACCCATTCCCAATCACGGGAAAAGATATTTGCAAACAGTTTAGGGATAAGGTCATTTTTGATAAAGCATCTTTCGAATTTCCGTTGGGAGCCAAGATTGCGGTAACAGGTGCCAATGGAACAGGTAAAACCACGCTTTTCAAAATGATACTCGATCGTGCAGATGGCATCTCCATATCGCCTAAGGCAGAAATCGGCTACTTTGCCCAAAACGGATACAAGTTTGACCATAATCAAGCTGTTATGGAGTTTATGGTGGAAAACTGTGATTACCAGATGTCTGAAATTCGCGCTGTACTGGCATCTATGGGGTTTTCTCCTCCTGATGTACACAAAGAGTTAGCTGTTTTAAGCGGTGGCGAAATCATTAAATTACAGCTTGCTAAAATGCTGCTGGGGCGATATAACATCTTGCTCATGGATGAACCCAGCAATTTTCTCGATCTTCCTGCTATGGAAGCACTAGAAAATTTGATAAAAAACTACGCCGGTACAATCATTTTCATATCGCACGATGTCCGTTTGTTGGAAAACGCAGCCGATATAGTTTATGAAATCAAGGATGAAAAGATTATTCAGAAGGCTTAGTGTGTGACTGGGATATTACTGTTACCACACCAGAGATACTGCCCAAAGTGGTATCTCTGGTGTTGGTTATTTCTACGATGATAAGAAAGTAGAGACTACCTGGCTAAACTCTTCCGGCCTCTCCTTTTGGGCCCAGTGTTTACACCCTTCCATTAGATAAAGTTGGGAGCCTTTGATCATTTGATGTGCTTGTTGTGCATATAGCACAGGAACACTATAATCCTTAGTCCCATGAACAATTAATGTAGGCACTTTAATTTCTGCCAACCTTGCCGCTAAATTTGAACGCAAACCCTGGCTGGAAATATCACTTCTTTGGAAAGATGCAAAGGCTTTGCCTGCACCAGGATCTTTTAGTGCTTGATATATTTCTTCCACCAGTTCATCTGAAAGATTCTTTGGATTACCAAACAAACCATATAACAGCGTCCATTTGACAAGTTTTCTGCTCTTAGCTGTGAGCCGGTAAGATAATTCATTCAGTGATGTTTTTGTATACCAATATGACAACAGATGATAAGGAAGCTTCTTAAATAGTCCGTATGCCCCGACCAAGACAAGTTTCTCAACTTGTGCTGGATGCTTTAGTGTATAGGCAATGGAAATCCCACCACCAAGGGAAAGGCCGATTAGGCATATTTGAGTAAGATTGAGAGATTCAATTAAACTTTCCAATATCTCTACATAAAAAGCCATTGAATATTCGACATCAGCAGGTTTGTCGCTTTTACCATACCCAGGCAGGTCAGGGGCAAACACACGATGCTGTTTTGATAACGGCACAATAATTTCACCCCAGGATATATCGGCAGAATCAACACCTGCCCCATGCAGCAGAATAACCGGTGTCCCAGACTCCCCTGCTGTATAGCAATTAACATAAATACCGTTTAGATGTAATCTTTTACTTTTTATTTCTGAGTTATTAATCATTATTTCTTTTTACACCTCAGTTTTTAGGAAAACCGGATCATTGCTTACTACAAAGACAAATACCAAGGGACGGCTTTTGTTATATAATCATTCCAAGCCGGGCTATAATTTATTTATTAACAAAAAGGGAGAAGGGTCATTATGGCTGGACCAGATAAGAAAAAACTTTATCCAAATGAAAGTATAACGACGGTTTGCTATATAAGCAATTTACCCCAAAGACCCAATGTTGAGATTGGGGAATACACTTATTACAGTGATCATCATAACAACCCGGAGAATTTCTATGACCATATCCAGCATCATTATGAATTCTTAGGGGACAAACTGATTATCGGGAAATTTTGTGCTATTGCCGAGGGAGTAACCTTTATGATGAATGGGGCGAACCACCGTATGACTGGCTTTACAACATATCCATTTAATATTTTCGGTGGGGGCTGGGAAAAGGTAACGCCTACAATCGAACAGTTGCCTTTTAAGGGTGATACTGTAATTGGCAATGATGTATGGCTCGGGCAGAATGTTACGATTATGCCGGGAGTTAAGATTGGTGATGGTGCTATGATTGCCGCCAATTCAACAGTAACACAAAATGTTGAGTCCTATGCGATTGTTGGTGGTAATCCTGCTAAGCTTATCAGAATGCGGTTTAATGATGAAGTGATTAAATTGCTTTTGCAGTTGCAATGGTGGAACTGGGATGAGAAAAAGATATTTGACAACCTTGAGCAATTGGTCTCGGCTAATGATGCTGCTACGCTGAAAAAATTAATAGATTAGGGTTTGAAACAGCATATATGCTTGCTGGCAGCGCAGACGGATGCGCCTTTCTCAACATCAGCGGGAGAAGTGCTTGAAAACAAGGAGCAAATACTTATGAATCAGTACCAACAAAATAATTGGCAGCGGGACTTCTTCACCATCGCCGGCGGGCAGACGGTGTCGTTGATAGGCAGCGCCGCTGTGCAGTTTTCCCTGATCTGGTGGCTGGCCAGTGAAACGGCGTCACCGATCATGATGTCCATCGCCGGCGTGTTTGCCTTTTTACCCCAGCTTATTCTCGGCCCCTTTGTAGGTGTATGGATCGACCGCCTCAGCCGTAAAACCGTCATCATAGCGGCAGACCTTTTCATTGGCCTGGCAGCCCTTGTTTTTGCCCTGTTCTTTTTATATGATCAGCCACCCTATTGGTCGGTTTGTGTGGTACTGGGCATCAGGGCAGTGGGCAATGTGTTTCACAGTCCAGCCATTCAAGCTGCGATGCCCATGCTGGTGCCACAACAGGAGTTGGTGCGCGCCAACAGCTGGAGCCAGTTTATGCAGTCGGGTGCTTTTCTGCTAGGGCCTGTACTGGGCGCGGCCATGTATGCCGCCCTGCCCCTTTGGATCATATTATTGTCCGATTTGGCAGGCGCGCTTGTGGCCAGCGTCACTGTAGCACTGGTTAAAATACCCGATCCAAAACGGCAGACACAACAAAGGCCACGCTTTTTCTATGAAATGAAGGAAGGCGCGGCGGCTATCTGGCAGGACAAAAAGCTGTTTATCGTAACGGCAGCTACGTTGCTCGGCATGGTATTTTACGCACCCTTATCCACCTACTATCCGCTCATGACCAGCGACTACTTTCGCGCCGACGCTTGGCATGCCAGCATGATCAACTTCAGTTATGCGGGGGGCATGATGCTCTGTGCCATATTGCTAGGAAGGCATGGCGCCATCAAAAACAAGTTTCCGGTCATCCATGTGGGGCTTATGGGTATGGGAATATCCTCGTTATTATGCGGATTGCTTCCTGCGGGGATGGGCTGGTTCTGGGTGTTCGCGGCATTGTGCGCGCTGCTTGGAGCCAGCAGCAACCTGTATAATATACCCTATGTGGCCTATATGCAGGAAACCATCTCCCCGGATAAGATGGGGCGTGCTTTTTCCCTTATCGGAAGCCTCAGTTCAGCGACTATGCCTTTGGGATTGCTCATAGCAGGCCCAATTGCCGAAAACAAGGGTGTGTCTTTGTGGTTTTATGTTTCAGGCATCGCTCTTCTCTTGCTTACGCTGATTAGTGCCCTGCTGATCCTTCCCCGAAAGGTGGATAAAGCAGGGGAGGAAAACTCTTGAGATAATAAAAAATAAAGCAATCACGATGAATGCAGATATTGCACAAGTACTAAGAGATCGGGTTTCGCATATGCAAGGAATGAATTCATTGGAAGATGGAGAATCAACACAAGGTAGGGAAGTATCGTAAGGTGTTGCAGCAATTGGTGCAGATAAAAGTGTGAAACTAAAGAAAATAAGAATGTTAACAGCAAGGGGGATTAAAGAATGAAGGTTCTGGTAGTCATTGATATGCAAAATGATTTTATTAATGGAGCCCTTGGCACGAAGGAAGCTGTAAAGATTGTTGATTCTGTGAAAGCAAAGATTGACAGTTATTTGGCAGCCGGTGACATCGTCATTTATACGCAAGATACCCATACCGAGGCCTATCTTAAAACACAAGAAGGACAAAAGCTGCCTGTTGAGCATTGCATAAAGGGAACGCCTGGCTGGGAAATTTCGCCAAGGGTGTATGTGAGCGGATGTCCGGTGATTGAAAAGCCCTCTTTCGGTTCACTAGAGCTTGCTGAATTGATTGCAGGGATGGAGGAAATACAGTCTATCGAGCTGATCGGGATTTGTACCGATATCTGTGTGATATCAAATGCACTGATTTTAAAAGCAAAAATGCCAGAGGTTCCCCTGGTGGTTGATGCATCCTGCTGTGCAGGTGTGACTTTGGAAAGCCATCAAAATGCACTGGATGCAATGAAGGCCTGTCAGATTGAAGTGATCGGAGGAAAAGACGATGACTCAGTTTGATAAGCGGAATCTCAGCATGATGATGGAATATACAATTACTTCCATCCTCAACCAAGGCGGCTGCATCGACGGCTTTGGCGTGGGAGAGCGTCTGATTACGGCCAAAAGCGACCCGGTATTCGGTGCGTTATATAAGCTTGCTGCCGTGGAACAAAATGGCATCTTTGTATCAAGGATCAAGATGTCGGAAACTGTCGAGAAAATTACCAATCCGAAATGCGGTAGCAGACCTGATTACGAGGGCGGACGAAGCCGTGGATCAGGACAAACCCTACCGCTATGTCGATCCAGAGAAACCCTGGAAAAACCGCTATTTCACCAACTGCACCGTGAAAGAATTACAGCAGCTTGTGGTGAAAGCTGGGCAACGGGTAGATCAAGCGCGCAGTCTAGATAAGATTCGCAGTTATGTAAAGCAACAATTGGAAAGCGAAATTTGGCAAGAAGAGCAACGGTTTGAAAACCCGCATAAACACGATTTGAATATGAGCCCGTATTATTATGAACTGAAGATGAGCCTGCTGCACGAAGCACAAACTGCATGACAAGTTAATGAGGTGGCATTTATGTTAGGAGCAATCATAGGTGATATCGTCGGCTCGCGCTTCGAGCGGAACAATATCAAGACAAAAGAATTTGATTTTTTAACCTGCCGCTGTTCCATAACAGACGATAGCATCATGTCGCTGGCAGTTGCAAAGGCTATTCTTGACAGCGACGGTGATTACAATAAATTAGGTGACCTTGCCGTGAAATGTATGCAAGAGGTTGGTAGACCTTATCCGGATTGTGGCTATGGCGGTATGTTTATCAGATGGATGTATGCCGATCAGCCGCAGCCGTATAACAGCTTTGGTAACGGAGCTGCGATGCGGGTTAGTGCCTGTGGTTTTGCTGCATCTACGATAGAAGAAGCAAAACGACTGTCTAAAAAAGTTACTGAAGTTAGCCATAATCACCCGGAAGGAATAAAAGGAGCAGAAGCAACTACGGTTGCGATATTTCTTGCCAAAACAGGAAAAAACATTCTTGAAATTCGTGATTATATCAATGATCACTACTATCCAATGAATTTTACTTTAGACGGCATTCGTGACTCCTATGAATTTAATGGAACCTGCCAAGGTACTGTGCCTCAAGCCATTATGTCGTTTCTTGAGTCTACATGTTTTGAAGATGCGATTCGCAATGCTATCTCTATTGGCGGAGACAGCGACACCCTTGCAGCCATCTCTGGTGGCATTGCCGAGGCCTATTATGGCATTCCAGCTAATATTAGAAAGCAGGCTTTTAGATATCTCGATGAGCGTCTAATGAAAATACTTGTTGATTTTGAAAATAAATATCCTCCATTGTTTGAAAATCAAGTTGCCGAAACGCTTGTGGAGCAGGAGTGTAGGTTACTGTTTTTTTAGCTTCCGGTGCAGTTTTTTGCCATGCTTAATGTTTTTCCTCACTTAACCGAACTTAGAATTAAGGTAAAAGAAAATGATTGACCCTTTAGTTACTATAGGATTTATGATTTAACCATGAAAGGAGTAGGTAATATGGCTAAAACAATAAGATTAATAGCCCCCGATTGGCAAGGGGGAAACAAGCGAGAATATTATTTTGGTGCAGAATTACTGTCATGGTTGGCTCCAAAAAATGATAACCAAAAAGAGATAAAGCTGGATATTGAGGAACCGAATAATGAAGAATTAGAAAAAGAAAATGGTGTGGTTGCTCAATCTATTGTTAAACGAAATGTGCGTATGGCAGCAGAAGTATTAAAAAAAGAATTACCAGATAAAATCATTACTTTTGGTCGAAATTGCTTAGTATCTCAAGCACCTTTTGATTATCTTCATGGTAAATATGGCAAAGAACTCGGCGTCATTTGGATAGATTCCCATCCTGATGTTTCAACTCCAAAAGAATATTATCACGAACATGCGATGGTATTGGGGAATTTATTAGGAGCAGGAGATCCTGAGTTATCAAAAAGTGTTGAATTTCCTTTTGATTCAGATCAATTTTTATATGTTGGATTGCAAAAACCACTTGATTTAGAAGTTAAATTACTAGAGGATTTAAATCTAAATTATACTGTTCAAGATAAAAATAATTTAAAATTTGAAGAAATACAAAAGTGGATTAAAGAGAATGGTTTTACCAAAATAGCGATTCATCTTGATTTAGATGTTTTAGACCCTAATTTATTTAGATCTTTATATTTCTCTGAACCTGGTGTGACAGAATTTCCTTCGGAATCGGGAAAGATGACTCCTAAAGAATTATTGAATATATTAAAGGGCATTTTTGAAAAAAATGATGTTGTCGGATTAACGATTGCAGAGTTTTTACCCTGGGATTCTATAAATTTAAAAAATATGCTATCTGAGTTAGATATTTTTGAACAATAGATAAAAGTGGGTCTGTTTTTAAGCAGATCCATTTTTATTTTAAAAAAACGAATGGCCTTCCAATATTTAGCCATTCGTGGTTTAGGTTAAATAATATTTTAAAAAACTATTGACTTAGAGTTAACTTTAAGTTGTAGGATAGACTTGGGATTTTATCTTACTTATGCAGAGAGGGGAAAAAGACATGTCCAGCAAAGTATATTTTGTAAATCTGAGGGCAAGAACAGATAAAACCAATAAAATTAGCAAAATAAGAAATTTATTTGATCAGGCTGGCTTTAATGAGCTTATTCAAAAGGATGACCTAACCGCGATCAAATTGCACTTTGGAGAACGTGGCAGTGATGGCTTTATTAGTCCGCTATTTGTGCGCCAAGTTGTGGACAAAATCAAGGAAAAGGGTGCCAAGCCTTTTCTAACCGATACGAATACGCTCTACGGTGGAAGTCGGCATAATTCAGTAGATCATTTACTCACGGCCTTGGAACATGGTTTTGATTATACTGTTACAGGGGCACCCCTTATCATTGCAGACGGATTACGGAGTGATAACATTACTGAAGTACAGATTGATAAAAAACACTTTAAAAAAGTGAAACTAGCTAAAGACATAGTAAATGCCGACAGCGTTATTGTATTGTCCCACTTTAAAGGGCATGAGATGGGTGGTTTTGGCGGGGCCATCAAAAACCTTGCCATGGGCGGAGCACCGGCCATTGGTAAAAAAGAGCAGCATGCTGTCAAAATTACAGTGGATCAGGATAAATGCATTGGCTGTGGTGAGTGTAGCGAAGTTTGTCCTGAACAAGCCATAACGATGAGCGATGGGAAGGCCAGTGTTGCCGACGGGAAATGTATCGGCTGCGGTGAGTGTTTAACTGTATGCCCGGTGAAGGCCAACGGCATAAACTGGGAGACCGACATAGCAGATTTTCTGGAGAGAATGGCCGAATACGCATATGGCTTTGCTAAATCTCATGAAAAGCGGATCGGATTTATCAACTTTTTGATTAATATTACCCCTGATTGTGACTGTGCGACGTGGAGCGATGCGCCCATTGTTCCAGATATCGGCTTTTTGGCATCCACCGATCCTGTGGCCCTTGATCAGGCAAGTTATGATCTAGTTAATCAACAGCTTGGATTCTTTAATTCTCATCTCACTTGCAACCATGAGGCCGGTGAAGATAAATTCCAAGGCTTGCGCCCCTATATTGACGGCACCATCCAAATGCGACATGGTGAAGAAATTGGTATGGGTAGTCGAGATTATGAATTAATTATTCTGTAGGCATCATTTGGATACACATAATGGAAAAGACGCGAAAAAGACTCATCACAATAGATGTTGAACTATGTGTAGAAATAAGTTCTAAAATCAAAACACTCTGCGAATTCTTGTTTAGAATTTACAGAGTGCTTTGTTGATTGCGCATTGTCCTATTTTTCGTTTATAAACTTATGGTATTCTTTGGGTATATTTCCCAGTTGCACATTATCGGGATCGTGAATTGAACAGGTTCCTGCTTCTTTAGCGGTTTCATAATACCAAACCTTGAAATTTAACATATCAAGCATTTCCTGCATTTCTTCCATCTTCTTTATGACAGCATCCCGCTGTGATTCTATGATGGATAGTCGCTCATCTATCTTAGAATCACCCTTCATGCAGCAGTCGATAAAATGTTTGATGTCCTTGATCGGCATACCTGTTTTTTTCAGGCATTCAATCGTTTTTAACCACGATAAGTCTTCCTCTTTAAACATACGCATACCGCCACCGGAACGTTCTAAAAATGGAAGCAATCCCTCTTTATCATAATATCTTAATGTTGAAGCTGCGACGTTAAGCTGTTTCGCCACTTCACCAACGGTATAAATCATTTTATTTCCTCCATAATAATTATAGATTTCTTGTGAAAAGCATTGACTTAAAGTTTACTTTAAGATGTAGAATCATATCAAACTTAATAATCTGAGTTTAACACGAACAATGCGATAATTCAATGGAAGGCTTAGGATACGATATGAGTAGAGTGATGCACAATGGATGGAAAGATAGCATGAAGCAAATCCATGTGAAATGACCCATGATGATGTTGTAGCGGTTCTTAAGAATTCATATCGATAGGAGAATAACCATGAATATTCGTGATTTCTTGGCACACTTGAATCGGGGTGAAACGGTTGAAGGTGGTTCGGAAATGCACCAAATGATGCATGCAGTCTCCCAGGAGGCACTGAAACTGACTTCCGAACTCAATGGAAGCTATCATACCCCGGAAGAAATTCGGGAACTATTTTCCCGGCTGATCGGCAGGCCAGTGGATGCTACATTTGCATTATTTCCACCCTTTTATGCAGACTGTGGTAAGAATATCCATGTGGGAAGGAATGTCTTTATCAATTCAGGCTGTCGCTTTCAGGACCAGGGAGGCATTACCATTGGCGAAGGTGTTCTCATTGGGCACAATGTCGTGTTGGCTACCCTCAATCACGACATTGACCCAAGAAAACGCAGCACTATGCATCCTGCGCCCATTGTGATCGGTAATCATGTCTGGATTGGAGCAAATGCCACTGTTGTTCCCGGTGTGACAATTGGTGATGGTGCTATAGTTGCCGCCGGTGCCGTTGTGACCAAGGATGTACCTCCTAATGTTATTGTGGGCGGTGTACCTGCCAAGATTATTAAAAAAATCGAAAACAATCAGGAATAATCCTGCTGTTTTCGTCTTATTACAAATTATACGCGATGATTGATTTGTGGTATGTTGTTATTTAATTACACAGAAATGGATATTGAACATGAGAAAAGTAATTTTATCAATTTGTGTGGTATTGTTGAGCCTTTGTTTAATTGCCTGCGATACCAATGAAACGAATGAAAGCAAGCAAATCTATCAACATGAGGTTGAGGTACAAAAAAGAGATTCTACCCAACAGACAGCAGCGACAATAGATTTGAGCCTCAGAGTTGGGAACAAGACGTTTTCTGCGAAGCTTTATGATAATCAAACCACCCATGCGTTAGTTGACAACTTTCCAATAACCGTTGACATGAGTGAACTAAACGGCAATGAAAAATATTACTACTTGTCAAATACACTCCCTACAGCTTCCGAGCAACCGGGAGAAATTCATGCCGGAGATATCATGCTATACGGCGATGACTGTCTGGTCGTATTCTATGAAACCTTCTCAAGTACCTATAAATATACCCGTCTCGGATATGTTGAAGATGCTACCGGTTTCGCACAAGCAGTTGGTGATGGCAATATAACGGTTACTTTTGATTTGGTAAAGTAGAAAATCTCAAGGAGAATAAAGTAAAAGATTAAGGATACACCGAAAACTTAGCAGCACCCAACGATTAAGACATCACTTAACCAACCAAACGGGCAGGGGAGGAAGAAAGATAGCACCTTCTCCTACCACAAATCCTACGAACACACGTACATAACACTGCGAATTGGCACCCGCAGTTAGCCAACAAGTGAAGCTTACCCCAAATGGCTATCTGAACTGACTCCAGACGAAGAGCCAGTGTGCTAAAACTAACCCTAGCTAGTAACAAAGAGGGCGGCGGCATCAATATCTTCTTTGATAGCTAAAAAGATAGCTAAAAAAACGCTAGGAAATTTATTCAGGAACAAAGCAGGAAAAATAGCCGTGTTCTTCCTCGTGATAAATGCAGATCTAAGCCCGCATAAGGGATCTTTGATCTGTATTTTTTTATGGCCAAATACAATCAGGGTTGGCAACAGATGAAGAACCGGCTAACAGAAGTATTGGAATAAAAGAAAGCTACCAAAAAGGGGGAGGGTCATGAATCCCATCCCCCAAAAGAAGGAGGCATTCTATGACTGGACCAGATAAAAAAAACTTTATCCAAATGAAACTATAAGGACGGTTTGCTATATTAAGAAATCTACCCAAAAGACCCAATGTTTTTAATCGATGAGGTAACCGTGAAAAAATATCTGGTTAATTCCTCGGGTGACTGTATCATATCTTTTTTAGCCCACCATTTTACCGTTTCAACAAAACTACCAGCCATATGATTAACGAGATAATCCTTGGGGATTTCTGGCAAACTATTGGTCGTGATAAATCCTGCAAACAACTGCCCCAGATACATCTTAAATATGCTTAAAAACAACTCGCCGCTTTCAAATGTGATAATTCCTTTTATATCCCTTTTACTATCCTTTAAGTGGTATAAAATGTGTGTGATTTTACTTTCTAAGTCGTTATTGGTGGAGGAAAAATCATGGGTGATCTCAGAAATCAGGTCTTTTGAGAAGATGTGATCAAATATATCACTGCATAATGCCTTCAATAAATCGTCTTTGGTTTCAAAGTGGGAATAAAAGGTGCTGCGGCCGATATTGGCTTCATCAATGATTTCCTGTACCGTAATTTTAGAATATCCCTTTTGGGCTAAAAGTTTGCTGAAAGCAGTGAATATTGATTCCCTCGTTTTTTGTATTCGTCTATCCATATCCAACCTCTTTTTTCCGTACAAATAGCAACATTTTATTCAGTATCTTACATTTCATATATTTTGATTATTGATAGGCCGGTTAGAAAATTATTACAATAATTATAGTATATTATGTACATTACAATACAAAATGTACTATATTTTTTATACTCAGTCAAAATTAAACAAAAGGGGCGCCAATGGTGACAGTGGGTGAAAGCGAATCATTTAAGTAAAAGATATTTTTGGGGTTGATGGTGGTTCAGGTACCCAAGGTGTTAGTCTATCAGACTGGCAAAAATATAGAAAACTGTCCCCAAATGATTATGCCAGCCGGACACAGCTTGTTATGGCAAAACAGTTGGGCTGGCATGAAGCAGCACCCTATGGTGATATGATGCGGACAGGTTGCTTTAGCCTTTTAAGTGGGCTAGGCGTAATCGAAGCCTACACTGACTTTTTTCCGATAGGGAGCCATTGAAAATGGAAGCAGTCACAGTACAAAACCAAACCACTAAACAAAAGCTTGCCATCGTCATTGCTTTAGCAGTACCTGCAATGATTGAAAACATCCTACAAACCGTAGTGGGCTTTGTAGATACTCTATTTGTTGCCAAATTAGGTTTAAATGAAGTCACCGCAGTAGGTGTGGCCAATGCAATATTAGCTGTATATATTGCTATTTTTATGGCAATAGGCGTAGGAGCATCTTCTCTGATTGCTAGAAGTATCGGTGCAGGCGATGTTTCTAAAGCAAAGTCTTTTGCTCGTCAATCAACCATCCTGTCAGTTATGCTTGGACTGTTATTTGGTTTGATTAGCCTCTTTTTTAGCGAACCACTACTTCGTTTAATGGGAGCGGAATCAAAAGTTTTAACCGATGCAGTGGCGTACTTTCGTATCGTTGCCATTCCTTCTATCTTTATTACGCTAATGTTTACATTTGGCAGTATTCTTCGGGCTACGGGTGACACTAAAACTCCGCTGAAAGTGAGTTGCTGGATAAATCTTATTCACATCGGATTGGACTACGTATTAATTTTTGGTGTCTTTGGCCTGGAGGGACTTGGCGTAGTAGGGGCCGCCTGGGCAACAGTCATTGTCCGAATCATTGGCACATTTCTGTTGTTTTTCTATATTAAGCGTTCAAAAGTATCTTTTTCATTATTAAGGACTTCTTCAAAGGAAGATACCTTGTCTATTTTAAAATTATCTACTCCTACAGCGATTGAACGTTTAATTATGCGTTTTGGGCAAGTACTCTATTTAGGATTAATACTCCGGATTGGGACGGATGTCTATGCTTCCCATTTGATTGCGGGAAATATCGAAACCTTTTCCTATATGCCCGGTTACGGTCTGGCTATTGCAGCCACAACTTTGGTAGGGCAAAGTATGGGAAGGAGACAATACAAAGACGCTTATCAGTACGGAATGATCACAACCGTGGTGGCAATTATTTTTATGTCCTTTATTGGTCTTCTTTTATTCTTTTTATCCCCTTGGTTTGCTACCTGGTTTACTACAGATAAAAATGCAATCGATATGGTCGTTACAGCTTTAAGAATAGATGCTTTTGCTCAACCTGGATTAGCCGTTGGCTTAGTTTTAGCAGGAGCATTACAAGGGGCAGGGGATACGAAAGGCCCGATGTATAGCACAGCTATTGGGATGTGGCTGATTCGTGTAATGGGAGTATTTATACTTGGGATTCATTTTGAAATGGGAATTGCCGGAGTTTGGCTGTCAATCGCAATGGATTTATATGTACGAGCTATATTCCAGTTTTTTAGGTATAAAAAGGTCGTGTTGGATTACTCTAAAAACGGATGCTCCCTTAAGGTAGATAAGTTAGAATAACGACTACCATTGATTAACTAAGTGGTATAGAGGTCATGCAATTACTATGGCCACAATTGGTGCCATGCTAGTGAAATTACCGTGGACGATTTTCGAAGACAAAAGGAGCAAATGACTTAGGCATGTGGCAAAAACCACAGGCTTTTTTCTTTAGTCAAAAACTTAAAGCCAGGTGCAAAGATGTTGCTGCCTGGCTGTTACATTAGTTGTGTCTGTTCATTCTCATATGACCATCCTGGGTAGGAGCTGTATGCGGTGAAGTGTCCGAATTGCTGCTACCCGGCAAAGTCCCCTGGTTCCCATGCATCTGGGTTTGACCGGATACACCGGTGGAGGGGTTGGTAGCGGGTGTCGTGCTCTGTTGGTGCTCCATAGGCTGGGGCATCATCGTGCCTTGTTCCATAGGGCTCTCCTGGTTTTGGTTTTGCATATGCCCCTCAAACTCCAAGTAATGTTGGCCAAAGACATCGCTGGCCTTGACGTCAGACTTAGTTAGGGCGGTGGGTACATCCTACTGCTTTAATAGGTCAAGTTTTACCGGTTGATTTTGCTGACGGCATTTTTCATAAACGGTGTACTTGCCCAAGGGCATCCCGGCCTTTTCAGCGGCTTGCAGCATCTCCTGGGGTTGGCTGGTTACCAGCACTGCCCCCTGGTAGCCCTGCTTTGCCAGTTGGCTGTATAAAAAGTCCTGTAACTGCTGCTCCGTTAGATGGGGAGGCTTTTGCTCATCCGTTTTAACTAAGGTGCCGATAACCAGAGTTTGTTTGTTGTTCAAAGTCCCCTGCTCTCGGCTGTACTGCAATAGCTGGTCAAGGGCGGTGTAAAGGTCTTGGCCCTTAAGGGTGGTAGCAAAATTCTCTTCCTCTTCCGGTAGGCCCACTAGATTGGCCTGGGTGACTTTGCCTTCTTCGTCCACCCACAGCCCAATTTCCGGCTGCCAGGCTAGGTTAACATAGGCCGCGGATGCTGCCGGGGTAGGAGCGAAATTGGGCATCAGACCAGTGAAGAGGATTAAAAATACTGCCGCTGCCACAGCCAACATTTTGGGTTTGGCTATGAGTGCCGGTGGCTTCACATAGACGGTAGAGCCCACCGGCGGGATCGGTTGGAGGCGGGTGGTTAGGTATTGGCCGTCTTCGGTGTAGACCAAGACATTTTTATATTGGTTTCTGTGGGCCATAACCACTGCTTTTACTTTTGCCATTTGTTTTTACCTCTCTGTCTCAGGGTTGAATGGTTTAGTGAACCTCTTAAGGGCTGAGAGGTCCGGTTCGCTGAACAGGAGGACCGTAGCAATAATATATTTACGACCCTTTTCCAGCACCCGGGTGCTAAGACCGGTAATTTCCACCAACTCTTTGGCCGGTAGCTTCCGGGTATTATGCAGGCAGCCCAGCAAATTTTCGTGATGGAGAATGGTCATGGCCACCTGAAATAACTTTTCCCGACTATCCCGGTGCTTGGGGGAACACAGTACCATGTCCTCCAGAGTAATACCAGAAGCCAACCTCCAGCCAGGTTGGCTTCTTTGCTTATACTTTAAACTTATCAACCAATTGATTTAATTCACCTCCATCCTTAAGGGCATTTTTCATCCCGGCATTTACCGCCCAGTAAATCACCAGTCCAAACAGAGCTATGGGATTTAACATCATGAAAATCCCTCCAAAGCCCATGCCATAACCGCCGTACATCATTGGCATCATGCAATTCCTCCTTTATCGTGGTTACTGTTTTTTGTGGTTTTATAAAATATCACAAAAACGTGTTATTTTTGTAACAGCCCTGTGAAATTTATTCGGTATTATTGCTTCTGTAAATTAAGCCAGCCCAGCAAGTGGGCCAGAAAAATGAAACGGATTGAAAGGGTGGAAAGATATGAGGTCAAAATGGTTGGGTTTGTTTGGTATTATGCTAGCATTCATACTGCTGGCAGGTCCCTTAGCAGGTGGGGCACTGGCAGCGGGTGATCACGGGGGCCATGACATGAGGTCGGATCAAACGAGTGGGCATGATATGAATGATATGGAAGACATGTCCCATGATCGTTCAGCAACTGAGCATGGAGAAAATGTGGGAGGTGACCAAGGTTCCTCTCACAACAGCCATGACTCAAGTGGAAATAGTCATGATTCCGGTAGCGGCGCTCATGGCGGGGCACCTCAAGATCCCAATATGCCTCCTAACTGGCCAGTGATTTATGGTTTTGGTGGCTTTAACCTACTGGTAATACTTGCTGCGGCGTTTCTGAAAAACAAAAGTGTAAATGGGGTGAATTAAGTTGAGCCAACCAAAGGGTCGTCAACAGGGTCGTCAACTATTGAAAAATATATTAAAAAGCAAATGGTTTCCAGGTATCTTTCAGTGGCCTACTTTAATTGTCTTTGCTGTCATTATGTATGAATTATTAATCGGCATTCCGGTAGCCCACGATAACTTTGGTACCGCCATGACATGGGTCTTGTGGTGGCCTGTAATACCGCTGGTTTTCCTACTGGTGGGTCGTTTCTGGTGCGCCATCTGTCCCTTTGCTACCGTCAGTGATTTGGTACAAAAGTTTGTGGGCAACAAACGCCCGGTACCCAAGTTTTTGAAAAAGTATGGTATCTGGATTATTGATGCATTGTTTATCCTTATTACCTGGGCAGATCATATTTGGGGTATTGTGGAATCCCCCCGGGGTTCCGGCGTACTGCTACTTATTCTTACAACCGGTGTTATCGTAGCTGGAGCCTTCTTTGAAAGAAGAACCTGGTGCCGTTACCTGTGCTTCATTGGCGGTTTGGCAGGCAACTATTCCCGGGCCGGAGCCCTGGAACTACGGGGCACACCGGAAGTCTGCGCCAAGTGTACCGTATCCGCCTGCTACAAAGGTGGGAAAAAGGCCCCTGGTTGTCCGATGTTTGAATTTCCCAAAACAATGGACAACAGCGCCCGCTGCAACTTCTGCGGTAACTGTGTAAAGAACTGCCCCAATGATTCCATTACGGTTTCCACAAGAATTCCTACCAAGGAACTGTGGTTTATCCGTAAACCGAAGCTGGAAGAATCCTTCTTAGCCATTGTCATCATGGGTATCGTGTTCGTGCAGAACATTACCATGCTGGAAGTATGGGCAGAAATTCAGCAGTGGATGGGTGGCCTAATAGGAACCGCCAATAAAGATGTCATCTTCACTGTTACCTTTATTATTGCAATGGCTATCCCGGCCCTTATTCTCTACCTAACCAGTTGGGTAGCGTCCTTAAAGAACTCTGATAATGCCTTGATGAACTTAACTAAATTTGGTTATGCCTTAATCCCGCTTGACTTTGCCGGTCACATGGCCCACAACCTGTTCCACCTACTGGCCGAAGGAAAGTCTGTACTGTTTACTGGCTTGGCCTTGTTTGGTATCCAAAACGAAGGGGTTTCTGCAGCACTGGTGGGCATGGGAACCATTGTCTTCCTACAGTATGCGCTACTTGTCCTGGGTACCCTGGCTTCTATCTATGCAGCCTACCGCATTGCCAAGGACAACTATAAAGGACCAGAAGTTATGGGTACGGTTGTGCCCTATGCCATCCTCATCCTGGCATTGGTGGCCTTTAACGTCTACCTGTTCATGCTGCCGATGGCCCATAGAATGTAAAGAACTCAGAACAGGTTACCCATCGGGTGGCCTGTTCTTGGCATAACAACCTTTGCGGTGCTTGATAAGATAATAAAGATTTCTTTGAAAGGGGTGTGAGAGGAGTATCCGATTCTCTTCTATATCAGTGATTTTCCCATTAGGGCATGAGGAATGATGGTGTTCTTAGGGATTATGGCTGGGCTTTGGCTGGCCATGCGTTTGGCTCAGAGGGAAGATATTGACCCCGAAAAAATCATTGATTTCACCATCTATGCAGTGGTGAGAGAATGATCACTGAAGGGAGCCGAAGTACGTGACCTACTTGAGATCATCGAGGTAAGGCATGGGAATGGCTCAATCATCTTTGGTTCACAATTCGCCCCTGTGGCTGGCACCAAAAGATTGGCGAGGATACCTTGGCAGATGCCATTCTTGATTGAATAGTTCATGATTCGTACTCCATATTTATTGATGGCAAGTTCGGAACAAAAAAATACTCACACAAATTTATTGAACCAGGTTTGCAAAAATAAGATTTATCCCTCTTTAAGAGATGAATGTAAAAATAACCGTGGCCACGGGAATTGCGTTCAGAAAATTAATAAAATAAGAGGAGAGATTAGTTATGGCAACTTGGACAGAAAAATGTGATTTGACTAGATCTGATATTGACAATGCTATTAGAGAGATGGAACGGTTTATTAATAAACAAGATAACGAAGCGTTTTTTGTAGATGTAACAACTTTTGTTTTTACCGATCTTCTTATGATAGTTTGTGCGTATGGAGCTTTAGCACTCAGGGCCTGTGCACAATTATATAATCTCTCAGTTACTCAAATTATTTCCAATGCGAAAACCTTCTTGAGTCGACTGAGAGAATATAAGGCAATCTTAGATAGAAGCCCAGAGCATAACAAAATCAGGGTAAATATCACTTTTGAGAGATGGCACTGTCAAAATGTTGGTTATGATATCCCTATAAAATCTGAGATTATAATGATTCTTTATTAATCTTATTTAACAATTTGACTAATATAGAACGAGAAAAATTTCGTTCTATATTAGTTTTTTCTAAAGCACAATCATGGGGCTGTCGCAGTCAGGCAGCTTGGAAAGCAACAAAAGACGGCGACTGGCAAATGCCAGAAGCCGTCTTTTGTTGTAAAATATAGTTGTGAACAAAACTTTACAACCAGATTATACATTAACCGGGAATGTATATCAACTGGTAATTCCGATGGATATAGGGGAAATGATCCCGGAGGACGATTCAGTGAGACTACTCAATGCCGTGTTGGAAAGGATTGATTATCGGAAATTGCATGCGGCGTACTCCCGGCTGGGGAGAATCGAGAGGTCACCGGAAAGTCTCTTTAAAATCATCGTTTACGGATACATGAACGGCATCTATTCCAGCCGAAAACTGGAACAGGCCTGTCAGCGAGACATTAACTTCATGTACCTGGTACCTGTTAGGCCGGTCTCCGGCACCCGATCATGCCACCATCGCCCGCTTTCGGAGCGAACGTCTGATGGGAATAGTGGAGGATATGTTCTCCCAACTGATAGAGCTTTTGTCCCAAGCAGGGGAACTGTCATTATGCAGTGTTTTTATTGATGGAACAAAGCTGGAAGCCAACGCAAACCGATATAGCTTCGTGTGGAAAA
>NZ_JBAIYV010000010.1:0-72660 GCF_036763075.1 Desulfotomaculum sp. 1211_IL3151 | reverse complement strand
CCTCCTTTTCTTATATTATAACACAGTGCGATAAGGTGCGATACAAACAAAAGAGAAAAAGACAAAAAAATAAGCCTATATCAAGGCTTTTGGGCAATTTTTCTTTATTCAACTGTCAAAGACCCGAGCCCCAAAAACGCAAAAAGCTGGGGCCGGTGGCAAAAAATCTGTTGACAATGTAAACGGGCATTGCTAAACTAATACTTACTTAGTAACTAATTAAATATGCGCTCTTATCCCGAGAGGTGGAGGGACTGGCCCAATGAAACCCAGCAACCGTCCGGTAATATCCGGACAGGTGCTAATTCCTGCAGAAGATATTCTTCTGACAGATAAGAGGTAAGCTATAACCGTGATTGCGGATAAAGCCTCTTCTGTTGGGAAGGGGCTTATTTGTTTTTGTGGTACGGAAGAGCGCAGAAGGGGGATTATGAAATGGCTGTTGAAAGAACCTATGCTGAGATTAATGCTCGCATTAAGGCAGGCAAAGCAGTGGTATTGACCGCTGAAGAAGTAATTGGCAAGGTGAGGGAGCAGGGATTGTCTAAAACCGCTGCAGAGGTGGATGTGGTAACCACTGGTACCTTTGGACCCATGTGCTCTTCTGGTGTATTTTTAAATTTTGGGCATTCCTCTCCGCGGATGAGAATGTCAAAGGTTTCACTGAATAATGTGCCGGCCTATACAGGTATTGCTGCAGTGGATGCCTATATCGGGGCCACGGAAATTCCTGAAGAGGATCCAGCTAACAGTGATTACCCGGGCGAATTTCGCTACGGTGGCGGGCATGTGATAGAGGATTTAGTGGCAGGGAAGCCCATCGAATTGAGGGCATTATCCTATGGTACGGATTGTTACCCGAGAAGAGAGATAGAAACAACCATTACCTTAAATGACATCAACGAGGCGATTTTATTTAACCCTCGCAATGGTTACCAAAATTATAACTGTGCTGTTAACATTGGTGATAAAACCATCCATACCTACATGGGAACCCTGAAGCCCCGATTAGGAAATGCCAACTATTCTACCTCGGGACAATTAAGTCCCCTGATGAAGGATCCGAATTTTGCCACCATTGGGGTAGGAACGAGGATCTTCCTGGGCGGAGGGATCGGCTATGTGGTTTGGAATGGTACCCAGCATTTTCCCGGTTGGCTCAAGGATCAGGAAGGAAATGTGGTGGGCTCAGCCGGCGGAACCCTTTCGGTCTTAGGAGACCTTAAGCAAATGAAAACAAAGTGGCTAAGGGGAGCAAGCTTCCTGGGCTATGGTGCTACGCTAACCGTAGGTCTGGGCATACCGATCCCCATACTTAACGAAGAAATACTACGCTATGCTGCTTTAGCCGATGAAGAACTGCATGCTCCGGTGGTTGATTATAGTGAAGCCTACCCCAATCGGGTGGGAGGTAATTTGGGCTTAGTCTCCTATGCCCAATTGAAATCAGGGAAAATTACGGTGGCTGGCCAAGAAGTACCTACGGCACCCCTTTCAAGTTACCCCAAAGCTCGGGAAATTGCTGGTCAATTAAAAAGTTGGATTAGCAAAGGGGACTTTTTGCTGGGTGAACCAGTGCAGCTTCTGCCTGGTCCTGCTGCAGGGCTAGCCGGTAAACCCTTGGAGATTAAGTAATGGAAGGAGTGTCGAACAAGATGTCGCCTCATAAAATTGTTTTGCGTTTTACAGCAGCAACCTCTGATCAACCGATCATCTACCACCTAGTGAAGGATTATGACCTGGTGGTAAATATTCTCAAGGCACAAATTAATCCGCACCTCGAAGGGACGCTTGTTTTGGACCTTTGGGGGGAAAGATATGAGGAGGGCATCGAGTATCTGCGTCAACAGGGCATTTCGGTGCATCCCCTTAATCAGGAAGTGGTTCGCAATGATGATCGTTGCATAAGTTGCGGGGCTTGCACAGGTCACTGTCCTGCCGGGGCACTCTTTATAGACCGCCCCTCCATGGAAGTACAGTTTGATGGGAACAAATGCGTAGTGTGCTTACAATGCTTAAAAGTATGTCCGGTTCGGGCGATGGAGGTAAGAATATAACATGGATTATACCGAGCGCACCTATCGTGAGTTGCATCGACAGGGAGACCTGATCCATTTCCAGGTAGGAGTTAAAGAGACAGATCTGGATATAGGTGTGCGGCGGGACCGTTTTACCCCCCAGTTGATCGGCTGGGTGGAAAAACTAATAAAAGAGCAACGCTTACTTTTGGCGGAATATATTAAAGGAGATCCTGTTTTTCGAACCACACTGGAACCTCACACCCTTTTGCCAGGGGCCCCGGAGATTGCCGTAGATATGGCGAAAGCGGCCCAATTGGCGGGAGTTGGCCCCATGGCTGCGGTGGCAGGTGCATTTTCCCAGGTGGTGGGGAAAGCCTTGGCCCGTCGCTCCCGGGATGTCGTGGTGGAAAACGGAGGGGATATCTTTATTAAATCCTCCCTTACACGAAGGGTAGGGGTTTTTGCTGGGACCTCCCCCTTTAGTAATAAAATTGCCCTGGAAATTCAACCCTGGCAAACCCCATTGGGGATTTGCACCTCCTCTGGCACGGTGGGTCATTCCCTAAGCTTTGGCAAATCCGATGCAGTGATTATTTTATCTGTCTCAACAACCCTGGCCGATGCAGTGGCCACTGCGGCGGGCAATTATGTGCAGAGCGAAGAGGATGTCCAAAGGGCGGTGGATTTTGCTGCCTCGGTTAAGGGGATACTCGGTGCTGTAGCCATCAAAGGAGAAAAGCTGGCGGCCTGGGGGCAGATCAAATTGGTGCCGATGGGCTAGGGGTATATTTATTCTATTGCAAGAAAAATTCAATAATTTTGTCATGGAAAAATTCCCCTATATAGTTTACAATGGGGTAAAGATAATAACTAAAGGGGGTTATGGTTTTGCAATTAACAATTAATGACGTTTTAGATGTAGCCATTAAATCGGAGGAGAGCAGCTATAAATTTTACAATGCAATGGCAGCCAAGGCAAAGCTGGCAGAAACCGAGAAGGTATTAAAGAAATTAGCTCAGGATGAAAAGGATCATTTAGATTACCTGCTCTGGTTAAAATCCGGTGAACCGATCAATGAACAAGTCTATTTTGATGGCTTTGAGGAAGCCGGCGAATTAAACCCGGAAATGACCCCGAAGGAAGTTTTAGCCATTGCCATACAGCGGGAAGATGCCGCAGCTAAAATGTACAATCAGATGGCAGATATTTTTAAAGCACAACAGGATAAGAAGTTTATCTTTGAACGGATGGCCAGAGAAGAAGGACACCACAGCGCAGCCGTGGCAAAGTTAATGGAAGAGTTTTAAGCAAAAACAGGTTTTCCCGACGGGGAAACCTGTTTTTTAAATATAATCATTACTAAATTAAATTTTATTTTAAGTAAGGTCCGTTAAACAAGCATCAGCATTTGTAATCCTGACCGAATATGGTGTGCTGCCATGGTCATATTCGTTAAACTTTGTCTTACCTCATCCCACTTACGAGTTTTGAGGCCGCAGTCAGGGTTAATCCACAGTTTGGACGGAGGCAAAACCCACATTAATTGTCTGATTTTCTCTTCCAGTTCCTCTGTGGAGGAAACCCTGGGAGAGTGAATATCATAAATGCCGGGTCCAATTTCTTTATCATATCCTTGGGCTGAAAAAACAGCCAACAGTTTATTGCCGCTTCTTGAGGTTTCAATGGTAATAACATCGGCATCCATTTTCTCGATGGCATGGATACTATCATTGAAATCGCTAGAGCACATATGGGTATGGATCTGCGTTTCTAAGGCAGCCGAACTAACAGCCAATTTAAAGGATTTAACAGCCCAATTTTCATAATAAGCAACTTTTTCTTTTCGTAGAGGATACCCTTCTTTGAGTGCGGCTTCGTCAACCTGAATAATCTTGATGCCAGCATTTTGAAGATCATGAATCTCATCCCGAATGGCCAAGGCAATTTGTTCACAGACAGCAGATCGCTCGATATCATTTCGGCAAAAGGACCCATTAAGAATGGTTACAGGTCCGGTTAACATTCCTTTGACAATTTTATTGGTTTTGCTTTGGGCATATCGGATTGTATGAATGGTCATTGGCTTTGGTCTGCTGACATCACCATAGATAATTGGAGGTTTTACACAGCGGCTGCCATAGCTTTGCACCCAGCCATTTTTTGTGAGAATAAAACCTAAGAGTTGTTCACCAAAGTACTCCACCATGTCATTTCTTTCTGGTTCGCCATGTACCAAAACATCCAGCCCAATATCCAGTTGAAATTGTATGCAGGTATCAATGTGTTTTTTAATTCCTTTATCATATTCTGCTTGAGAAATAATGTTATTTTTGAAATCCCGTCTCAGCTTCCTAATCTCATTGGTTTGAGGAAAACTTCCAATGGTTGTTGTCGGAAGCAGAGGCAGATTGAGTATTCTCCGCTGAATGTCATTCCTGTCGTTAAAAGAGCCGACTCGTTCCTTTTTTTCAATGCAACAAACTCTCCCTCGAACCAAGGGGTTTATTGCTTTAGGCGATTGTTGTTTTGTTATAAATATACGTTGATTATCTTTTAAAATGGATGGGTGGTTCTCAGAATCCCTTTCAATAAAAAATAACTTGGCAAGATCCGATAGTTCTTCAAGTTTTTCCCGGGCAAAACTCAGCCATGACTTAATTTCTTTGTCTAGCTGGTTCTCATGTTCCAAAGAATAAGGAACATGTAATAGAGAACAGGTGGTGGAAGGGATGATATCTTCCCTTTTTACATGTTTTTCTATGTTTTTAAGTAAAGTCAAGGTACTTCGATAGTCATTTCTCCAAATATTTCTTCCGTCGACAATGCCTGCAATTAGTTTTTTACCGTTCAGACAATTAAGAATTTTTAGATTTTCCGGTCCGTATAGAAAATCCAGTCCGATACCATAAATCGGAATATCAAACAGTGTTTTTACAGCTTCCACCGCATGATCAAAATAAGTCATGACGATCAGTCTAAGCCTGCTATCCACGTTGGCTAATTCTTTATAGGATAAGTAAAACAGTTCAAGGGTTCTTTTGTCCAGATCCTTTACGACGATTGGTTCGTCAAATTGAATGTATACTTCATCATCAAGAAAAGCCATTTTCTTAAGCAGAGAAACGTAACAAGGCAAAATTCTTTGGAGTAGTTCCAAAGTATCCGGATTACGATCAACACGTTTGGAAAGAGATAAAAAGGTTATGGGTCCGATCAAATTAATTTTTGTGCGGATGCCGTATTCTTTTGCTTCTAAATACTCATTGATTATTTTATCTGCATTTAATGAGAAGTCCATGGTATCGGAAAGTTCCGGGACAATGTAGTGATAATTGGTATTAAACCACTTCGTCATTTCCAGCGCCACAGCGTTACTCGTTCCGCGGGCCATAGCAAAATAAAGCTCTTGTTCGTTGTGGATGGTACGAAATCTTTCCGGTATTGCATTTAACATCATTGCTGTATCGAGCATGTTATCATACAAACTAAAATCATTGCTGCTAATAAAAGAGATACCAGCCTCTTTTTGATATAACCAGTGTCTTCGACGTAATTTTCTTGTCCGATCGGCAATCTCTGCAAAACCGATTTTTTGATCCCAATAATGTTCAAGGGCTTTTTTCAGTTCTCTCTGTTCTCCGATTCTCGGAAAACCGACTACATAAGTGGCTGCTCCTGTGTACAAAGTAATTCCTCCTTTTTTGTTTGCGCGACAAAAAATTAGCAAATTACCATGGTACTCGGACTCCGGACTTGCCAAAACAGCCTTCCGTTACCGTAGCGCGACTGCGTCCGATTCTCACGGACTTCCCCATTTGCGGTAATTTGATTAATAATTATAGAGTATCCCACAATGTTTGTCTATACATTGATAGTATGCTGCCTTCGAATAAATTCACCTGCCTTGGGCTAAAGAAAGGTGTCTGAGCTTCAGTTTTGTGCTGAAGATCAGACACCTTTTCGTGTTAGCTGTCAGCCCGTAACCTTTTAGGCCCAAGGCTCATGGCCCAGGGGCCTAATTAGCCTTGCAACTATCAAATACAGCAATAAAGCGGAGGACTATTCTTTTTTAATCTCTGTATTTTCTTCTGGTACGATGGGCTCCCCGATCGCTTCTTGTTCATCCTCGCTTTCGTCCTCGCTGGGATTTTCTTCGCGGGGTAAAGCACCGGGGGGTAATTCATGGATTTCAACGAGATCTTCTATCTGTTCAACACGGGTTAATTCCTCGGTCTGGCGTGGTAGTGAGCCTGGTGGTAAATCTTGAATAACAACCTCGTCATGGATAACCTCTTGGCGGTTTAAGGCTTCTTCCTCTGATCTTAGGGTGCCTGCCGGCAAATCATGAATGACAACATCGTCTTCGATGGGGTCGTCTTTACTTTTTCTCTTAACCCGTTCACGTAGCGTTTCTCCGAGATCTTTCGTTTTGCTTTCAATTTCCTCCACCTTTTTGCTGCTTATTTCTTTCGTTAACGTACTAATTTCCTTGGTTTTTTGTACCGTGCTTTCCCAGATATGATTTGTACTGTCTTTGAGCTGTTTAACGGTTTCGTGTAAACCGCCATCAACTTTAACCAAGTTTTCTAAGGCATCCACGGACGTTACGACTAATTCTTTACCAATGGTCTTAACAAAGGCAATTTCCATAAAGGATTTACCTTTAAATAGGCTGTTTAAAAAGTTGCCGCTAATCTCCAGGCCAACGATTTGACCACTTATTTCATCAACATAAAACTCATCTACTTCCCCGAGATCGGAACCATTTTCTGCGATAACTTTGCTGCCGATGATGTTAATTCTTTCTTTGTAAAGCTTTAAAATGTCTGGCAGGCTGGTACCCTTTTCAACGATTGCTCCTTGATCAATGGTGATGGCATCGGCACCTACGCTGCGTACTTTACCATAAGGGGCAAATTTTTGATCTTTAAACCAACCTTTTTGCTCTATAATTAGGGCGGCTATCCTTTGCTGAAACGGATCTACAACTAACCCCTTGACTGCACCCATTTCCTGGCCCTCGGCAAGACTGATGATCGGCATACCAATAAATTTTTTGCTCTTGCGCATTATTAGGCCCCCCTTTACATCAAACTCATTATATTGATCTTTATGCCCTGGAATTGTTTGATATGACCAAAAATAGGGAATAATAGGGACATATTTAGTTGGGAGGGTAATTTTATGACAGGTTCAAGGTTAAATGCAACTGTGAGAGAAACAGATACAAAATCGATTGCTAAGCAAATTAGAAAAAGCGGTGGTGTTCCCGGTGTAGTTTATGGCAAAGAAATGGGGTCCATGAGTATTTCCGTTGACGCCAAAGATTTAAAGAAAATTCTTAGTTCTGGAACCGGACGAAACACGCTTATTAATATGAGTGTAAACGGTGGCAAACAGACTGTAATGGTAAAGAGTTTACAGATGGATCCGGTGGATCGCACGATAAGGCATGTGGATTTTCAGCAAGTTTCTAAAGACTCCAAAATTAAGACGGTCGTTCCCATTCAGTTGGTAGGTACTCCCAAGGGTGTCGCATTGGGTGGAGTAATTCAGCATGATTTGCGCAGTGCGGAAATTGAATGCCTGCCCAATGAAATACCGGAAGCAATTAAGGTAGATATTAGCGGCTTAGAAATTGGTGATGTCATCTCGGTAAGTGAGTTAAACGTGCCTGCGGCTGTTCGGATTTTAGATCATCAACACACAACCGTGGTAGGTTTAGCCACCATGAAGGCACCGGAGCCAGCCGGCCAGCCAGAGGTGCCACCGGAACCTGAACAGGAGGCTAAAGCTAAAACGATTGAAAAGGAATAAACGAGACGATTTGATTGAATTGCTAAAGAAATGGGTTATCCCTAGAATGACACGGGATAACCCTTCTTTCTATTGCCTTGATACAAAAGCTGGGGTAAAATACCTTCGATAAGGGAGGTAAGTGTTGAATGAAATTAATTGTGGGCTTGGGAAATCCCGGTGGAGAATATGCCCAAACCAGACATAATGTCGGGTTTATGGTTGTTGATGAATTGGCAGCTAGTTTGGGTGTCAGGGCGGAAAAGAAGCAGCACAAGGCTTTGCTTGGCCAAGTTAATATTGGGCCGGAAAAGGTCATCCTGGCGAAGCCTCAAACCTTTATGAATTTAAGCGGCCAGTCAGTGGTTGCCTTGATGAATTGGTATAAACTAGCCCTAGAGGATTTACTGGTTATTGTGGACGATATGGATTTACCCCCGGGGACTTTGCGTATTCGCAAAAATGGGAGTGCCGGTGGACAAAGGGGCTTACAAAATATTATTGAATTATTGGGTACCCAGGATTTTGCCCGCATGAGGGTTGGCATTGGGCGGTCTGCCTATGGGTCTGTGGGTCATGTGTTGGGTAAAATCAGTGAAGAAGAGGCCAAGTCCATTGGGCCGGCTATTGAGACTGCTGTTGAGGCGGTGAGGGTTTGGGTATTGGAAGGGACTTCGGTGGTTATGAATAGGTATAATAAGAAGGCTAAGACTAAGAAGAAGGAAGAAGAGCAAGTGGAGGCTCAGGGGAGTTCCCAGGTAGAGTAGTTTGGTTGCGGGGTTGGTGTGGGGGGATAACGATAGCACCTGCTAGTATGGAGGGGTATCTTCCCTATGTACTTATAAGGCCTAGGACCTATGGCCCATGGCCATTTTGCTATTGTCGTGCTGTCTAGGAAAAAGCAGAGGTGTCTTCTACAATGACAGATATTGCACCACTTAATTACATAGCTGCATCCTTGTTAGCCGCCGGAGTTTCGTGGGTAATTAACGGGTGGGTAATCAATTCCTTAGGTGGGCGGGGGATTGCTTTTTTGACACCGTTGGTGGAGGAAATGGCTAAGACTCTGGGGGCAGTTTTGCTGGGGGCAGCTCTGGTTTATACGCACATCGGTTTTGGTGTGGTGGAGGCTTTGGTGGAAATGAAACGCAGGGGTGCAAGGGGAGTTGGGGCGGCTGGGATGGCGGTGGCGGCCCATGGGTTATTTGGTTTGTTGACGGCGAGGGTTTATGCGGTGAGTAATTTATTGGCAGCTTTGTTTGTGACGTATCTGGTACATACCGCCTGGAATTGGTTCATACTATACTATAGTAAACAAACCAGCTTGACGAGGGAATAATGACGGAGTATAATTGGCCAACATAGGAAAGTAGGAAAAGTTTATCTTTTTGCCTGGTGGAATAAGGGAGCCCCTTAGGTCCAGCCGGGCTGAAGCTATTTTCTGTACTTTATTTAGTTACCGAAATAAAATAGTCCCCCAGGGGCATGATTCAGGAGATAAAATGAACGGATTATTACGGCCGTTGGAGTTAACAATTGAATATCAAAACTTACTGCAGGGATTGGCGAAGGGCTTAAATCAGCAAATGGTTTTTGGCTTGGCTGGTTCCCAGCGCAATTATTTATTTGCCGGGCTTTCCCATACCAGGAGATCGATCCTAGTGGTCACACCGGGTGAGACGGAAGCGGGCATTGTGCTGGATGATTTAGTTTCCTTATTGCCTGGGGTTTCTGTCCAACCCTTTCCAGTTTGGCAGCTTTTGCCTTATCAGGTGCTAGCCCATAGCAACGAGGTATTGGCTCAGCGGTTACGGGTTTTGGAAAAACTATCAGACGGGGAACCGATGGTGGTGGTTACCTCGGTGGAGGCTTTGTTGCGCCGGTTGACGCCACTGGAGGTTTTCCGCCAGGCCAGGGTAAAATTATCCTTGGGCCAACAGGTAGATTTGGCAAAGCTGCTCTTGAACCTGGTGGAATTGGGTTATGAGAGAGTCGATCTGGTGGAGGGCAGAGGACAGTTTTCTAGTCGGGGTGGGATTGTTGATATTTATCCCATGACCGAGGATCTGCCAGTACGGATCGAGTTTTTTGATGATGAAGTGGATTCTATTCGTCACTTTGAAGTGGCGAATCAGCGTAGTTTGGATAAATTAAATGACATTAGCATTTCTCCCTGTCGTGAATTGATCGTGAATCCCGAAATCTGGCAAAGGTGCGAGGTAAATTATGAACTAGAGCTCAAAAACCAGCTAAAGAAACTGCATCGGTCCGGTTCTGTCGATGCGGTACATCAGCTTTCCTCCCAAGGGGCAATGGTTTTAGAGCAAATCCGCAGGAGAATACCCTTTGATGGTATGGAACAATTGCTTTATCACTTCTATCAAGAACCAGTGACCTTATTTGATTATTTTATCGAAGAGCCCCTTGTATTAGTGGATGACCCTGTGCGCTTTAAAGAAGTAGCCGAAACCATTCTCAAAGAAAGAAATGAAACCTACACCGATTTGCTAGGCAAGGGGAAGGTTTTGCCGGGGCATTTTAATAGTTATTTGGAATGGCGGCAAATGTTAGCAGCCATCGAACGAAGGCAGGCAGTCTTCTGCTCCTTTTTACCAAGGAATCCCCAGTATCTTAGAATACAAAACGTGGTAAATTTTCCAGCCAAAGCAATGCATAGTTTTTTGGGCCATGCGGAGGTTTTGGCTGATGAAATTAGACACTGGCGCCGTAAAAGCTATGCCATTGTTTTGCTGGTTTCTTCTGAGGAGAGGGCAGCCAGTCTGCTGCAAACATTAAAAGACACAAAAATAGATGCCTTTCGGGTAAAACAACTGGATAATGAAGTAAGAGATGGCAATGTGGTCATTACGGTGAGCCACTTGGCCAATGGCTTTGAGCTGATATCTGGGCGCCTGGTGGTTATTACAGATGCAGAGATCTTTGGTCAGCGAAAAAAAGCACGCAAGCAGCGTTCCCGCCCCGACGGAAAAATGGAACCATTGGCGGATTTAAAGGCGGGAGACTATGTTGTTCATGTAAATCATGGCATAGGGCGTTATTTAGGGGTAATTACCTTAGATATAGGGGGCTTGCAAAAGGATTATTTACAGCTGCAATACGCAGGTGAGGATAAACTTTATGTCCCAACGGATCAAGTTGCCATGCTCCAAAAATACCTGGGGGCAGAATCCGATCATCCGAAGTTATCGCGTTTGGGTGGTACGGAATGGTCCAAAGCAAAGGCTAAAGTACGTGAGGCAGTAAAGGATATGGCTGAGGAATTATTGAACCTTTATGCCTCCCGTCAGACTGTCCAGGGGCATGCTTTCCCCAAGGATACTCCCTGGCAGTCAGAGTTTGAAGCCCTCTTCCCTTACGAAGAAACCCCGGATCAGTTGAGAGCCATTGAAGAGGTAAAAGTAGATATGGAAAAGGTAAGACCCATGGATCGGCTGCTCTGTGGGGATGTCGGTTATGGCAAAACAGAAGTAGCCCTAAGGGCTGCCTTTAAAGCAGTAATGGATAACAAGCAGGCTGCGGTGCTGGTTCCAACGACCATTTTAGCGCAGCAACACTACAATACCTTTCGGGAGAGGTTTGCCAATTACCCTATCCGGATCGAAATGTTATCTCGCTTCCGTACCCCCAAGGAACAGCGGCAAGTGCTGGCTGGCCTTGCCCTGGGGGAGGTAGATATTGTGGTTGGTACCCATCGCTTGGTTCAGGATGATATTGTTTTCAAAGACTTAGGGTTGTTGGTAGTGGACGAAGAACAACGGTTTGGGGTTAGTCATAAGGAGAGGCTTAAGCAAATACGTAAAAATGTTGATGTATTAACCCTATCAGCTACTCCCATTCCTCGGACGCTGCATATGTCACTGGTGGGGGTAAGGGACACCAGTCTTTTGGAGACGCCCCCAGAGGAACGTTTCCCAGTCCAAACCTATGTCTTAGAAGAAGATGCGGTATTAATTCGAGAGTCCATCAGACGTGAATTAAATCGGGGCGGGCAGGTTTATTTTGTCCATAATAGGGTCGTTGACCTAGACCGCATTGCTGGTTGGCTGCAAAATTTAGTTCCGGAAGCCAGACTTGGTGTAGCCCATGGTCAAATGAAAGAAGATGAACTGGAACAAATTATGATCGAATTCATGGATGGGGAATATGACGTGTTGGTATGTACCACCATCGTTGAGACCGGTCTGGATATATCCAACGTTAACACGCTCATTGTTAAGGATGCGGATCACTTTGGTTTATCCCAGCTTTATCAGTTAAGGGGCAGGGTTGGGCGGACAAATCGGTTGGCCTACGCTTATTTTCTTTTTAGACGGGATAAGGTGCTTACGGAAGTTAGTGAAAGAAGGTTATCTGCCATCCGGGAATTTACCGAGTTTGGCTCCGGCTACAAGATTGCTATGCGGGATTTGGAGATTCGAGGAGCAGGCAATATTTTAGGAGCACAACAGCATGGTCATATCGCAGAGGTGGGCTTTGATTTGTACTGTCGCCTATTGGAGGAAGCCGTGCAGGAAGCCAGGGGGCAAAAGGTTGAGCAAAATGTCGATACCTCGGTGGAACTCCCGGTGGAGGCCTATATTCCGGATACCTATGTGCCGGATGGCAACCAGAAGGTAGAACTCTATCGCCGTTTAGCGGCCATGGGTACACTCGATGAAGTTTCCGATTTGGAAGAGGAACTGGTGGATCGCTATGGGGACTTGCCTGACAGTGTACGTTGTCTGGTACAGGTCACCAAGTTAAAAATTATGGGACGACAGCTTAAGATTAAAAGTATTAGTCGCTCCCAAGGAAATTTCCGCTTGCTTTTCGTGCCGGATGCTCCCTTAGACGGGGAAAAACTGGTGTCGGTCAGTGAGAAGTATAAGAATAATGTTAAGTTTCATACCTCCACGGATGGATTTGAGATAAAGCTTATGACCAAGGATAAAGGTGATCTATCCCTTAGAAAGTTAGAGCAATTAGAGAGCTTTATGGGCCGGCTGAAATAACTTGCCGGCCTTTCTTGATCGTTGTATAATGGCCATATCATGTAAAAGGGGGAACTGAGTTAGTGAAAAATAAATATTTGCGGATTTGGATTCCGGTACTTGTTAGCCTGTTGCTCTTGGTCACAGGCTGTGCCAATAATAAGGCTGACGTAGTAGCCACCGTTAATGGGAAGGATATTACCCGCCAGGAATTGGACAAGCAGTCAAACTTAGTATTTGAGAGATACAAACAACAAGGATTTGATTTAGGTGCAGAACAAAATAAAGAGATGAAGGCCCAGTTGGAGCAAAATATCTTGGAAGATTTGATTACCAAAGAATTGGTTTTACAAGAAACTGAAAAGCAAAAGCTTATGCCAAGCAAAGAAGATGTTGATAAGAAAATAGCCGAAATAAAAGAGGGCTTCAGCAATGAAGAGGAATATAACAAGGCCCTGGAAGACAATAAAATTACCGAGGCAGACCTAAAAGAGCAAATCGTTTTGGAGGAATCCTCTCAGAAGCTATATGAGAAGGTAACCGCCGATGTAAAAAAACCGACCGAAGAGGAAATTTCTGCATTTTATAATGAGAATAAGCAGCGGGAACCAATTGGTACCCCAGAACGCCTGGAAGTAAAGCATATGTTATTTGCCATTGATAGTGACACGCCTGGAGTTCCCCAACGAAATGACCAGGAAGCCCTGCAGGCTGCCAAATTGGCTTTAGCAGAAGTGACCCAAAAGGGCCGTGATTTTTCTGTTGTGGCCAGGGAAAAATCAGATGATTTAGGGACCAGGGAAAATGGCGGCAGCTATACCATTGATAAAGGTACCAACACCACGGATCCAGCCTTTGAAAAAGCTGCCGTGGCCTTGCAGCCCGGGGAGGTTACCAAGGAGCCGGTAAAGAGTTCCTATGGCTATCATATTATTAAACTTGAACAAGTTACGCCTGCTTCTACCAAAACACTGGCAGAAGTAAAAGAAGGCATTGAGGCCCAATTAGAAGCCCAGGCAAAACAAGCCAAATTTAGCCAATTCATTGGTGATTTGAGAAAAAATGCCAAGGTAAATAATAAATTAGCCCCAGAAACAGGGGATTCGTCAAAAAAATAGCTAAAAAACGAAAACCCGAAAATAAACTTCTAACAATGGAAAATTATGAATAACACCTTCCCTCCCGTTATATACTATCAATGAAAGTTAATCCGCGTAGATTATGCAGAAAAAGGAGGGAAGAAATCTTATTATGAAAGCAACGGGTATTGTTCGTCGTATTGACGATTTAGGTCGAGTTGTTATACCAAAAGAGATTAGAAGGACATTGAGGATTCGTGAAGGTGATCCCCTCGAAATTTTTGTTGACCGTGAAGGTGAAGTGATTCTTAAAAAATACTCACCCATCGGAGAATTAGGTGATTTTGCAAAAGAATACGCTGATTCGTTATATGAAGCCTTAGGCCACATTGCTTGCATCGCAGACCGGGATACCATCATTGCCGTGGCTGGGGCTCCTAAAAAGGAGTTTATCAATAAACCCATTGGCCCCAACGTAGAAAAAGTAATGGAAGATCGCAAGGCTGTTGTGATTAACACACCAGGCAATGATCCCCATTGTAAAGAATGCGGCATCACTGAGGATGGCGAGTGTAAATACTCTTCGGAAGTAATTGCACCCATTATATCCGAGGGAGACCCAATTGGCGCAGTTATTCTAGCATCGAAAGACCCCGACATTAAAATGGGAGAAATGGAGCTAAAATTAGCTGAGACTGCTGCTGGTTTTCTTGCCAAACAAATGGAACAATAAAACAGAAGCAAACGGGCCGAAAAGGCCCTTTTTTTCTTTAAAACGGATATCAAGAAGGGTGGGATTAAAAAATGGACAAGTTTATTACCATTGTTGGCCTGGGACCAGGTGATCCCGGTGTGTTGCCGCTGCAGGTGTGGGAATTACTGAATGATGGATCACCCGTTTATTTACGAACGGAAATTCACCCAACTGTTGATTGGTTAAAACAAAAGGGGATAAAGTTTTTTGCCTTGGATCACCATTATGAAAGATGCGAGACCTTTGAAGAGGTGTATGCCAATATTGCTCAGGAGTTGGTGGAGGCAGCAACCAGGCAATCGATTGTTTATGGCGTGCCAGGGCATCCCATGGTAGCTGAGGATACCGTACGCAGGGTGACGGAGTTGGCAGCAGCCAAGGGAATAGGCATTAAGATCGTGCCGGCCATGAGTTTTCTAGATGCTATGTGGTTGGCCCTTGGCCTAGATCCATCGAAGGGGATACATATTATTGACGCCTTGCGTTTGGAAGAACAAAAACCGGATCCCACAGTGGGTACCGTTGTGACACAAATTTACGACAGAATGATCGCCGGAGAAACCAAACTAAGCCTAATGGAATATTACCCAGATGAACATAGGATTGCCGTTGTGCGTGCGGCAGGAATACCCAAGGAGGAAAGAATACAACGGATCCCGCTGTATGAATTAGATCGTTTAGATTGGATTGATCATTTAACCAGTTTATATATTGAACCAACGAATGTGGCCGCGTCTGCTGCTGCTGCTGCTTGCCTATTTCCGTTGGACCCGCTGGTTGAAGTTATGCAAAACCTAAGGGGGGAACAAGGCTGCCCCTGGGATAGGGAGCAAAATCATGAAAGTCTGAAACCTTATCTAATTGAAGAAACCTATGAGGTATTAGAGGCCCTTGAGCAAGGGGAAATGTATAAAATTTGTGAAGAATTGGGAGACTTATTACTACAAATCGTTTTTCATGCACAAATTGCCAATGAAAAGGACCATTTTGATATCAATGATGTTATTCAATCGATAGTCGAAAAAATGGTGCGCAGACATCCCCATGTTTTTGGGTCAATCCATGTGAAAAACAGCGAAGAAGTATTGATCAATTGGGATAAAATTAAGTCCCAGGAGCAAGGGGGGACGGCCAAGGAACAGCCATATTTAGCTGGTATTCCCAGGGCATTACCAGCATTATTGCGAGCGAGCAAGGTGCAAGCAAAGGCTGCCCGCATCGGCTTTGACTGGCCGGATTATCATGGGGCGGTGGCGAAGGTAACGGAAGAATTACAGGAAGTGCTTCAGGCCAAAAAAGACTGCGAAACACAGGCTGTGGCCGAGGAACTAGGGGATCTGCTATTTGCTGTAGTAAACCTGGCAAGATTGCTTCAGGTTGATTCCGAAAACGCCCTTTCTTTAGCCACCAACAAATTTATAGATAGATTCCAGTTTATTGAGCAACAGGCAGCGCAAGCAGGGAAAAAATTATCAGAATTAACCCTAGAGCAAATGGATCTGTGGTGGGAAGAGGCAAAAATACATAAAAAACAAGAAAAAGAAGAGGAAAAATTTGCTTCCAGGGAGGAAAAGCTAATAAAATAGCGAAATAGCAAAGATAGTTTATTCTGAGTTCAAGGAGGGTCCTTATTTGAACAAGGCCGAACTAATTACTGCAGTTGCAGAGAAAACCGAATTAAGTAAAAAAGATGCCGAAAAAGCAGTTACCGCTGTTCTTGGTTGCATTGAAGAGTCTTTAGCGAAAGGGGATAAGATTCAGCTGGTGGGATTTGGTACCTTTGAGTCAAAGCCCCGCAAAGCCCGTGAAGGTCGTAATCCCCAAACGGGTGAAACCATTCAAATCCCCGCCACGAGAGTGCCAGTATTTAAAGCCGGCAAAACATTAAAGGATGCTGTGGCGGACCTCCCTGTAGAATAGTTTTGGAGGCTCAAAATTGAGATTAGACAAGTTCCTTAAGGTTTCTAGGGTTATTAAACGACGCACGCTGGCTAAAGAAGTATGTGATAGTGGTCATGTACAAGTAAACAACCGAGTGGTCAAGGCAAGCCTTGAGGTCAAGCCAGGAGATAAGGTAGAGATCAGTTTTGGTTCAAGAAAAACATGCTTTGAAATCTTAGAGATTAAAGAAACTGTTCCGGCAAAGGAAGCAGCCAGTCTTTATAAGATTATTGAGCAAGGATCATGTTAGGGAGTGTCGTAACCGACACTCCCTTTTTATATTGAATTGCAGGGACACAAGGGGACGGTTCTTCTGTGTTGTTTGTAAACAACACAGAAGAACCGTCCCCTTGTGTCCCTAGCATATTTTTGTTTCTGGCGGCAGAAAATATAGCAAACAGAAATGGAGGGATTCGTTTGCGAAAAAAAAGTTTGTTATTGCTGACCTTGCTTCTGCTGGTGAGTATAACTTTAGGCTGTCAGCAAGCCGCCAAAAAACCACAAGAAGAAACAGTACCACATCGTTTTAAGGAGGAGCCAACCATTAGTCTTTATAATAACGAGACCGGGCAAAAGCAACAAATCAAGCTGGAGGAGTATGTAACGGCGGTTGTGGCAGCAGAAATGGAGCCAGCCTGGCCCACCGATGCTTTGGCTGCTCAGGCTATCTTAGCCCGTACATTTACCATGGAGAATATTGAGTCCGGCCGAGTGAAGAAACTCCATGGCACGGATGTATCAACCAGTGTTGAGGAATCCCAGGCCTATGATCCTTCTAGGATTAATGAGAATGTTAAAAAGGCTGTGGCTAAAACCAGGGGACAAGTTATTACCCACCAAGGAAAATACATTAAGGCCTGGTTTTCTGCCAGCAATGGTGGCAAAACAGCCAGTGCAGCAGAGGGCTTGGCTTACTTTAAAACACCCACTCCCTACATTAAGGCCAATGTAGATGATCCCATGTCTATTCAGAACACTTTACCAGAAATTCAAAGCTGGACTGCCACCATCCCTGGATACAAGGTACAGCAAGCTGTCAAAAGTGCAGTTGGTTCAGACCCAGGGACGCTAACATCCGCCAGCATTGCAGAGAAGGGTCCCTCTGGCAGAACGGTTAAGCTGAAAATTAACCAGGCAGTTGTTGGGGGACCCGCTATGCGGTTAGGGATGGGCAGTACGGAGGTTCGATCGATGTTTCTAACCAATGTTGCAGTACAAAATGGAAATCTAGTTCTAACCGGAAAAGGCTACGGCCATGGCGTGGGCATGTCCCAATGGGGTGCTAAAAATATGGCGGAAAAAGGTACCTCACCCCAAGACATTATAAAGTTTTATTTTAAAGATATTAACATTGAAAAGTTATATAAATAATTCCTCTGTAAACAACCTACTGATGCCAGTGGGTTGTTTTAATTTGTAATAAGGGCCGTTGGCTGAGCATATATTTAATTAGTCATCAGCCTTTAGCCTTCAGCCAGACCCTATGAGGTTGACGAGGGGAACGACCCCTGTGTTGTTCCGTGACCCATGAACCAGCCCATCAAACACCCAAGGCTCAAGGCCCATGGCCGTATGGTAACGCACAGGCATGGTTATATCTAACACCAAAAGCTGAAGGTTGAAGGCTGATAGCTGAAAAGGTGAACGGGGGGGTACTATGGAGGAATATAAGAAACATGTTTTAACCATCGAGGGGCGTAAGACATTACAACTGGAAGGGGTACAGCATGTAGGCAGTTTTGATGAACAAGAGATAACGCTGGACACCAATATGGGCTTTTTGCAACTTAGGGGTGAAGGAATGCATATTACTCATCTCAATTTAGATGAGGGGAGTCTGGTGGTGGAAGGTTATATTAATGGTTTAGAATATATCGAGGGTAAATCCACCCGGGGGAATAAGTCCAGGGGTAAGGGTTTAATCAACCGAATACTTAAATAGTAAACGAATGAGACAGGTGGTGCAACGAGTGGTTCCCTTGCAGGATCAGTTTTTTTACTTTGTTTTGACAATAACCATTGGTATGGTGGCAGGGTTATGTTATGACCTGTACAAGGTAATCAGGGGCACGTTAGGGCTGCGCAAGATGGGAACTGCTCTGGGGGATATTTTATTCTGGCTTATCCTGACCGGTATTGTTTTTATATTGCTCTTACTGGGAAACTGGGGTGAAGTTCGTCTTTATGTTTTACTGGGGTTAGCCCTGGGGGCCATACTTTACATAAATATTTTTAGCCGTCGCACGACCAAGCTGATTCAATGGATATTTAAAGCAATTTATCAAATATGGCGAGGTCTTTTAAAAACGATCTCATTTATTTGGGGAATAATATGTTTACCCTTTAAAGGACTTTATTTAATTATAACCGTGCCTTTGGTTTTTCTTGTTAATATCATTGGCAAAGGATTATCAATGATTAAAAAAATCCTGGCAAGATTATTTAGAAAACCCTTAAGGTTAATAAAAGGCGGCATTTGGCATAGAATAACTTCGATATTCCCCATATTTGAGTACAAGAAGAAAGAATAGGGGTGACGGATCTCTCTAGCAAGAGAGAACTGTCACCTTTGTCGCATTCTTAATTAATTTGTTGCTATCTTTTTCCCAAATTGGTCTGGTAAAAATCTTTGTTTGTAGTAAAATTGTAATGAAACTGTAATAAGATTGTACACAACATGTGTATATCCTGTGGATAAATTGTGTATTTATGGTCGGGGGTCAGGCCGGGTGCAACTGGAAATACGAGGTGCAGAAAAACTAAGTTTCCGGGAACGTCAAGTAGTAACTCTAAAAGAAATGGGGCATTCTACTGATAAAATTGCAGCCAAGCTAAAGCTTAGCCCCAACACGGTTGCTACCTTATATAACCGGGCCAAATCAAAAGGGTATCAAGTAGTTATCGTTATTCCTGGGGATAGCTTGGGCTTATTTGGATCGGAGGAAGAGGAGGACATGAATGAATGATTTCCACTGGAAAAGGAAAGGTGACAGAACTTAAACTTCACAGTAACAATATCGAACAGGGGCAAAAGGGGCGTCGAGGAAAAAGAAGTGGTAAGGTAATGATGCTTCTTTCGGTGGCCTTTGTTAGTTATATGGCCTTTTCCCTATTTAATCAATTCACCCGTGTGGATAATATGCAAAGCAGTATGAAAACCTTACAAAGTCAGGTGGCAGAGTTACAGAGTCGTAATGAGGCCTTGCGGGATGAAATTAAACAAATTAAGTCAGACTCCTATATCGAACAGGCTGCCAGGGAACAGCTGGGGCTTGTTAAACCGGGAGAAACCTTAGTTATCCCGACTCAATCCGAACAGGGCAGTACCGCAGTTGAGCAGGGTAACGCTGCTGCAAATAACAATAATGCCGCTTTTGAAGTAAAGTATAAAAATATCTATGATTGATTTAAAGGTTTTCATGTATTGACACTTATAACACTCTTACAATATACTTTTACTAAGTAAAAGTTGGTTTGCCAATTAAGGAGGGCACTTGCAAGTAAATGGCTTTGGAACAAGGAAGTATTGTAGAGGGAGTCGTAACAGGGATTACTAATTTTGGTGCATTTGTTGAATTGCCCGGGGGCCAGACCGGGTTGGTGCACATTTCTGAAGTTGCTGAAGTCTATGTTAAGGACATTAATGAGTTCTTAAAGGTTAATGACAAGGTAAAGGTAAAGATCATATCTGTAGACCCAAAGGGGAAGATTGGTTTATCCATAAAACAAGTTACGGCTGCACCCAGAGGCAGCAGCCGTAAACCAAGATTCCAACCTTCCTTTGAAGATAAGCTGGCCAAATTTATGAAAGACAGTGACGAAAGGTTATCTGACCTTAAAAGGCAGACCGATTCTAAAAGAGGCGGACGAGGCTCAAAATTTTAAATGCATAGTGTATTTAATAAGCATTCCCTTTTTTAGGGAATGCTTATTTATTAAGGACGGGGGTAAAATTATGCGTCTTGCCAGTATCGACATCGGGACAAATTCCACCAGATTTTTGGTGGCGGAGGTAGAAAATGATGGCCTATCCTTGATTAAAAGTGGTCTCATGACCACTCGGCTGGGCCAGGGGATTAATCATGGAAAGTTGCTAATTGAGGCCATGGAAAGGACCGTGGAGGCCATTGAGGCTTTCTTGGGTGAAATAGCAACCCATAACCCGAGGGCTATTATTTTGGCTGCCACCAGTGCGGTGAGAGATGCCGGTAATAAAGATGAATTTTTGCAACTGGTTTTAGCCAGAACCGGTTTGCAAGTTAAGGTTTATTCCGGCGAAAAGGAGGCTGCAGCCAGCTATCATGGTGTCCTGAGCGGGTTGCCTCTGGTTGGGGAAAATACAGTGGTATTGGACGTAGGTGGCGGAAGTACGGAATTTATTTGGCAAAATGAGCAAGGGATTCGTTATGTCAGCTTGCCCCTGGGGGCAGTTCGCATGACAGAAGGAGCCTACTCAGAAGAAAACATGAGAGAAATTATGGCAACGACCCTCGGCAAGATAAAAGACCAGCTAAAGGGAAACGTCTCCCTGGTGGCTGTGGGAGGAACAGCAACGACTCTGGCTGCCATGTCTTTAGGTTCCGTCACATACCAACCGGAATTGGTACACGGTTATTTTCTAACAACAGAGGAGATTAAGCGCCTGCTAAAGCTGTTGCTAGAAACCAATTTAGAAGATAGGAAAAAGATTGTTGGCCTGCAACCCCAAAGAGCCGACATTATTCCGGCGGGAGTTACGATTGTTAAAAATGTTGTGGAAGGCCTGAGTTTAGCGGGTTTAACCGTTTCCGAAAGTGATATTTTGCAGGGGTTGATTTTAGAATTATATCAGGAATTGTCGCAATAAAAACTGGAATAACCTACCAATAATGACAGATATTTTCCACCTCCTATACTATAATGGAGCAAAAGTGACAAAGTAAGGGGTGGGCCTGTTGTTTGAACAAGTGGATATTTATACCTACCAGAGGAAGGGACAGGGTTCAAATAAAAGGAAAGAAGCCGATGTACAGCAAAGCATGGGCAAGGCTAAAAAAACAGAGAATAAGAGGAATCCTTTTTCTTTAGCATTTCTTGGACGAGCCTTAACCAAGGAAAGGTTCATCCTTTATATACTAGGATTCTTCTTAGGCCGGGCTGTTCTTTTGGGTGAACTTTCCCCCTTTGGTATTAGTTTTGTATGTGCTGCTGTGTGGGTGTTTGGCCCCCTGCCGCTGCTCCCCTTAGCTGTTATTGGCGGCTTAATGACAACTTCTCAGGGTATTGATTTTTGGCATAACTGTGCCATTATTGCCACGGGCTTTTTAGCGGTGTTATCTGTAAAGCCCCAGGTTAACCGTCCCTGGCTGGTGATACCGGGAGTTGTTGTGGTAACAATTGTTACCATAAAAAGTATTTTTATCAGTGTGCAGGCACCAGCCCTTTACCCTTACATTACCGCTGGTTTTGAGGCGGCCTTTGCGGGTGTTCTGACCTTTGTTTATCTGCAGGCCTTAACTCCCTTTGCCGGGGGAAATGTGCCACGAATAATGACGGGGGAAACCGTTTTTTGTTTTTTACTATTGTTAACAGGTGTAATCGCTGGTACGGGTGGTCTGGGATATGATTTTGTGTCCCTCAGGGGCATTCTCAGCCGGGTTGTTATTCTATTAGGAGCCTACTTGGGAGGCTTAGGAGTTGGGGCGGCCACAGGGGCGATTATGGGCGTTATTCCGGGCTTAGCCTTTATGGTAACCCCCATTATTATCGGTGCCTATTCCTTCGCCGGGGTATTGGCAGGAGCGGTCAGGGGTTTTGGTAAGTTTGCAGTGGCAATCGGTTTTTTGCTAGGCAATATTTTGTTGGCTGTTTATGTAGCTAATTATGGTGATCTCAGAGGGGTCTTAACTGAAACCGCAATTGCCAGCATGCTTTTCTTATTATTTCCTGCACGGTGGCAAGAAAAAATTATGCAGTACCTGCCCCAGAGCAAGAGGGAAACGATCACGGTGACACCGTCACAAGATATTCGATTAAGGGAACTTACGGTGGATCGTATCCGAAATTGGGCATCCATATTTACAGAGCTTTCAAGGAGCTTTGAACAGGTATCCAGTACCGTTCAGCAAAGCCAAGAGGAGCACGGCCTACAACAGTTATTTACAGAGGTAAGCAAAAAGGTGTGTGAGGGATGTGCCCTTTATCGAACCTGCTGGGAAAGGGACTTTTATCGGACCTATCAAAATATGTTGGATATGCTGTCTACCGTTGAGTTACAAGGTAAGATCGCCATTGAGGACCTTTCGGATGAACTAAAAAAGCGCTGTGCCAGGTTGAAGGAGATGTCCATAACAATTACCTGTCTCTATGAAACTTACAAGGTAAACAACTATTGGCATCAACGTCTACTGGAGAGCAGAGAACTGGTGTCAGAGCAGCTAAAGGGGATTTCCCATATTATGGAGAGCATGTCCAGTGAGTTGGAGTTTGACGTTGAATTGGATGGGGAAATCGATGAGGCATTGAAGAATCAATTTGCAAAAATGGGGATACCCGTACAGGAGGTTTATACACTCCACAAGGAAGATGGTTTGATGGAGGTTGGTATCGTAAAACAGGCCTGCCAAGGGGGCATGGAGTGCCGCTTTACCATCGCGCCGGTTGTTTCCAAAGTTGTGGGCAGGGGTTTTAATGTTGCCAGTACAACCTGCCAATTGAGGTCTGGTGAAGACTGCTGTGCTTTTAAACTTTACCCGGCCCTGAGGTATAGCTTGGATGTAGGCGTTGCCAAAACAGGCAAAGATGGTAATTCTGTGTGCGGTGATACGCATTCCATTCTTCAGCTCAAGGAAGGTCGCATGGCACTTGTTCTATCCGATGGCATGGGGACTGGGTTAAAAGCAGCCAAAGAAAGCGGCACCATTGTTTCTTTGCTTGAACATTTATTAGAATCTGGTTTTGGACAAGACTTAGCAGTGAAAACCGTAAATTCAATTATGATGCTGCGATCAACAGAAGAAACCTTTTCAACGGTGGATTTGGCTATCGTGGATTTATATAGTGGCAACGGAACCTTTTTGAAAATTGGTGCAGTCCCCAGTTACCTTGTCAGAGGGCAGCGGGTGGCGGTGATTAAAACCAGTGCCCTGCCGGTTGGGGTTGTGGAGAACTTACAATTTGTATCTGTCAGTAGGGTGCTGGAAGAGGGCGATCGGCTAGTCATGCTTAGCGATGGTGTGCTCGACTCTTATCGGGGGACGGACGAAGACCAAGATCAATGGATTGCCGGCATTCTTAAGAAGCTAGGCAAAATAGGGGCACAAGAAGCAGCAGACGTTATTCTGGAAGTGGCTCAAAATGCCGCCGGCGGACGAATAGCTGATGATATGACTGTCATTGTGGCCAGGGTATTGGCTTCGGGTGAATAATGGAGGGATTAGGTGAAGGCTGACCCAATCGGATAGGGGTCAGCCTTTTTAGTCGTTAGCCATTCATTATTCGCTGTTAGCCGGCGACAAGGGCGAACGGCTAATAAAAACTAAAGGCTAAAAGCTAAAAGCTAACAACCAAAAGGGAGGAGATTATTGGTAAATGTTGAACCTATACTATATAGCATAGAAAACTAAGGAGACAGGCAGTATGGAGGTGTTAGAAAGAGTATACACTGAAATTGCCCGGCATAAGATGGTAACAGAAGGGCAAAGGGTTATTGTGGGGGTTTCGGGTGGCCCGGATTCGGTAGTACTTTTACATATTTTATATTGTTTAGAAAAAAGACTTGGCATATCCCTTTATGCAGCTCATCTAAACCATATGTTTCGTGGGGAGGAAGCCAAAGGAGATGCTTTATTTGTTCAGGCAATATGCAGCCAATGGGGTATACCTTGTATTTCGGAAGAGAGAGATGTACCTGCCTATGCCAGGTGCAACGGACTTTCATCCCAGGTTGCAGCAAGGGAACTGAGGTATCAATTTTTTTGCGATGTATTACATAAAGCCCAAGGGCATAAAATAGCACTGGCACACCATGCCAACGATCAGGCTGAGTCGGTATTGATGAATATATTTCGTGGATCTGGCCTCAAGGGTTTAGGTGGCATTGCTCCGATGAGAGACAATCTTTATATTAGACCCCTTTTAAAAATACGTCGGGATGAAATTGAACAATATTGCCAACAGCATGGGTTATCTTACAGGATAGACAGCTCGAATCTAAAAACAAAGTACCGTAGAAATAAGCTAAGACATCACCTTATCCCTTTATTGGAAAAAGATTATGCACCCGGTATAGTGGCAATATTATCACGTATGGCTGACCAGATTCGTGAAGAGGACGAATTTCTGGAAGGCCTTGCTTATGAAATGTACCAAAAGGTATTGCTCGACATGAATGGTTCAGCACTGGTTTTGAATCGAAAAGAATTAATGAACCAGTCCACGGTTCTATTAAGAAGGATCATTCGAATTGCTTACCAGCAATTGCACGGAACGAAACAGGGGATAGCCTTTGAGCATGTGGATAATCTAATAAACCATTTGAAAAGAGGCGGTGCTGAAAGAATGATCGAAATGCCGGCGGGAATAAAAGTTAGGCTGGCTCTCGACAGAGTGGATTTCAGTAAAGACCTTATCGGATCACAGCCAACAAAGGCATCTTATCAATTGGAACTGCCGGGCAGCGTTACGATAGAGAACATGAAAGTCAGCACCCGGATTATGAACAAAGACGAAATGCCCTTGACACCTCAGAAACTTCCGCTAAATATGGCGGCTATCGACTACCATCGTGTTGCACAGCCATTGGAGGTAAGGTTTAGGCAAGCGGGAGATGTATTTATTCCCTTTGGTTTGGGTAGGAAAGTCAAGTTAAAAAAATTTATGATCGACCGTAAGATACCAAAACATTTACGTGACAAAATACCTCTAATAGTAGAGAAAGATTCGCAGCGGATAATTTGGGTGGCTGGTATTCGATTGGCGGATCACATTGGTTTAACAAGTTTAACGCAAAAGGTGATTCTACTTAGCTTAGAAAGTGGCAATAATAGTAACGGATAAAATTGATAACAAATAACTGGTGTGGTAAAATATTCATTATCTGCGGATTCTAGGGCCTTGCAGGGAGGAGTGACATTTTTGAATAAGGTTCTTAAAAACCTTAGCATTTACCTACTGATTGTACTGGTAATCATATTTTTAATTCAGTTTACTGGAGAAAAGAAAACGACCGTTGTTTCCTTGCGATATGACGAGTTTATTACACATTTGGAACAAAATAGGATTCAAAAGGTACAAATGACAACGGATAAGTCCACGAACATTATTGTTGGTAAATTGAAAGATGGGAGAGATTTTGAAACCAACGGCCCGATACTGGATCAAACCATCGTTCCGATGTTTAAGGACAAAAAGATTCAATATGAGCAAGCTTTACCCCCGGAACCTTCCTGGTGGGCAGGGCTGTTAACTACCATGTTGCCGATTCTTATATTTGTCCTGTTATTCTTCTTTATGATGCAGCAAAGCCAGGGTGGCGGCAACCGGGTGATGTCCTTTGGTAAGAGTAAGGCAAAATTACATACAGACGAAAAACAAAAAGTAACCTTTAAGGATGTTGCAGGGGCCGATGAGGTTAAAGAGGAATTGTCCGAGATTGTGGACTTCCTAAAAAGCCCCAAGAAGTTTAATGAAATTGGAGCTAAAATACCCAAGGGCGTTCTTTTGTTTGGCCCTCCCGGTACAGGAAAAACATTACTTGCCCGGGCTGTGGCCGGAGAGGCGGGAGTCCCCTTCTTCTCCATATCCGGCTCCGATTTTGTTGAAATGTTTGTGGGTGTCGGTGCTTCCCGTGTGCGGGATTTGTTTGAGCAGGCCAAGAAAAATGCCCCTTGTATTGTGTTTATTGACGAAATAGATGCTGTGGGTCGCCAGCGTGGTGCAGGTCTAGGCGGCGGCCATGATGAGCGCGAACAGACATTAAACCAATTGCTAGTAGAGATGGACGGCTTTAATCCCAATGAAGGCATTATCATTGTAGCGGCTACCAACCGCCCGGATATTCTTGACCCGGCACTATTACGTCCCGGTCGCTTTGACCGTCAGGTTGTGGTTGATTCACCGGATGTTAAAGGGCGGGAAGAAATATTAAAGGTTCACTCGAGAGGAAAGCCCCTTGAGGATGCCGTTGATTTAGAAGTATTAGCCCGTCGAACCCCTGGTTTTACCGGAGCAGATTTGGCAAACTTAATGAATGAAGCAGCGCTTTTAGCGGCTCGTTCAGGTAAAAAGAGCATTGGTATGCATGAATTAGAAGACTCCATTGAAAGAGTCATTGCGGGGCCGGAAAAGAAATCAAAGGTTATCTCCGAGAAGGAAAAACGGTTGGTTTCTTACCACGAAGCCGGACACGCCTTAGTAGGGTATCTGCTGCCTAACACGGACCCGGTGCATAAAGTATCGATTATACCCCGTGGCCGAGCCGGTGGATATACGCTTTTATTACCGAAAGAGGATCGCTACTATATGACCCGGTCAATGTTGCTGGATCAAGTAGTCATGTTGCTGGGGGGCCGGGTTGCCGAAGATGTAGTTCTTAGGGAAATTAGCACCGGTGCCCAAAACGATTTAGAACGGGCCACCAGCATTATTCGCCGCATGATTATGGAATATGGTATGAGTGATGAATTGGGCCCGCTTACCTTGGGACACAAACAAGATTCTCCCTTCTTAGGCAGAGATATTAATCGCGATCGGAACTATTCCGAAGAAGTGGCCTTTGCCATTGACCGTGAAGTTCGCAAAATGATCGATCGGTCCTATGGTAAAGCCAAGGCACTGCTGACAGAACATCAAGCTACTCTGGACAAAATCGCTATGGTTTTGATGGAGAAAGAAACGATCGGGGCGGAAGAATTTGCTGAACTAATGCAGGAAGCAGGTCTTAAGAAGCCGATTGTATTATAAGATTTGCACATAAAATTGACACTGGGACAGAGAAAGTGCTGCAAGTAAAGTACTTTAAAGGCAGAAAAGTAAAGTACTGTAAGTATGCAGGGTGCCTTTCTGGCACCCTGTCCCATTATTTGAGGAGGAGACAGCATGGAACGGACTTATTTAATGGTTAAGCCCGATGGCGTTCAAAGAGGTTTGGTAGGAAAAATCATTAGTAAATTCGAACAAAAGGGTTACAAAATTGTTGGTCTTAAAATGATGAAAATATCCCGTGCAGTTGCGGAAAAGCATTATGGGGAGCATCAAGGGAAACCCTTTTTCGCGGGATTAGTGGATTTTATTACATCCGGCCCAGTGGTGGCCATGGTGGTAGAGGGAAAAGAAGTGATTGCTACGGCTAGGGAAATGATGGGGGCCACAAATCCACTTAAGGCAGCCGATGGGAGCATTCGCGGCACCTACGGCGTGGATGTAGGCCGTAATATTATTCATGGCTCTGATTCTTTAGAGAGTGCTGCTAGGGAAATTGCAATTTTCTTTAAGCCTGAGGAACTGGTGGATTACGGACGCGCCATTGACACCTGGATCTATGAGTAAATGATTCTCCAGTTATAAAACTGGAGAATTTTATTTAATTTAAAGGGTTGGCCAAATTAGTAATAGAATGGAGAGAGTTGTTATGGAGTTGAAAACAGGTTTATTCCATGAAGTAAGTACGATGGTTGATGAGAATAATACAGCCATTGCTTACGGCAGTGGCGGGGTTAGGGTATTTGCTACTCCGGCCATGATTGGTTTGATGGAAAAAGCAGCTTTAGAATTGGCCGATCAACATTTGCCCGCTGGCGAAAGCACAGTGGGTACGCAGGTAAATGTGAAGCACACAGCGGCCACCCCCGTTGGTATGAAGGTGGTTGCCAGGGCTGAATTAATTGAAGTAGACGGCAAAAGGCTTGCCTTTATTGTTGAGGCCAAGGATGAAACCGGACCCATTGGCACAGGCACCCATGAAAGATTTATTATTAATCTGGACAAATTTATTAAGAGAGCGGAAAATAAGCTAGGGTAGGAGGTTCGCTAAATGAAAGTTGTTCCCAGTGATCTGGAGATTGCCCAAAATCATAAAATGACACCCATCAACGAAATAGCCAAAAACATTGGTTTAGATGAAGAGGATATCAACCTTTATGGCAAGTATAAGGCAAAAATCAACCTGGATGTTTTAAGAAAGCTAAGTGATCGCCCGCAAGGTAAGCTAATCGATATCACAGCCATTACGCCAACCCCCCTGGGAGAAGGAAAGACAGTTACCACCATTGGTTTATCACAGGGTTTGGGTAAGATTGGCAAAAAGGTGATCACAACCCTTAGGCAACCATCCATGGGCCCGGTGTTTGGCATCAAGGGAGGGGCTGCTGGCGGCGGCTATTCCCAAGTGGTACCCATGGAAGATATTAACATTCACTTCACCGGGGATATTCATGCCGTGGAAGCGGCCAACAACTTACTGGCTGCGATGATTGACACCTCCATTTTGTTAGGCAATCCCTTAAATATTGATCCGATGACAGTGATGTGGAATAGGGTGTTGGATACCAACGATCGTGCCCTAAGGGATATTGTAGTGGGACTGGGGGGCAAAGAGAACGGCTACCCCAGGCAAACCAGCTTTGATATGGCGGTAGCCTCCGAGGTAATGGCCATTTTAGCCCTGGCTGATAACCTGCATGACCTAAGAAGGCGTTTGGGTCGTATTGTTGTTGCTTATACCTACGAAGGGAAGCCTGTCACCGCTGAGGACCTTAAAGCAGCAGGCGCCATGACGGTCGTGATGAAGGAAGCTCTGCAGCCAAATCTAGTGCAAACGCTGGAAGGACAAGCTTGTATTATGCATGCGGGGCCCTTTGCTAATATTGCCCATGGCAATAACTCTGTTCTAGCAGACAAAATTGCCTTAAAATTGGCTGACTATGTTGTTACCGAGAGTGGTTTTGGCTCTGATTTGGGTATGGAAAAGTTTATGGATATCAAGTGCCGGCAATCTGGGTTACGCCCCAGTTGTGTGGTGATTACCTGCACCATCCGTGCTTTGAAGATGCATGGGGGGTTAGGTAATGTGGTGGCAGGTAAACCACTCCCTGCAGAAATGACCCGGGAAAACCTTGATGCACTGGCTAAGGGCTGCGCGAACCTAGCACACCATATTAAAGTAGCAAGTTATTTTGGTGTTCCGGTGGTTGTATCGGTTAATCGATTTACCACCGATACAGATGCAGAGGTGGAGTTGGTTCGTAAAAAGGCCCTGGAGGCAGGGGCCCTGGGTGCTTATCCCATCACCGTGTGGGCCGATGGCGGCGAAGGAGCCATTGCATTAGCGGAAGCTGTGGTGGCTGCCTGTGAAAAACCTGGTGATTTTCAATTGCTCTATCCGGATAACCTAAGTATTAAGGAAAAAATAGAAATACTGGCCACAAAAGTTTACAATGCGGATGGCGTGTTATATGAGCCCTTAGCCGAAAGAAAGATAAAACAATTTGAAGAACTAGGCCTGGGCCATTTACCCATTTGTATGGCTAAGACACACCTATCCATCAGTCACGACCCTGCCAGAAAAGGAGCCCCCGGCAATTATATCTTCCCCATCCGGGATATTCGAGCTTCGGTTGGTGCGGGCTTCCTCTACCCGCTGGCTGGTTCCATGCGGACAATGCCTGGGCTTGGCTCCAATCCGGCAGCCCATAAGGTGGATATTGATGAATACGGAAGAACAATCGGGTTATTCTAGATAATAAAACTCCCCTGTTAGGCTTGACCGCAGGGGGGTTTTTGTTTTTCACATAGCAGAATGCACAAGAAAGTTGTTTTTAATGAGTTAAAAAGGTATGATAAGGGTATGAGGTATGACTTTCTGGGTTTTACTAGAAATATGTTTTAGTGATAATTTTTTGTGGTAATGATTTTATGCGAAAATTAAGGCAATTTACTATCAGCTAGTTAGAGGTGGTCAAAGGGCACGAATATTCATAAAGGAGTCTAACATAATGTCTAAGCAACCTGATAAGGCGCACAAAATTGAGGATTTCTTTGACAGTGTACTAGATATCTTCTATGACGGAATATACATCACAGATGCCAATGGTCAAACGATAAAGGTTAATAGTATGTATGAGAAATTAACGGGTTTAAAAAAGGAAGATTTGCTTGGCCGGCTTGTTACGGACCTAGAGAATGAAGGGGTTTATACATCCCCGCTGAACCCTACTATTGTTAAAACTGGTAAACCCCAAACCTCTGTGCAGGTAAATAAGGAGGGGCGACGGGTTGTAGTAAATGGTTATCCGGTTTTTGATAAAGAGGGGAAGGTTGTTTATGTCGTTACCTATGTTCGGGATGTAACCGTACTTTCTCAATTAAAAGAACAAATCGCTAGCCAAGCTGATCTTATCGAGAAGTATCATCAAGAAGCCCGATACTTACGAAAAAGTAATTTTCAGGATAGCCAGACAATTGTCGAAAGTCCCAAAATGAAGAATTTGATGCAACTTCTTAAACGTATTGCCGCAACCGATACAACGGTTCTTTTATTGGGTGAAACAGGTGTCGGTAAAGATGTTTTTGCTAGGAAAATTCATGAATATAGTAGTCGCAAGGATCAGCCCTTTTTTAAAATTAATTGTGCTACAATCCCTGAAAATTTGATTGAATCGGAGTTGTTTGGCTATGACCCGGGAGCCTTTTCTGGGGCCAGTGCCAAAGGGAAACCCGGTTACTTTGAATTGGCGGATAAAGGAACACTCTTTTTGGATGAGATGGGTGAGCTGCCATTACCCATGCAGGCCAAACTGCTGAGGGTGTTACAGGATCAAGAAGTAATGCGTGTAGGATCCACAAGGATAAAAAGAGTGGATGTTCGATTTATTGCAGCCACCAACCGAAATTTAGAGGAAGCGATTAAGGATGGCAGCTTTAGAAGTGATTTGTATTATCGTTTGCGGGTTGCAGTTTTAGATATTCCGCCGCTCAGAGAACGCAAGGAAGAGATTATCCCATTAATCAATTACTTTTTAGATAAGTTTAATATAAAATACAAAAAACATATACATTTTTCCCCCAGTGTGAAAAACTACCTTTTACACTACAAATGGACTGGTAATGTCCGAGAGGTGGAAAATTTAATTCAAGGTTTGGTGGTTACTCAAGAAAAGGATATTTTGGATGTAACTGATTTACCCAGCTACTTTATTGCCGATGATAATCATAAGGATCAGTTATTTCAGCCAGAATCATTTAATATGGGGGACCGAACCCTAAGCGAAATGATGGATAGTTTTGAAAGGGAATTGTTAAAAAGGGCACTGGAGCTTCATGGTACGATTTCAAATGTTGCACAGGTCCTTGGCATGGATCGGTCAACGATATTTAGGAAGCTAAAAAAACACGCATTGATATAAGAACTGTGCATTTTTGCAAGGATACTGTGCAAGGGTGCACAGTTTTTTGTGTTTAATTGTAGGAACTTCTAGATAAATGTCTTGGGGGAGACATTTCAAAAAAGGCCGGTATAGTTTGAATTTTCTTTAATACGGAGGCCTTTCATATTTTAACAAGTCTGACTAATTAAATTGGTCAGCTTTATGACATTGCAATAATACAATACAGTCGCAGGTTGCGTAGTCAAAAATCTCGGAATTTACAGACTTTTGCCCTTTGGCATGGTCCTTGCTTATATAGTGTGAATAAAGAACTTCACTATCTTGACATAAAGGGGGTGACATAATTAACAATGATGGTCAGTTCTTTTACTACTCCCACAAAGATTATAAGTGGTGTAGATTCTAGAAAAACACTTGGCAAAGAAGTAAGGAAGTTGGGCGGTAATGTAGTATTTGTTTGCACAGACAGAGGAATTATTAATACTGGATTGCTGGTTGATATCCTTGATTCACTGAGTAAGGAAAATCTCGCCTATGTAATTTACGAAGAAGTGGAAAGCAACCCATCCATTGAAACGGTAGAAAGTGGTTTGAATATTTATCGCAATGAACAGTGTGATGTATTGGTGGCGGTGGGTGGTGGGAGTGTCATTGACACTGCCAAGGCCATTTGTGGATTGGTTAATAAACCAGCCCTAAGTGACTTTTGTCAAGGTATTGAAGAAAGGCACAGGGTGGGTAGCTGTTCGTCTGTTATTGCAGTGCCCACGGCAGCGGGTACTGGTTCGGAGGTTTTGGGTGGGGCGATTATTGCAGATAAGCAAAAAAACTGTAAAATTTGCATGATTTCCCCATGGCAAGCTCCCAGTGTGGCGATTCTTGACCCCATTATGCTGCAAACATTGCCTGCGAACATCGCTGCTGCCACAGGCATGGTAACCCTAACCCATGCAATAGAGGGCTATGTTTCCTTAGGGGCATCCATGCTGACGGATTTATTAAACCTTAGGGCAATTCAATTAGTGGCCAAATATTTGAGACGGTTTATTGCTAACCGTAAGGATCTGGAGGCGGGAGTGGGTATGCAGAATGCCTGTTTGTTTTCCGCCATGGGTTCATATAATTCTGGGTTGGGCAATGTCTATGCCATGGCTAATTCCTTATTGGGTCACTACAACATTCATCATGGTGTTGCCTGCGCTGTGATGCTGCCGGCAGTTATGAAATTTAACAGCATGGCATCTCCGGAAAAATTTATTGAGATTGCTAAAAGTTTTGGTGAACCAGTGGACAAGCTGCCCATGCATGAAGCATCCCTTAGGGCTGTACATGCTGTAAAAAGTTTAGCTCAGAGTATTGGGATACCAGAACGGCTACGGGATGTGGGTATAACAACTGACCAGATAGAGCAAATGGCACTTCAGGTTACTAAGAGTGAAATCCAGGCCACAAACCCAAGGGAAACAAATTTGCAAGATGTAATGATGTTGTATAGGGAAAGTATCTAGGCATTCATGGAGTTGTAAGCAAAATCAAATAAAGAAAAATAAAATTATTATGGGAGGTATGGGCATGAAAAAGATTACGTCATTATTTTTGGTCTTATTGGTTCCACTAATGTTTCTTCTAAGCGGCTGTGGCAATTCTGGCAAGGATCAAGCCGGCGCACCCAAAGAAGAAAAGATTATTATTAAGTATACCCATGGCGTGGGTACCGATCCTTCTGATCCGCACCAGTGGGTTGCCCTGAAGTTTAAGGAATTAGCCGAGCAGTATACGGACAATCGGGTTGAAGTTCAAATCTTTCCTGGCGGCCAGTTAGGCAGTGAACAACGGGGCTTCCAGGACGTACAAAACGGTGTTGTACAAGCTACCTCATTGGCCGGCAATAATGCTGCCGTTTTCACCCCCTCCGTTGGTATTTATGATCTACCCTATATGTTTATGAACCGTGAAGAGGCTTATAAAGTGATGGATGGTATCTGGGATGATTTAGACCAGAAGATGATTGAGCAGTCTGGTACCCGTGCTCTGATTTGGTTTGAACAAGGTTTCCGTGTTTTGACCAACTCCAAAAAACCGGTAACTAGCTTAGCCGACCTACAGGGTCTAAAGATTCGTGTGCCTCAGAACCCAATGATGATCGGGGCATTCTCATCTTGGGGCTGTGAGCCAACTCCGATTGCCTGGGATGAAACCTTCAGTGCGTTGCAGCAGGGCCTGGTAGATGGCCAAGAAAACCCCCATACTGTAAACAACTCCATGAAGTTTTACGAAGCGAAACAGAAATATATCACGGATATTCACTACAAAATGTGGATTGGACCTGTGGTGGTTCAAGAAAAATGGTTGCAGAGCTTGCCTGCTGACATCCGTGATGCTCTGATCAAAGCTGGTAGAGATACCGCTATTGCTGAACGTGATTTTATTGTCGAGTTAGAAACGAAGGCTTTGGAAAACCTGACCAATAACGGCATGGAGGAATTGGGAGCTCCTAAGGATGAAGCAGAGTGGCAGAAACGTGCCATGGCTACTTGGCCGCAATTCTACGACAAAGTTGGCGGCACAGAGCTTGTGGAAAAAGCAATGAACATCCTTGGCAAAGAGATGCCGAAATAAATTTAAAAGCATAATTTTCGTCGCATAACAAAATGGGTGCCTGATGTATGCAGGTACCCATTTCAATCTAGCTATTGTAATTCACCAAGTTCTTAAACTTTACCGAGGCTTGGTTAAGCCGAGTTTTTTAGGGGGGAAGTAAATGAAAGAACGTTTAAAATGGGTCATAGACAATTTGGAAGAAATTTTATGCGCTTTCTTTCTTGTTGCCACAGTAATTTTAATGTCATCTCAGGTTTTCTATCGATACTTTTTTGGTAAGTCTATTGCTTCCGCTGAGGAGCTGGCACGCATTGCGTTTTTAGTTATGGTTTACTTAGCCACTGCCCATGCTGCAAAACATGGACGCCATGTACGGGTAACTGCTCAGTTTAGGTTGTTTCCGTCTGCCTGGAGAAAGTACTTTATCATGTTTGCTGATATGATTTGGTTATTCTTTAATGGAGTGGTTATTTGGCAGGGAATCCTGTTGTACCAGTCTATGAACCAATTTCCACTTAAATCAGCAGTGCTAGATTTGAACTTAAAGTATGCCTTTGCGGTAATCCCAATAGCTTTTTTACTGCAATCTATCCGTATTCTGGAACGTTATTATAAATTGTACCGTGCCGGTCGGTTGGAACAATTAGCTACGGATGGGGAGGAATTCTAATGTCATTAGATCTAGGTATTTGGTTATTGCTCTTTCTATCCTTATTCCTGGGAGTCCCTATTTTTGTCTCCTTGGGCATGGCCACTTTCATCGCCTTAACAGCAACAAATATTCCTTTGTCTATTATCCCTCTGGACCTCTTTAAGGTCTCTGAAATGTTTCCCCTTATCGCTGTACCTGCCTTTATTCTAGCAGGGGCTTTGATGGAGCGGGGGGGTATTGCCCAACAAATTGTGGATGTATGTTCTCTTTTTGTGGGACGTATACGCGGTGGTCTGGGTTTAGTTACGATTCTTGGCTGTATGTTCTTTGCGGCCATGATTGGTTCAGGTCCCAGTACGGTTGCCGCCATGGGAGCCTTAATGATCCCCTCAATGATAAGGCGGGGCTACGACAAAGATTATGCAGCGGCCGTAACTGCCACTGGAGGCACATTGGGCATTTTGATTCCTCCCAGTAACCCCATGATTGTTTACGGTGTTATTGCGAACGTTTCTATCTCTGGGATGTTTATGGCGGGGTTTATCCCTGGGGCTATGGTGGGTACGGTTCTAATGGTCACAGCGTATCTTTTGGCCCGCAGACGCGGTTATAAGGGTGACGGAAAAAGATATACCGTTAGCGAAGCAATGCAGGTGATTCGCAAAAGTATTTGGGCCCTAATGGCACCGATTATTATTTTAGGTGGTATTTATACCGGTATTTTTACCCCGATAGAAGCTTCAATGATTGCTATCCTTTATTCTTTTTTTGTAGGGACTGTGATTACCAAAAAATTAAAGCCGTTAGAATTATGGGAATCTTTAAAATTAACCAGTATGACCACAGGGGTAGTATTAGTCGTGGTTAGTGTATCCATGTTGTTTGGTCGCTTTATCACCATGTATCAGGTACCCCAGCGGCTGACAGAAGTGATGCTTTCAATTAGTACAGAACCCACTGTCGTATTGTTACTGATTTTTGTCTTCCTGTTTTTCTTAGGAATGTTCATGGAGACGCTGGCTACCATCGCAATCGTTACCCCCATTGTTTTACCCTTGCTGGGTCAACTGGGTATTCACCCCATTCACTTTGGTATCTTTTTAATCATGACCAACGAAATTGCGATGCTGACGCCTCCCCTAGGGGTTAACTTGTTCGTGGCCATGGGAATAACCAAACTTTCATTAGAAAAGGTAGCCCTGGCAGCACTTCCCTATGTGGGGGCGTTGATCGTTTGCGTGCTGTTAGTTATCCAATTCCCCCAAATCGTTCTATGGTTACCGCAAATGTTGGGCATAAAGTAATGAGATAACCCAGTGGGTTAAACCAAAGTGTAATACAAAAGTAAATTATCAGTTTAGTAATACAATAAAGATTAGCAATAGGACAAAGAGCATTGCGACTTAGCAATGATATTGCAAAAACGCAATGCTCTTTTTTTGTATAATTAACCGATCTCCTCTTAAAACCGGAGATCTCATTAAGCAAACGTTGCAAATGTGCACAGGCGATCGATTGGATTCGTTAAAAAACCTTGCAACTAGCGCGTTTTTATGCTGGTATGCCATTTGCTATATAGTTAAACATATCAAAATTAATGACAGGGAAGGTGGATGTTATGAAATACGGTTATATTGGTTTAGGACTTATGGGAGGCCCCCTAGCCAGAAATTTAATCCGCGCGGGCAAAGATGTTAGTGTATTTGATTTAAGCCAAGAAGCCATTGATCGAACCCTTGCCGCAGGTACCACTGGGAAGGCTGTTAAAAGTGTTGATGAACTTGCGGGATGTGACGTTGTTTTCACTAGCTTGCCGCTTCCTAAGCATCTGGAAGGAACGATGTTGGGTGAAAACGGTCTTTTGAATAAAATGAAAGAGGGTTCCGTTTATATTGATGTTAGTACCATCGATCCCAAGACTGCCAGAAAGCTAGCTGACTTTGCTGCTGAAAGAGGCATTGGATGTTTGGCTTGTCCCCTAGGTAAAGGACCTGCCCAAGCAGAAAAAGCCGAACAACCCATTTTTGCCGGTGGCAAAAAAGAAGTCTATGAAAAAATGCTAGAAACCTTAAAGATTGTAGGTAGCCCGGTATATTATTTGGGTGATGTAGAGCAAGCATATGCATTTAAATTAATTAGCAATATGGTAGGAATGACGAACTTGGCTGTACTTGCGGAAGGCATCCGCATTGGTGAAAAGGCTGGCATTGATGCGAAATTGCTAACTGAATTATTAGCTGATACGGGAGCTAATTCCTTCCAGTTACAAGTCAGAGGCCCTTGGATTGTCAATAATGATTTTGCCAATCGTTTTGGTGTAAGCCTGGCCTTAAAAGATGTTCGTCTAGGCTGTGAAATGGCAGATGCATGGAACTATGATGCTAGATTTACTAAACTAGCTAAGAAGTTCTATGAAGATGCAGAGGCACAGGGATTGGGCTTTGAAGATTGTAACGCTGTTTATAAAGTGCTTTAAGTTTTTTCGAGAACACCCTTTCGTATAAGCCTGTACTTCTAAGTTTAAGGATAGTTGGACCATAGAATTTAGAATATCTGGTTACACTAAACCCATAAACTTTAGAAGGAGGCAGTAAAATGACCCTACACAGTAAAAAGCACACACTGCAATCAGGAGTGCCTCACGAGCAAATGGTCACCAGCCATAGTGAGTTAGTTAAGGGATCGACAGAGCCGGAAACCAGTCAGGTTGAAATGGCGCCTGGGGAAAAACAACTAAATAATAACCCTTTTAAAACGCCACCCAATAACATGACCAATAAAAGTGAAGACCATGTAGGTATGGGGGAAAAGGGTTAAGCATAAAGTTTTAATAAGTGCGAAAGACAATGTGTAGACTAAGGGGTTATTATGATGGAGACCCCTTAGTCTATCCTTTTTTAAGAAAAGCAACTCTGCGAAATTATTTTAAAAAATATAAGGGTGACAAATAAGGCGGAAAATTTAATCAAGTGTGACAAATAGCCGCAGCGAAATTGCCTGCCGATAGTAACTGCGAAAAATTATGGCAAAACAATTGAAAGGAATCGCCTTTTTAAAATATTCTAAAATAATTGACACTAGTTAGTAGAAACTATATACTAGCCATAGGGGTAAAAGTGTTGAAATTGCTGTATTTTTCAAGTTCTCTGTATACAAAGTAAGGATTAAAAAGGGGCCTGTCTGAGGACCAGCAAGGAAAGGTAATTTCACCATAAATAGTATTTACGTTACGCTGAAAATTGGCGGATGATGTGGTAAAATTATTTTATGATTTTGAATTAGGCTATTCATGGTGTAAACAATTAGAATGAAGGTCTAATTAAGATTGTTAAGTTTGGTACAAGCCCTACGAATTTTTAATAACTAGCTAAATCCTTACCTAATCTAGGGGGCTGATCCCTAGCTTTAACCCCGTAGGTCTAAAAATTATAATTTACCCTATTGTTGCAGCTTGGGTAAATGTTCTTTGTCAGGGTGGGAACACATCCCCCTGGAAAAGCTGAAATAGGAGGACGGTGTAATGCGAAGATGACTACAACCAATAAAGTAGGGGCCGTAATGGTAGTGGGCTCCGGAATAGCCGGTATCCAGGCATCCCTGGACCTAGCAGAATCCGGCTACTATGTGTATTTAGTAGAAAAGCAACCAGCCATAGGCGGCACCATGCCCATGCTGGACAAAACCTTCCCCACCAACGACTGCTCCATGTGTATCCTGTCACCAAAGCTGGTAGACTGTGGCCGCCACCTGAACGTAAACACCATGACCAATACAGAAGTGGTAGGCATCGAAGGAGAACCTGGGAACTTTAAAGTGACCTTGAGAACCAAAGCCCGTTACGTAGACCTGGATAAATGCACAGGCTGTGGCAGCTGCGCCGAGGTATGCCCGGTAAAAGTAGATGATGACTTTAACCAAGGTCTGGACAAGCGGAGAGCCATCTACAAACTGTATGCCCAAGCATTCCCCAATGCCTTTGCCATTGACGACAAAAAATGCTTAAAATTTAAAAACCTGGCCAACGAAAAACTTTGCGGCAAATGCCTCAAAGCATGCCAAGCCGGAGCCATCAACCACCACATGCAGGACGAAGAAACACAAATCGAAGTGGGCTCTGTACTGCTGGTACCAGGCTTTGAAATTTTTGATGCCAAGGAATTGGCACTGTATAAATACGGCGAACTGAAAAACGTCGTAACCTCCCTGGAATTTGAAAGAATCCTCAGCGCATCCGGTCCCTTTGGCGGCCATTTGGTACGGCCCAGCGACCACAAAGAACCAGCTAAAATAGCATGGATTCAATGCGTAGGCTCCCGTAACTGCAAGATTGGCCATGGCTACTGCTCCTCCGTGTGCTGTATGTATGCCATCAAACAATCCGTTATCGCCAAAGAGCACGCGCCTTACGACCTGAATGCCAGCATCTTCTACATGGACATGAGGACCTACGGCAAAGACTTTGAAAAATACTATGAGCGTTCCAAGGCACAATATGGAGTGAACTACGTTAGAAGCCGTGTCTATGGCATAGACCCGGGTGAAAACGACAACGTCATGATCCGCTATGCCCTGGAAGACGGCACCGTAATAAACGAAGAATACGATATGGTCGTACTATCCGTAGGCTTAGAGCCCAACAAATCCGCGGTAGAACTGGCCAAAACCTTAGGTGTAGAACTAAACCAATACAACTTCGCTGATGTACAACAACTAAGCGGCGTAGCCACCAACAAACCCGGCGTATACGTAGCCGGAGCCTTCAGCGGCCCGAGAGACATACCCGAAACCGTCATGCAGGCCAGTGCAGCAGCCGGAGAAATCCAAAAACTGCTGACCGAAGCCAAGGGAACCATGAGCAAAATTAAAGAATATCCAGCACCCAAAGATGTAGCTGGTGACTTAGTACGGACCGGCGTATTTGTCTGCCACTGTGGTATCAACATTGGCGGCATCGTAAACGTACCCTCGGTAGCAGAATATGCTAAAACCCTGCCTGGCGTAGCCTATGCCACCGACAAACTGTATGCCTGTTCCCAGGATGCCAGTGCCCAGATCAAAGAAGCCATCGAAGAAAATAACCTGAACCGGATCGTAGTGGCCTCCTGCAGCCCCCGGACCCACGAACCGATGTTCCAAGAGACCTTAAAAGAAGCAGGACTGAACCCGCACCTCTTTGAAATGGCCAACATCCGTGACCATTGCTCCTGGGTACACCAAAATGAACCGGAAGAGGCCACCGAAAAGGCCAAAGACCTGGTGAAAATGGCAGTTAAAAAAGCTGCTCTGCTGGAGCCGGTACAACCCGTAACCCTGCCCATGAACCATGACGCATTAGTGGTAGGCGGCGGCGTAGCGGGACTGACCGCAGCCCTGAACCTGGCAGACCAAGGCTACCAAGTATACCTGGTAGAAAAAGCCGAAGAACTGGGCGGCATCGCCAAACGCATCCACTATGGCATGGGTGGCGAAGACGTACAGGCCTACATGAGTGAACTAATTAATAACATAACGAGCCATGCCAAAATCAAAGTCTACACCGGAGTAACCATAGCCGATGTCCAAGGCTTTATGGGCAACTACGTAACCAACCTGAGCAACGGCGAAGAAATCAAGCACGGTGTGGCCATCATCGCTACCGGTGCTGCAGAATACAAGCCAACAGAATACCTCTACGGCCACAACACCAGAGTCCACACCCTGCTGGAAGTAGAAGGCCTGCTGGCAGGCAACAAACTGGGCAACTCCAACAACTACGTCTTCATCCAGTGCGTGGGCAGCCGTGACGACGAGCGACCCTACTGCAGCCGCATCTGCTGTACCAAGGCCGTCAAATTGGCCTTAAAAGTAAAAGAAGCCAAGCCCAGTGCCAACGTCTACATTCTGTATCGTGACATAAGAACCTACGGCTACTTTGAAGACCTCTACACCGAAGCCCGCCGTAAGGGAGTAATCTTCGTACGTTACAGCAACGACGCTAAACCAGTGGTAGAAGAAACAGCCACCGGCACCAAAGTAACCGTAATGGACCACGTACTAAATCGTCCCATCGAAATCTATGCGGACATCATCGGCTTGGCCAGTGCCATCGTACCAAACGACAACACCGCCCTGTCCAAACAATTCAAAGTACCCATCAACGCAGAAGGCTTCTTCCTGGAAGCCCACCTGAAACTGCGTCCGGTGGACTTTGGAACAGATGGCGTATTCATGTGCGGTCTAGCCCATGGACCGAAGAACCTGGAAGAAAACATCTCCCAGGGTAAAGCTGCAGCAGGACGCGCAGTGACCGCCCTGGCCAAAGAAAACATCCAGACCGATGGCAAGGCAGCCTTCGTGGATGTACGTAGATGTATGGCTTGCGGCGTATGCGTAGAAGTATGCCCAGCCAAAGCAGCCACCCTGGTTACCGACGAAAGAGGCAACACAGCAGCAAACATCAACCCAGCCCTGTGCAAAGGCTGCGGTGCCTGCTCCTCCTCTTGCCGCTGCGGTGCCATCAACGTTAAAGGCTGCAGCAATGAACAAATTATGGCCATGGTACAGGCTGTGGCTTGGTAATTGCTTAAGGGGTTAGGAAAAACCTTGGTGTGTTCCTAAACCACGAGAATAACAAATTAACAAGCCCGAGGTCAGCGGTGCTAAGCACCGCTTGACCGGAGGTTGAAAATAAATAAATTGAAATATACAAACTCAAACACAAAATCCACAGTCAGTAGCTACCCATCCTCAAAGTGCCATAAGCCAAGCGGATGGCGGAAGGGTGATGGCTAATGGCTGAAGGCTGGAACGGAGGTAAGTACATGGCCGAACGAGAGCCTAAAATTGTAGCGTTTCTATGCAACTGGTGCAGTTACGCCGGCGCAGACCTGGCAGGGGTAGGCCGCATGCAATACCCGCCGAATATCCGTGTGGTACGGGTACCCTGCTCGGGAAGAATCAACCCGCTATTTATCATTGGGGCACTGAGATCCGGTGCCGATGCAATCCTGACCTCTGGCTGACACCCTGGAGACTGCCACTATGTTAGTGGCAACCTGGTGGCCCGCCGTAAATTTGCGCTGATGAAAAACCTCCTTAACTACATGGGAGTAGACCAAGACCGGGTGAACTTTACCTGGGTATCAGCGTCTGAAGGTGCAAGATTTGCCGAAGTAATAACCGACCTAACCGGAAAAGTAAAAGAAATGGGTCCCAATAACGGGCTATTTCGTAAAGCGGAGTGAGGTGAGAGGGAATGAACAAAACCGAAAGCATTAGAGAAATTGCCAAAAAACTGTTAGAAGAAAAGAAAGTGGATTTGGTCGTAGGATTTGCCCAAGGTAGCCTGCCCCTCCGCAGCACACCATACTTTGCCAGAACACCGGAACAAGCAGACAACCTAATCTGGGGAGCCACCTGCGAAAACAACCTGGCCAACTTCGTACGCAAGCGCAGCGAAAAAGTAGCCGTAATCGCCAAGGGCTGTGACGTCAGAGCCATTGTGGCACTAATCAAAGAAGGCCAAGTCAACAGAGAAAACCTAACCATCATCGGCATACCCTGCGAAGGCATGGTAGACCGTAAACAAATCTGCCAAGCTGTGGGCTGCAAAGAAATCCTGGAAGCAACCGACAACGGAGCAGACCTGGTAGTAAAGGGCAAAGGCTTTGAACAAACCCTGGCCAAAGCCGACGTCATGTTTGGCTCCTGCAAAACCTGCCAATACAACACCCCCGTAATCTTTGACGAATTAGTTGGCGAAAAAGTAGAAGCCAAAGAAGCAGACTATGCAGATATTGAAGCCTTCGAAGCCCTAAGCCCGGCAGAGAGAAGTGCCTTCATCGCCAAAGAAATGGAAAAATGCATCCGCTGCTACGCCTGCCGTCAGGCCTGTCCGATGTGCTACTGCAGTGAATGCTTTGTAGATTGTGGTGCTCCTGCCTGGATTGGCAAAGGAGCCGATAAAGTAGACGACAACGCCCTGTTCCAGACCGTACGTGTACTGCACCTGGCTGGACGCTGTGTAGACTGCGGAGCCTGCGAAAGAGCTTGCCCCGTGGGAATCAAACTATCCATACTAAACCGCAAGATGGTAAAAGACGTCAAAGAACTGTTTGGTGCAGAAGCCGGAGTCAACCTCGAAGATCCCCCGGCCCTAAACACCCATCAGTTTGACGACAAAGAAGACTTCATGTTATAGGAGTGAGGTGAAAAAGGATGATTCTAAACAAAAGCGAAGTAACAAACATACTAGACAAACTGGCCAGTGAATACCGTGTGATCGCACCAGTGGAAAAGAACGGCATGGTTGAATTCGCAGCCATCCAAAAGGGAGAAGAAGCAAAACTAGACTATGCTAACAGCAAAAAGCCAGGTAAAGAAATCCTTTTCCCTCAGTCCGAAGAACTATTCAACTACACCGTAGACGCTGAAGGATTAAGGATGGAAGACAAAGTTGACAGCCAAGCAAGCATCATATTTGGTATGCGGCCCTGCGATGTAAAATCCTGGGTACTGCTGGACAACGTATTTAAAAACGACCAATACACAGACGTATACTACCTGACACGCCGGGCCAACAGCCTGGTGGTTGGCTTAGGCTGTAATGAGCCAGCCAGCACCTGCTTCTGCAGCAGCGTAGCCTGTGGCCCCTTTGCCAAAGAAGGAAGCGACATCTTCTTGACCGACATAGGAGAAGCCTATGTAGTGGAAGGCATCAGCGAAAAAGGGAAAGAACTGCTGGCTAAACTTGGTTTAAGTGAAGCCGGAGCAGAAGCCACCGCAGCAGCAGCTAAACTGCAAGCAGAAGTGAAGGCCGATGGGACCATTAACATCGAGGGAATGGCCGAAAAACTAAGCGGCATGTTTGAACATCCCTACTGGGACAGCCTGCATGAAAAATGCATAGGCTGCGGCGCCTGCACCTACCTGTGCCCCACCTGCCACTGTTTTGACATAGCCGATGAAGCTACCGATTGCGACGGCTGTCGGGTACGGAACTGGGATGCCTGCATGTTCCCGCTGTTTACCCTGCATGGTTCCGGACATAACCCCAGACCAACAGGCAAAGCCCGTTGGAGACAAAGACTCATGCACAAATTCAACTACTTTGTAGAAAGATACAATGCCACCGCCTGCGTTGGTTGCGGTAGGTGCATCAAAAACTGTCCTGTGAACCTGGATATACGTCAAGCACTAGCTGACATCCAGGCACTGGACTAGCGGAAGCGAGGTTGGAAAAGAGATGAGAAACCCTTATCTACCGCTGCCGATGAAATTGGTGAAAAACTTCACCGAGACATCAGACAAATTAATTCATACCTTTACTCTGGAATATCAAAACGAACAGGATGCAGAGAACTTCAAATATGAGCCTGGTCAATTTGCCGAACTGATGGTATATGGCAAAGGAGAGGCACCCTTTGGTATAGCCTCCTCCCCCACCGAGAAAGGCATACTGAAATTCTCCGTGGCCAAAGTGGGCGTGGTCTCCACCGCCCTGCACATGCTGCAAGAGGGAACCACCGTGGGAGTACGCGGTCCCTTAGGAAACAGCTATCCTTTGGAGCAACTGAAAGGCAAGAGCCTGACCATCATAGGCGGCGGCTTTGCATTCACGACCCTGCGTTCCACCATCCAATACATTTTGGATCCTGCCAATCGTGGGGATTACGGCGACCTGACCGTAATCTATGGTGCCAGGAACCCCGGCCTGCTGCTGTACAAAGATGAGTTAGCAGCTTGGGATGCCAGAAGTGACATCAACCTGATCACCACCATTGACCGGGAAGTAGAAGGCTGGAACGGTCGTGTGGGCTTCATCCCCACCGTAACCAAAGAAGTGGCACCCAAGACAGACTATGCCATTATCTGCGGACCGCCGGTAATGATTAAATTTACCATGCCGGTACTAGTAGAATGCGGTTTTACCCCAGAGCGTATCATCATGAGCCTAGAGAACAGGATGAAGTGTGGTATTGGTATGTGCGGTCGTTGCAACGTAGGCAGCAAATATGTTTGCAAGGATGGCCCCGTATTTACCAAGGAGCAGTTGGATAAGCTGCCCAACGAGTACTAAAGTGGAAAGGTAAACCGACTGAAAAGGGGGAGAAAACGACTATGTCTTCTGAGAATGCTAAGGTTGAAGTGCCGGAAGTTATTGATTTTGCTAAAATGGATCCCAAATTTAGAGAAGAAGTTATGGAAAAACTTAAAAATATAGACTGGACCCAATGTCTGGCCTGTGGTATGTGTACTGCTGGGTGCCCCTATTCCGACGTTATTAACGATAATGACCCCCGCAAATTCCTGCGTAAGCTTATTCTTGGTATGAGGGAAGAGGCCTTAAAAGACCCCTTTATCTGGAATTGCAATGTTTGTGAACGCTGCACGGTAGAATGCCCCATGGGTATTAACTTTGGTGTTATTACCAGGGGTATGAGGGGTCAATTTGGCATTCCCACACCTGGCTTTATGGACAAGGTAGTTAACGAGCACATTCACTCCGGTAACCAGATGGATGTACCGGCAGATGAATATATGGAAACCATTGAGTGGATTGAGGAAGAACTGCAGGAAGAATTGGGCGATCCCAATTATAAAGTTAACGTTGGCAAAGAGGGCGCCGAATTTATCTTCGGTATGAACGCCCGTGAAATCAAATACTACTCCCACGAACTGCAAGAAATCCTGAAAGTATTCTACTATGCCAAGGCAGACTATACCCTTGGTTTGCACCGTTGGGACTCCACCAACCTGGCTCTGTTCAGTGGTAAAAACGATGATTTCTGTGAAATTCAGCGTCCTTTCTTTGAGGAAGCAGTTCGTCTGGGTGTCAAGAAAATCGTTATTACCGAGTGCGGTCACGCCTATAAATCCACCCGTTTATTCTATGAAAAATTCTGGGATGGTCCGGAATTCCCAATTCTCAGCATACTGGAAGTATACGATGAGTGGATTAAGGATGGCACGATTAAGGTTGACCCAACCAAGAACGCTGACGCCTGTACCGTACACGATCCCTGTAACCTAGTGCGTAAGTCCGGCGTGTTGGATGCCAATCGTAACGTCATGAAGGCCATTAGCACGGACTTCCGTGAAATGTATCCTAATCGCCAGTATAACTACTGCTGTGGTGCAGGCGGCGGCGGCATGGCTATGCCGGAATTCAAGGCTGAGCGTATGGCGAAGGCTATCCGTAAAATTGAGCAGATTGACAGAACAGGTGCCAAGCTTGTGGCCGTTCCCTGTCACAACTGCATAGACCAATTCAATGACATGAACAAAGAGTACAAAAAGGGTTGGAAGTGCACACACATTACTCCCCTTTTGGTAAATGCTTTAGTTATTCCGGATTGGGCTAAAAAAGAAGAAGAAGAGTAAACCCTTAACAATTCAATAAACTAAAGTGACCCTGGCCACGGGTTCACTCCCGTGGCTTCAGGGTTTCCTTTATAATATCGAGAAAATTATGAAAATAATGAATAAAAATTTCGCTACAGATGTGAGGTGCGAAGATGACTACAACCAATAAAGTAGGGGCCGTAATGGTAGTGGGCTCCGGAATAGCCGGTATCCAGGCATCCCTGGACCTAGCAGAATCCGGCTACTATGTGTATTTAGTAGAAAAGCAACCAGCCATAGGCGGCACCATGCCCATGCTGGACAAAACCTTCCCCACCAACGACTGCTCCATGTGTATCCTGTCACCAAAGCTGGTAGACTGTGGCCGCCACCTGAACGTAAACACCATGACCAATACAGAAGTGGTAGGCATCGAAGGAGAACCTGGGAACTTTAAAGTGACCTTGAGAACCAAAGCCCGTTACGTAGACCTGGATAAATGCACAGGCTGTGGCAGCTGCGCCGAGGTATGCCCGGTAAAAGTAGATGATGACTTTAACCAAGGTCTGGACAAGCGGAGAGCCATCTACAAACTGTATGCCCAAGCATTCCCCAATGCCTTTGCCATTGACGACAAAAAATGCTTAAAATTTAAAAACCTGGCCAACGAAAAACTTTGCGGCAAATGCCTCAAAGCATGCCAAGCCGGAGCCATCAACCACCACATGCAGGACGAAGAAACACAAATCGAAGTGGGCTCTGTACTGCTGGTACCAGGCTTTGAAATTTTTGATGCCAAGGAATTGGCACTGTATAAATACGGCGAACTGAAAAACGTCGTAACCTCCCTGGAATTTGAAAGAATCCTCAGCGCATCCGGTCCCTTTGGCGGCCATTTGGTACGGCCCAGCGACCACAAAGAACCAGCTAAAATAGCATGGATTCAATGCGTAGGCTCCCGTAACTGCAAGATTGGCCATGGCTACTGCTCCTCCGTGTGCTGTATGTATGCCATCAAACAATCCGTTATCGCCAAAGAGCACGCGCCTTACGACCTGAATGCCAGCATCTTCTACATGGACATGAGGACCTACGGCAAAGACTTTGAAAAATACTATGAGCGTTCCAAGGCACAATATGGAGTGAACTACGTTAGAAGCCGTGTCTATGGCATAGACCCGGGTGAAAACGACAACGTCATGATCCGCTATGCCCTGGAAGACGGCACCGTAATAAACGAAGAATACGATATGGTCGTACTATCCGTAGGCTTAGAGCCCAACAAATCCGCGGTAGAACTGGCCAAAACCTTAGGTGTAGAACTAAACCAATACAACTTCGCTGATGTACAACAACTAAGCGGCGTAGCCACCAACAAACCCGGCGTATACGTAGCCGGAGCCTTCAGCGGCCCGAGAGACATACCCGAAACCGTCATGCAGGCCAGTGCAGCAGCCGGAGAAATCCAAAAACTGCTGACCGAAGCCAAGGGAACCATGAGCAAAATTAAAGAATATCCAGCACCCAAAGATGTAGCTGGTGACTTAGTACGGACCGGCGTATTTGTCTGCCACTGTGGTATCAACATTGGCGGCATCGTAAACGTACCCTCGGTAGCAGAATATGCTAAAACCCTGCCTGGCGTAGCCTATGCCACCGACAAACTGTATGCCTGTTCCCAGGATGCCAGTGCCCAGATCAAAGAAGCCATCGAAGAAAATAACCTGAACCGGATCGTAGTGGCCTCCTGCAGCCCCCGGACCCACGAACCGATGTTCCAAGAGACCTTAAAAGAAGCAGGACTGAACCCGCACCTCTTTGAAATGGCCAACATCCGTGACCATTGCTCCTGGGTACACCAAAATGAACCGGAAGAGGCCACCGAAAAGGCCAAAGACCTGGTGAAAATGGCAGTTAAAAAAGCTGCTCTGCTGGAGCCGGTACAACCCGTAACCCTGCCCATGAACCATGACGCATTAGTGGTAGGCGGCGGCGTAGCGGGACTGACCGCAGCCCTGAACCTGGCAGACCAAGGCTACCAAGTATACCTGGTAGAAAAAGCCGAAGAACTGGGCGGCATCGCCAAACGCATCCACTATGGCATGGGTGGCGAAGACGTACAGGCCTACATGAGTGAACTAATTAATAACATAACGAGCCATGCCAAAATCAAAGTCTACACCGGAGTAACCATAGCCGATGTCCAAGGCTTTATGGGCAACTACGTAACCAACCTGAGCAACGGCGAAGAAATCAAGCACGGTGTGGCCATCATCGCTACCGGTGCTGCAGAATACAAGCCAACAGAATACCTCTACGGCCACAACACCAGAGTCCACACCCTGCTGGAAGTAGAAGGCCTGCTGGCAGGCAACAAACTGGGCAACTCCAACAACTACGTCTTCATCCAGTGCGTGGGCAGCCGTGACGACGAGCGACCCTACTGCAGCCGCATCTGCTGTACCAAGGCCGTCAAATTGGCCTTAAAAGTAAAAGAAGCCAAGCCCAGTGCCAACGTCTACATTCTGTATCGTGACATAAGAACCTACGGCTACTTTGAAGACCTCTACACCGAAGCCCGCCGTAAGGGAGTAATCTTCGTACGTTACAGCAACGACGCTAAACCAGTGGTAGAAGAAACAGCCACCGGCACCAAAGTAACCGTAATGGACCACGTACTAAATCGTCCCATCGAAATCTATGCGGACATCATCGGCTTGGCCAGTGCCATCGTACCAAACGACAACACCGCCCTGTCCAAACAATTCAAAGTACCCATCAACGCAGAAGGCTTCTTCCTGGAAGCCCACCTGAAACTGCGTCCGGTGGACTTTGGAACAGATGGCGTATTCATGTGCGGTCTAGCCCATGGACCGAAGAACCTGGAAGAAAACATCTCCCAGGGTAAAGCTGCAGCAGGACGCGCAGTGACCGCCCTGGCCAAAGAAAACATCCAGACCGATGGCAAGGCAGCCTTCGTGGATGTACGTAGATGTATGGCTTGCGGCGTATGCGTAGAAGTATGCCCAGCCAAAGCAGCCACCCTGGTTACCGACGAAAGAGGCAACACAGCAGCAAACATCAACCCAGCCCTGTGCAAAGGCTGCGGTGCCTGCTCCTCCTCTTGCCGCTGCGGTGCCATCAACGTTAAAGGCTGCAGCAATGAACAAATTATGGCCATGGTACAGGCTGTGGCTTGGTAATTGCTTAAGGGGTTAGGAAAAACCTTGGTGTGTTCCTAAACCACGAGAATAACAAATTAACAAGCCCGAGGTCAGCGGTGCTAAGCACCGCTTGACCGGAGGTTGAAAATAAATAAATTGAAATATACAAACTCAAACACAAAATCCACAGTCAGTAGCTACCCATCCTCAAAGTGCCATAAGCCAAGCGGATGGCGGAAGGGTGATGGCTAATGGCTGAAGGCTGGAACGGAGGTAAGTACATGGCCGAACGAGAGCCTAAAATTGTAGCGTTTCTATGCAACTGGTGCAGTTACGCCGGCGCAGACCTGGCAGGGGTAGGCCGCATGCAATACCCGCCGAATATCCGTGTGGTACGGGTACCCTGCTCGGGAAGAATCAACCCGCTATTTATCATTGGGGCACTGAGATCCGGTGCCGATGCAATCCTGACCTCTGGCTGACACCCTGGAGACTGCCACTATGTTAGTGGCAACCTGGTGGCCCGCCGTAAATTTGCGCTGATGAAAAACCTCCTTAACTACATGGGAGTAGACCAAGACCGGGTGAACTTTACCTGGGTATCAGCGTCTGAAGGTGCAAGATTTGCCGAAGTAATAACCGACCTAACCGGAAAAGTAAAAGAAATGGGTCCCAATAACGGGCTATTTCGTAAAGCGGAGTGAGGTGAGAGGGAATGAACAAAACCGAAAGCATTAGAGAAATTGCCAAAAAACTGTTAGAAGAAAAGAAAGTGGATTTGGTCGTAGGATTTGCCCAAGGTAGCCTGCCCCTCCGCAGCACACCATACTTTGCCAGAACACCGGAACAAGCAGACAACCTAATCTGGGGAGCCACCTGCGAAAACAACCTGGCCAACTTCGTACGCAAGCGCAGCGAAAAAGTAGCCGTAATCGCCAAGGGCTGTGACGTCAGAGCCATTGTGGCACTAATCAAAGAAGGCCAAGTCAACAGAGAAAACCTAACCATCATCGGCATACCCTGCGAAGGCATGGTAGACCGTAAACAAATCTGCCAAGCTGTGGGCTGCAAAGAAATCCTGGAAGCAACCGACAACGGAGCAGACCTGGTAGTAAAGGGCAAAGGCTTTGAACAAACCCTGGCCAAAGCCGACGTCATGTTTGGCTCCTGCAAAACCTGCCAATACAACACCCCCGTAATCTTTGACGAATTAGTTGGCGAAAAAGTAGAAGCCAAAGAAGCAGACTATGCAGATATTGAAGCCTTCGAAGCCCTAAGCCCGGCAGAGAGAAGTGCCTTCATCGCCAAAGAAATGGAAAAATGCATCCGCTGCTACGCCTGCCGTCAGGCCTGTCCGATGTGCTACTGCAGTGAATGCTTTGTAGATTGTGGTGCTCCTGCCTGGATTGGCAAAGGAGCCGATAAAGTAGACGACAACGCCCTGTTCCAGACCGTACGTGTACTGCACCTGGCTGGACGCTGTGTAGACTGCGGAGCCTGCGAAAGAGCTTGCCCCGTGGGAATCAAACTATCCATACTAAACCGCAAGATGGTAAAAGACGTCAAAGAACTGTTTGGTGCAGAAGCCGGAGTCAACCTCGAAGATCCCCCGGCCCTAAACACCCATCAGTTTGACGACAAAGAAGACTTCATGTTATAGGAGTGAGGTGAAAAAGGATGATTCTAAACAAAAGCGAAGTAACAAACATACTAGACAAACTGGCCAGTGAATACCGTGTGATCGCACCAGTGGAAAAGAACGGCATGGTTGAATTCGCAGCCATCCAAAAGGGAGAAGAAGCAAAACTAGACTATGCTAACAGCAAAAAGCCAGGTAAAGAAATCCTTTTCCCTCAGTCCGAAGAACTATTCAACTACACCGTAGACGCTGAAGGATTAAGGATGGAAGACAAAGTTGACAGCCAAGCAAGCATCATATTTGGTATGCGGCCCTGCGATGTAAAATCCTGGGTACTGCTGGACAACGTATTTAAAAACGACCAATACACAGACGTATACTACCTGACACGCCGGGCCAACAGCCTGGTGGTTGGCTTAGGCTGTAATGAGCCAGCCAGCACCTGCTTCTGCAGCAGCGTAGCCTGTGGCCCCTTTGCCAAAGAAGGAAGCGACATCTTCTTGACCGACATAGGAGAAGCCTATGTAGTGGAAGGCATCAGCGAAAAAGGGAAAGAACTGCTGGCTAAACTTGGTTTAAGTGAAGCCGGAGCAGAAGCCACCGCAGCAGCAGCTAAACTGCAAGCAGAAGTGAAGGCCGATGGGACCATTAACATCGAGGGAATGGCCGAAAAACTAAGCGGCATGTTTGAACATCCCTACTGGGACAGCCTGCATGAAAAATGCATAGGCTGCGGCGCCTGCACCTACCTGTGCCCCACCTGCCACTGTTTTGACATAGCCGATGAAGCTACCGATTGCGACGGCTGTCGGGTACGGAACTGGGATGCCTGCATGTTCCCGCTGTTTACCCTGCATGGTTCCGGACATAACCCCAGACCAACAGGCAAAGCCCGTTGGAGACAAAGACTCATGCACAAATTCAACTACTTTGTAGAAAGATACAATGCCACCGCCTGCGTTGGTTGCGGTAGGTGCATCAAAAACTGTCCTGTGAACCTGGATATACGTCAAGCACTAGCTGACATCCAGGCACTGGACTAGCGGAAGCGAGGTTGGAAAAGAGATGAGAAACCCTTATCTACCGCTGCCGATGAAATTGGTGAAAAACTTCACCGAGACATCAGACAAATTAATTCATACCTTTACTCTGGAATATCAAAACGAACAGGATGCAGAGAACTTCAAATATGAGCCTGGTCAATTTGCCGAACTGATGGTATATGGCAAAGGAGAGGCACCCTTTGGTATAGCCTCCTCCCCCACCGAGAAAGGCATACTGAAATTCTCCGTGGCCAAAGTGGGCGTGGTCTCCACCGCCCTGCACATGCTGCAAGAGGGAACCACCGTGGGAGTACGCGGTCCCTTAGGAAACAGCTATCCTTTGGAGCAACTGAAAGGCAAGAGCCTGACCATCATAGGCGGCGGCTTTGCATTCACGACCCTGCGTTCCACCATCCAATACATTTTGGATCCTGCCAATCGTGGGGATTACGGCGACCTGACCGTAATCTATGGTGCCAGGAACCCCGGCCTGCTGCTGTACAAAGATGAGTTAGCAGCTTGGGATGCCAGAAGTGACATCAACCTGATCACCACCATTGACCGGGAAGTAGAAGGCTGGAACGGTCGTGTGGGCTTCATCCCCACCGTAACCAAAGAAGTGGCACCCAAGACAGACTATGCCATTATCTGCGGACCGCCGGTAATGATTAAATTTACCATGCCGGTACTAGTAGAATGCGGTTTTACCCCAGAGCGTATCATCATGAGCCTAGAGAACAGGATGAAGTGTGGTATTGGTATGTGCGGTCGTTGCAACGTAGGCAGCAAATATGTTTGCAAGGATGGCCCCGTATTTACCAAGGAGCAGTTGGATAAGCTGCCCAACGAGTACTAATCAATAAAAGCAATTAAAGGGAGTGTCGCAGCCTACGTTTAGTAGTGAGCGACACTCCTTCGTTACTACGCATTAGCCATTAGCTGTTAGCCATTAGCCCAAAAACTAAAAGCTAAGAGCTAAGAGCTAAAGGCCAAAGAAACCAAGGTGCTTGGCACCATCGAATGGTTATCATTTTTTTGGATAGGATAACAAAGGGCTAAAAGCTAAAAGGAGAAACCGTGGTGGAGCCAAAAATTCAGGAAATGATTAATGCTGTCAATGAAAATCCCTTTGGCAAGATGTTGAATATTGAGCTGACGGAGCTAAACACAGGTGAATCCTCTGTTGAAATTACGGTGCTGCCGCATCATCTGAATCCTCATGGGACACTGCATGGTGGAGTGATGGCTACGATGGCTGATATTGCCATGGGAGTTGCTGTGCGTACCCTTGGCAAGGTAGGTATGACCATAAATTTAAACACGAATTTCATAGCCACTGCCCTCCTAGGTGAGCGCGTGATTGCCCGGGGGAAAGTGGTTCATGATGGTAACTCGATCGCTTCCGTGGAATGCACGGTATCGAGGGGGGAAGATATCCTTGCACGGTCCACCGGAGTATGGTATCTACTCAAAAACAAATAATCAGACAGCGTGGATGAACTAGCAATAAAAACAAAGCCTAAAAATAAGGGAGTGTCGAGGCTACTGCGGTAGCTTGTGACACTTCTTTTTTTGTTTGAATAAAGGGGCCTTAAAAAGTACAAAAAGATAGTGTCACGGAAGGAATCTTAAAAAAAAAATCGAATTAATAAATAAACGGGATAACATCCCGCAATACGGGATGTCCTTGCCAAAATAGAATATAAGGGGTATGTAATGAGTAACGAAATATATGTCAAAGCCGTCCTGAAGGCCTTGGATATACTGGAGCATCTCGGAAAAGGCAATCAGGAAAGGGGCTGCTTAGAAATTGGCAGACAATTGAACATGCCAAGCAGTACAGCTCATAGACTCCTGGCTACTTTGGAAATGAGGGGCTATGTCCGACAGAATACTGCCACCGGAGGCTATCGGTTAGGGTCAAGGGTTCTTGACTTGCAGGAACGAGTAGCCAAAGACCTTGACATTAAGCAGATTGCACAGCCCTATTTACTTGAATTGGCTCAGCTAACGAGGGAAGGTTGTAATTTAGGAATATTAGATGACAAAGAGGTTGTACACATAAAAAGGGTTGAAAGCCCGGAAGTGATTAGGGCCAGTATTAGGACCTTACGCTTTAGTGCATTTACATCTGCCATTGGGCAACTTCTATTGGCTTATCTGCCCGAGGGACAGTTGGCAGGGCTGCTCCCCGAAGAATTGCCGGCTCAAACCCCAAACTCAATCACGGATAAGAAAGCCTTTTTAGACCGCATTCAACAAATCAAGAAACAGGGATTTAGCGTAGATAATGAGGAAGGTTTTATCGGGGTGAGGGCAGTGGCAGTACCCATTTTAAATCATAGAGGGAAGGTGATAGCTGGTTTAGGAGTAATCGGACCCACTGAAAGAATGGATTTGGAGAAAATAGAAGAATGCAGGTTATTATTGTCTGAAGCTGCTGCCAACATATCCAGAGAACTGGGTTATGACGAAGGTAATGATTATTAGCAATACGATAGAGAGAGATAACAAAATGAGGAGTGTTCAATATGAAAGTTTTAGCAGCAGACCCCAACAAATGTTTAGGATGCAGGATTTGTGAGCAATGGTGCAGCATGTTCCACTTTCGGGTGAATAACCCCAAAAAGTCCAGGATATCTGTGGTTAGAAGCCATGAGACCTATATGGACTACCCCTTTTCTTGCCAGCAATGTGCAGATACCCCTTGTATTAAGGCTTGCCCTGTAAAGATTCAGGCCCTTAGTGTTGATGAAAATACGGGTGCCATCAAAGTAGACGAAGAAAAATGTATTGCCTGTGGCTTATGCGTTAAGGCCTGCCCCAATCAAGCCATCAAAAAGCACCCCACGGAAAAGCACATGTTAATTTGTGACCTTTGTGGCGGAGACCCCCAGTGTGTAAAACACTGTCCGGGAGATGCACTTTTCTATAATTAAAAAGAGGAAAGCAGATCGGCTTGATCATCAAAAGGAGGCAAACGGGATGAGTAAAAAACAAGGTATCGCAGGGCAACTACTACGTGTTGATTTAACAACTAAGACAGTTACCAAAGAAGAACTTTCTATCGAATTATACCTGGAGTATATTGGTGGTCGGGGCATGGCTGCTTATTTTCTAAATAAAGAAGTGGATTCCAAAACCGATGCATTAGGCCCCGACAACAAGTTGATCTTCTTTAACGGACCTTTTTCGGGGACAATGGTGCCAGGCAACAATAAAATAAATGTGGCCTTTAAATCTCCCCTAACGGAGACTTACTCCTATGCACTGGCCGGCGGCCACTTTGGTCCCGAAATAAGATTTGCTGGCTACGACGGGATTATTATTGAAGGCAAATCGGAAGAACCTGTCTACCTGTGGATTAACGATGACAATGTGGAGATTCGCCCGGCGGCTAATCTGTGGGGCAAAACCATTGCAGAAACAGATCACCTTCTGAAAGAAGAATTAGCCAAAGGCAAAGATCCCCATATCCATGTAGCTTGCATCGGCCGTGGTGGAGAAAATCAAGTGAAGCTGGCTTGTATTACTGCCGATGTCTTCCGTGAATTTGGTCGTGGCGGCTGCGGTGCGGTAATGGGTTCTAAGAACTTAAAAGCCATTGCTGTAAAAGGGACCAAGGATGTTGAAGTGGCAGATCCCCAGGGGCTGATGAATCTCGTAGAAAAGGTTCAGCCCAATTTCTCTGTTGTACCAAAAGCGGTTGTCCGTAGGAAACAAGGTACGAACGAACTAGTTGAACATATTAACGGTGCCGGTTTTATGTGTACCAAGAATTTTAGTGAGGGCTATGCAGAGGCCAATAAATTATTTGAAGGGGCTAAATTTAGAGAAGCGGTGGTGTTTAATGATGCTGCTTGCTATTCTTGTGCCATTGCTTGCAGCAAGAATGTAGCCATTGTCTCCACGAAATATGGTGAGGTTAAACTGGAGGGACCGGAATTTGAAACCTTGGGCCTCTTAGGAACCAACTGTGGGTTAACGACCTGGGATGACGTACTAAAGGTGTCTGCTGTCTGTGACGAGGTTGGTTTAGATTCCATTACTGCCGGCGGTTGTGTAGCCCTGGCAATGGAGTGTTTTGAAAAAGGTATTTTAACACGAAAAGAGACCAATGGTTTGGAATTAAAATTTGGCAATGGCGAAGCGATGGTCAAACTGCTATATATGATAGCAAACCGTGAAGGTATTGGGGCTGATTTGGCTGAGGGCCCAGTCTATGCGGCGAACAAATGGGGTGCCCCGGAATTGGCCATCCATTCTAAGGGTATGACCCCCGCGGTATATGATCCCCGGGGTGCCAAGGGTATGGCACTAACCTATGCTACTTCACCAAAGGGAGCTCACCATATGGTTGCCCCTGTTTTTGGTGGTGAAATGGCTGCCGGAAATCGATTTGAAGAAGCAGGCAAAGAGACACTGGTTCGCAATACCCAGTTAAATTTCTGTATTGTTGACTCCCTGGGTATTTGTGCAACGATCCAAAATGGCTTTTCCCGGGATGATCAAATAGAAGCCTTTAAATTAGTAACGGGCCAAGAGATTACCCAGGCAAAATTGCTGCTATTTGCAGAAAAGCTCTTTAATATGGAAAGAATGTTTAACGTAAAAAACGGTTTCTCTCGCAAGGACGATACCTTGCCTAAGAGATTTACCGAAGAACCGATGCCCAACGGAGAAAGCAAAGGACAAACTGTTAATTTGGAGATCATGTTAGATAGCTATTATGCCCTGATGCAATGGGATAACAATGGTATCCCCAAAGCGGAAAAATTAAAGGAATTGGGGATAGTCTAAGCTAATTTGGAGGAATTATGATAACCGTTACATTGGAATTTCGGCTCTTAGAAAATAAGATAAAAACGGGTGACCGATCCGTAGCCGAAGGGACAACCATATCCGAGTTACTTCTAAGTAATGGGCTTAAGTGGGAGCAGATTCCCCATCTAACCGTATTGGTGGATGGAAAATATGTTGATTTGGGTCATCAACTAAAGGATGGTAATTTTGTCCGTGTTTTGCCACTGTTAGAAGGGGGCTAAAAGAGCAAAGGATGGTATCAAAAATGGAGTGTTGCCTACTGCTAAAAGTAGTTGGCGCACTCCATTTTTATGCCTGACCCTCATGGAGACGGGACATATTTATTTGTGATATACTGAAAAATACGGTATAAATGAACAGAGATCAAGAGGTGATCCTTTGATATGGAAATAGGAGTAAAATATATTGACAATATAGAGCAGGCTAGGCATGAGATTCAGGCTGTGGGCAGTGATCCTGGTGGTTGGCAGCGCATGGCACCTAAAGCGGTACATCGGGTATTAAAAATAACAGGAGCAAGTCCTACCCAGGCAAATATTATTAAGCAGGAGATGTTGGCAAGGGGAGGAGAGGCGGCGGTGGCCCGTGGGGTGGTCAATCATTCTGTTGAAAAAACAGATGTATTACTCATGGCAACCCTTGGCCAGTACAAAGGTTTTATAAAAAAGCTAAGATTACAGCCCTTTGGCTTAGCAACATTGGCAGCTAGATTGGAAGAAATCCTGCACATATTAGAAGGAAATAAAGTTAGAAAAATGGATTGCCGTGGTAAAGTATTGGAATTTGGTCAAAGGACACTGATCATGGGGATTTTAAATAGTACTCCGGATTCCTTTTCTGATGGCGGACGTTATCTGGAAGTAGAAGCAGCTTTGTCACATGCACTTACCATGGAAGAAGAAGGGGCAGATATTATTGACCTGGGGGGCGTATCTACCAGGCCAGGCTTTTCTGAAATTAGTGAGGATGAAGAAAAGCGCAGAATCATCCCTGTATTGGAAAAAATCCTCCCCAGGGTAGCCGTGCCGATTAGTGTGGATACCTGGCGTGCCAGTGTAGCTAGGGAAGTGTTAGAGGTTGGTGCACATATGATTAATGATCAATGGGCCCTTAGGGGTGACCCAGCCTTGGCCGGGGTTGCTGCCCAGTATCAAGTACCCATCATGCTGATGCATAATGGTACAAGCACAGACTACCATGACCTGATGTTGGATATTGTTTCCTTCCTTGGCCGGGGGATTGAAATGGCAGAAGCAGCAGGTATACGAAGGGAAAACATTATTGTTGATCCCGGTATTGGTTTTGCCAAGACCCATGAGCAGAATCTTGAAACCCTTCGGCGTCTAAAGGAACTAACCGTTTTAGGTTGTCCCATTTTATTAGGAACCTCCCGCAAATCGGTTATTGCCAAAACCCTTAACCTGCCAGTGGACCAACGGGTGGAAGGTACTGGTGCCACGGTGGCTTTGGGTATTGCCTGTGGGGCAGATATTGTAAGGGTACATGATGTAAAGGAAATGGTACGGGTCGTTAGAATGAGTGATGCTATCGTCAGGGGGTGTGTTTTTGCGGGATAAAATAATCCTTAAAGGTATGAGATTCTTTGGAAATCATGGTGTTTTTGCGGAAGAGACTAAATTGGGGCAGCGTTTTGAGGTTGATTTGGAGCTGTCATTGAATTTGCAACCGGCAGGTCAAGGGGATGATCTAAGTTTAAGTGTCAGTTATGCTGAAATATATGATATTGTAGAAAAAATTCTAACCGGGCCACCCTTTAAGCTATTAGAAGCGGTGGCTGAGGTAATTGCCCAAAATATCCTGAAGCAGTATGAAAAGATAGAAGAAATTAAGGTTACCCTAAAGAAACCGGAAGCACCGATCAAAGGGATCTTTCAATACATGGCTGTGGAGATTACCAGGAGAAGGGGTTCATGACGATGAGAGTTGCCTATATTGGCCTGGGCAGTAACATGGGTGATAAAAAGGCATATATTCAAAACGCCTTGGAGCAGTTGAGCAAGTACCCCGGGATTCATCTGCTAAGGGCAGCTTCACGTTACGAAAGTGCCCCTTGGGGCTATCCGGACCAAGCGTGGTTTATCAATACAGTGGCCGAAGTGGAAACAAATTTAAGCCCAGAAGAGCTTCTCCAAGTGCTGTTAGACATCGAGAAAAAATTAGATAGAACCAGGGAGATCAAATGGGGACCAAGAACGGTCGATTTGGATATTTTGCTTTATGGTCAAGAAACAATGAATTTCCCTCAATTGCAAATTCCTCATCCCCGCATGCATGAAAGAGCCTTTGTACTGGTTCCCTTGGCAGAGCTATGTCCGGAACTGCGATTGCCCCAGGGTCTGGTTAAGGAACTAGCTGTAAAGGCCTTAGGGGGGCAAGAGGTGAGGAAGGTAGATTATTAGCCGTCAGCTATGTCAGCCTGAGCGACAGAGAAGGATACTGGCTCTAGCCTCTTAATGTTAGAAAATCCTTTGCTATCGCACGCAAAGGGTGACAAAGATGTATGGAAATAAGATTATGCTTTAGGATACAATTATTAAAGGTTAAAGCCCCACAGCGCCTAAAGCTGAGGGCTATTTTTTTTTACCCACCGCAGGGCGGATTCCTTGTCGACAACAGAACCTGAAGCCTGCTCCTCACATAATTTCTCCAATAGCAATCCCACCTTTGGACCCTCGGGGATGCCCAGCTTAACCAGGTCGTGGCCCGAAAGGTACGGTTTTGGATTAAAGATCGCTTGGTCTTTCAGATATTTTTCAATTAGATCAATGATAAAGCGACGATAGGGTACCAATTCACTGATTCTTTCACTTGAAACGAGGGTGGCAGTTAAATCAGCTAAAGATAGTATAAGGATATCTAAGATATGGTCAGCCAGTGAACGAAATAAACGATATATATTTAAGTTGGAAAAGTCTCTTGAGGTGTATAGGTCAAGGGGCAGCATATGATGAAGTATCAAATTTAGCAGTAATTTTCTCTCAGGCCGAGATAATCGAAGTCGTTCTGCCAAAACCTCGGCATAGGGAATACCTGCTTCTGGATGGCCGTGAAAAGAAATGCGTCCATTCTTTTGGGTAAAAGCAGTATCTGGCTTTCCCACATCATGAATAAGTGCAGACAACTTTAAAATTTCAATACGGCTTCTCCCACCGGATAATTCCTGGTTGAAATAAGAAATCAGCGTATGCCCTTCGGGAAAATTGCCGGATAATTCTTTCAAAATCACCTCAAGACACTGATAGGTCCGTAGACAGTGCCGCCAGACATTCTCGGAATGATAGTAATTTTGCTTGGTTTCGGCCATACGACGCTGTCCTGGTAATAAGTACTGCCAAAGGTGCAATTCACGATCCATAAAATCTACCCAGGAAAAGGTCACTGGCAGGCAAAACAGAGCGGATAACTCATGCCAGACCCGTTCACCGGCAACCTGTTCAATTTGTCGCGCACCCTGTCTAAGCAGTACCATGGTCTCTGGAATAATCAGCAGATTAAGTTTGGCAGAGAACCTTAGCCCACGCAGAACCCGTAAAGGGTCCTGTCGAATGGATGTACTGGCGGTTGCCCTTAATAATCCATTTATTAAATCCTGGCTGCCCCGGGTTGGATCAAATATTTTCTTTTTACAATCTGTCCCGTTCACACCTTTATGGATTGGTAAGGCCATGGCATTGATGGTGAAATCCCGAGCCAACAGATCCTGCTGGAGGGTTTTATTGTTAAGAGGACTAAAGTCAAGTTGCCACCGCTTAGTTACCACCCTGATCATTTCGCGATGTTCGTCCAATATAACGAGACTGCCACTATATTGCTCAGCTACTAGCTGGGACAACTGCAACGTTTTTTCCGTGACAATGAAATCCAAGTCTAGAGGTGCCCGATCCAATAGTAGATCCCTCACTGCACCACCAACCAGATAGGTAGTGATGTTTAACTGACTTGAAGTTTCAGCGATGAAGTCCAGCAAATGCTGCATATAAGAATCACCATCCTGAACAAAACCATCAATCATTTAATTATTTACCCATTTTATAAACTTATACGAATATCTCCTGTACCTATTATATTGCAAACCACGGTGGCGAATCCCAACTAGTTGACAAATTTTTACCGGATAGGTAGAATTTTTAAAGGGATAGAATAAATTTCTAACTCGGCAGAAAGTATAATTGTAATTGTATGGGGTTTGCCAAATAAAATTGCCAAGATTTACCTTGGCAAGGAGTTGAGTAAATGTCGATTGAGGATAAAATCAGTCAGCTTACAGAGGATATTAAAAAACTGAAAAAAGAACGCAATGCGATTATTTTAGCCCATGTTTACCAACGACCCGAGGTGCAAGAGGTTGCCGATATTATTGGGGATTCCCTGGAATTATCCCGGCGGGCAGCCGCCACCGATGCAGAGGTAATTGTTTTCTGCGGTGTTCATTTTATGGCGGAGAGTGCGGCTATTCTTTCGCCCGATAAGATTGTCCTATTGCCGGAGGAAAATGCAGGTTGTCCCATGGCAGATATGGTTACTGCTGAAGAATTACGAGCCAAAAAGAAAGAAATGCCAGAGGCATTGGTGGTTGCCTATGTGAACACCTCCGCTGAGGTTAAAGCCGAGAGTGATATTTGCTGTACTTCTGCCAATGCTGTTAAAATTGTTCAATCAATCCCTGAGGACAAGCCCATTATCTTTATCCCAGATAAAAACTTAGGCGCCTATGTGGCCAATCAAACGGGTCGGCCAATGACCCTGTGGGAAGGTTGGTGCAATACCCATGACTGGGTTACTACGGAGGAAGTAACCAAGGCCAAGCAAGAGCACCCGGAAGCGCTGGTATTAATTCATCCAGAATGTCGGCCGGAGGTAGTGGCCATGGCAGACTATGTTTCAAGTACAACGGGATTAATTCGATTTGCCAAAGAAAGCACGGCGAAAGAATTTATTATCGGCACAGAGGCAGGTATTCTACATCAACTATACAAGCAGTGCCCAGGTAAAGAATTTTTCTTGGCCACCAAAAGACTGGTTTGCCCAAATATGAAGGCGACCACTTTAGCAAAGGTTAAGGAGGCATTAGTAACGATGCAGCCCCAGATTACTGTGCCGCCAGAAATTCGTGAAAAATCCCTGAGGTGCCTAGAGAGAATGTTGCATGTTTAAAAAGTAAATGGTTATGGTAAAGGATAATATTGGGGGGAGTTGTTTTCCGTGTCTAATCGATACCTGGTTAATTTTGATTCCAGGGATTTACCCCAACAAAAAGCAGAGTATTTGATCATTGGCGGAGGTATTGCAGGTCTTTTTACCGCCTGGGCAGCTGCCCAAACAGGTGCACAAGTAACCCTTTTGACCAAGCGCACGGTTGCTGAAAGCAACACGGACAGAGCCCAGGGAGGTATTGCTGCTGCTTTAGGACAACACGACTCTCCTGAATTACATATGAAAGATACATTAATTGCCGGAGCCGGTCTATGCAGTGCGGATGCTGTAAGAATATTGGTAAATGAAGGACCCAAGAGAGTGAAAGAATTAATTAACATGGGGGCATGCTTTGATCGAACGGGTGATGACCTATGTTTTACCAGGGAAGGTTGCCATAGTCAAGATCGTATACTCCATGCCCAGGGTGATGCCACAGGGGCAGAAATTTTACGCGCCCTTAGCCTGAATGTGGCCTCTTTATCCCGTGTCGAAATTCATGAAAACCAATATGTTGTTGATCTGTTGGTTGAGGATAATATTTGTTATGGTGCCTTGGCGATGGATCAGGTCACTGGGGAATTCCGTATTTTTAGAGGGAAGGCAATTGTTTTAGCAACAGGCGGTTCAGGACGCTTGTATAACTATACCACCAACCCCGAGGTTGCCACTGCCGATGGCATAGCCCTCGCTTATCGGGCTGGTGCTGAGGTTATGGATATGGAATTTATTCAGTTTCATCCAACCTCGTTGGTCCTACCCGATGCACCCCGCTTCTTAATTTCCGAAGCTGTACGGGGAGAAGGGGCTCTATTGCGGGATGCAAGGGGAGAGAGGTTCATGCCTCAGTACCATGGCATGGCTGAACTTGCCCCCCGAGACATTGTGTCCCGTGCGATTTTAAGCGAAATGGCTAAGACGGAAGCCAATTCCGTTTTTCTTGACCTGACCCATTTGGAGGCTGACAGAATAAAGGAACGCTTTCCTACGATAACATTAACTTGTTCGAAGTATGGTTTAGATATTACCAAGGATTTTATACCCGTTGCACCGGCGGCCCATTACATGATGGGTGGCGTGAAAACAGATCTTTGGGGTGAAACAAGTATTCAACGCTTATTCGCCTGTGGTGAGGCTAGCTGTATGGCTGTACATGGTGCCAATCGTTTGGCCAGCAACTCTTTGCTCGATGGTTTGGTTTGGGGTGGTCGAATCGTTCAACGGACAAAGTGTATTTTGGAAGAAGACCTACCCGATGAGCCGGAGTTTTCTTGCCACGATTTATTAGCGACTCCCGAAGTAAATTATTTAAGTTTAAGAAAGAAGTTGCAGCAAATTATGGGTGAAAAAGTAGGTCCGTTACGGACTGCCCAACGCTTAGCCCAGGCATTGGCTTTCTTTGACTCCTGCTCATACCTGGCCCAGTATGAAGTGACTGATACAGCTAAAATGGAAGTCCGCAACATGTTAGAGGTGGGGGCACTGATAACAGAGGCTGCCATGATGCGTTCTGAAAGTAGGGGAGGCCATTTTCGGTTAGACTATCCAGAAACATCGGATCGGTGGCGAAAGCATATTATTCTTAAGTGCAATTAATGGAGGTTCCCCATGAATCTAAATATGATGGATATTAAAAAAATAATTGAAACTTCCCTGGCTGAGGATGTTGGCACCGGGGATATCACAACCAACAGCACGATACCCACTGATTATCAGACCAAGGCGATTATCTTTGTGAAAGAACCAGGGGTGGTTGCTGGCATACCAGTGGCGGAAGCTGTTTTCCGCCATCTAGCCCCGGAGATCACGTTTACTCCTCAGGTTGAGGATGGTGCCAAATTGGCCGCTGGTGACGTTATTGCAGAGGTGGCAGGAAATGCCCGGGCTATTTTAACGGGTGAACGCTTGGCCTTGAATTTTTTACAAAGAATGAGCGGCATAGCCAGTCGTACGGCATCCTTAGTGGAAAAAATAAAACTTTACCCCGTACGGGTTGTGGATACCCGCAAGACAACCCCTGGCTTACGGATGCTGGAAAAATACGCTGTTCAGGTTGGTGGTGGCTTTAATCACCGTTATGGACTTTATGATGCAGTTTTAATTAAAGATAACCACATTAAAGTTGCCGGGGGTATAACCAAGGCCATTTTAGCAGCCAGGCATAATGTACCCCATACAATTAAAATTGAGGTCGAAGTAGAAAGCCTGGAAGGTGTCACGGAGGCATTGGAAGCCAGGGCGGATATTATTATGCTCGATAATATGGATCATGCTACCATGAGGGAGGCAGTAAAAATGATCGACGGGCGTGCCTTGGTGGAAGCTTCGGGCAGCATAAACGAGGAAACGATCGTTTCAGTTGCCAAGACCGGCGTGGATTTGATATCTGTGGGTGCCCTTACCCATTCTATCAAGTCCTTGGATATTAGTTTGGATATTGGAGAAATAAAGGCGAAAAGTAACCCATAAGTTCTTAAATAAAGTGACAATCCCTCCCCTTGAACTGCGAGATTTTTAGGGGAGGGGTTATTTTGTTTTTTTTTTGCCCCGAACGTTAACCTGAAAATAAAGGGTGGTTGACAAATGAGGAGATGTAGGATAATATTTAGCCATTCGTCTTGGCTATAACCATGTACAAAAGAATGTAAGTGTTAATACGTAAAAAGGTGAGATAAATGAATTCCAAACAAAAAATTCTCCGATTACTTAGGGAGGAAGAGCCGGGGTATGTTTCCGGTGAATATATTTGTCAGCAGCTTCAGGTATCCAGAACAGCTATCTGGAAAACCATTGAATCATTGCGCAGCGATGGCTATGACATAGAGGCCAGGCCAAGGGTGGGTTATCGTTTGTTGGCCTCCCCTGAGCTCCTTGACCCGGCAGAATGGTCTGCGTCGATCAAGACACAAATTATCGGGCAGGCGATAAGCTATCACAAAGCAACCACCTCCACCAATGATGTGGCCAAAGATTTAGCCCGCCGGGGGGCGGTAGAGGGAACCGTTGTAGTTACTGAGGAACAAACCAAAGGTCGCGGTAGACTAGGCCGTACCTGGCAGTCCCTGCCCCAGGCTGGACTTTGTTTTTCCGTGATCTTATATCCCAAAGCCAATCCAATGGAAGTGCCGCAATTTACCATGTTAGCAGCAGTGGCAGTGGTCAAGGCCTTAGAGCGCACAGTAGGCCTTAAGGCGAAGGTAAAATGGCCCAATGACGTTTATATTAAGGGTCAAAAGATAGGCGGCATCCTGGCAGAAATGGTAGCGGAGGCTGACAGAGTAAAGTATGTGGTGCTGGGAATCGGCCTGAATGTCAATCAAAGGCAGGAGGAACTGGCAATGATCGGTCAAGGGGCAACTTCTCTGAGGGTCCAGTTAGGAAAACCATTCATTCGCTCTCAGGTATTCGTACCCCTCTTAGAGGAACTGGATGTGCTCTATAACCTCTGGCAACAACAGGGCTTTTTACCCCTAAAAAAAATGTGGCAAGAAGTTGCCTTGTGGGTAGGAGACACCGTACAGGTACTCGACCTACATAACCACTGGCAGGGGGTAATGGAAGGAATCGATGAAAGTGGCGCATTGCTTCTCAGATTACCCAATGGTAACAGCAAGACCTTCTTTTCAGGGGAAGTTTCATTAAGAACGATTAATTAGTGGAGCGAAGTAGGGAGCAGTTTGCTAAAAAGATTAGAAACTTTGTGTCATCCTGGGGGATAGAGCGGACCGTGGATTTAACCCTTCAATGATCGAAAGATCCTTCGCCTTCGCTCAGGATGACATTGCGGAGGCCAGCTCTTTTTTAGCCTAAATGTCAACCTACTAAAATAAAATAGTTAACGAGGGAGAGTGTTTCATTTGCGAATTTCCAGCAGGGAAATAACTTTAGCAGGTTTGATGGCAGCAATCATGGTGATCGTAACAATCATCACCCGAATACCCTTTGTATTGGCAGTGGTGCCCTTTAGTTTGCAACCTTTAATAGCGATACTAGCCGGTTTGCTGTTGGGTGCGCGAATGGGAGCCCTAAGTGTCATTGTTTACTTACTACTAGGTCTAATGGGTCTGCCAGTGTTTGCCACAGAGCCATTTGGCGGTCCTGCCTATGTACTTAAGCCCACCTTTGGTTTTCTTTTGGGTCAAGTGCTGGCTGCCTATACAGCCGGAAAGATTTTTGAAGGCCAGCAAAATAAGGAAATAAAGAATTATTTATTGGCTGCCATGGTTGGCATGGCTGTAATCTATGTGGTTGGCTTACCCTATCTCTATGCCGTGTTAAATTTATATCTTGGAAAACCTGTATCGCTAATGGGAGCCTTAAAAATTGGTTTTCTGCCCTTTGTTGTTTGGGACTTAGTAAAAGCAGTAATTATTGCAGTGCTGGCAAGGTCCATTCATCAACGATTGCCCCGAAATTAGCTAGCAATGCGGAACGACCGCTGTGTCGTTCCGCATTGCTAGCTTTTGCTGTTTGTGTACGGGTAATTGCACTTTGAGTATTAAACTGGTAGAATGTTTCATGAATTCTATAAAAAAAGATATTTCTCAACGGTTTGATCTGAGAACGGCTAGGAGTCTTTGCCAAGGTTATTTAGCCCATGGCTCATGGCCTAAGGCATATGGACATGAGAAAGGTAGGGAACAGTTTGATACTGGCAATTGACGTTGGTAACACGAATATTGTATTTGGCGTTTTTAAAGATAAAGACCTGATGGCTAACTGGCGTTTAGCCACGGACCGCAACCGGACAACGGACGAATATGGAGTCTTGATGAAAGAACTGTTTACCTTAGCCAAAATAAATATAAACTTAATTGAAGGAGTTATTATTTCTTCGGTGGTTCCGCCAGTAAACGGACTGATTGAGTCAATGGTAAAAAAATACTTTAAATTAGATCCTATTATGGTGGGGCCTGGAATTAAAACTGGCATATCCATAAAAACGGAGAACCCTAGGGAAGTAGGGGCCGATCGGATTGTTAATGCGGTGGCCGCCTATGCCCTTTACGGCGGACCTTTAATATTAGTTGACTTTGGGACAGCCACCACCCTTTGCTATGTAACAGCTACGGGAGAATACTTAGGTGGGGTCATTGCCCCGGGCATAGGCATTTCCACGGAGGCCCTCTTTGCTAGGGCTGCGAAATTACCCCGGGTAGAATTAACAAAACCTGCCTCGGTTATCGGTAAAAATACGGTAAGTGCCATGCAAGCCGGGATCATCTTTGGATTTGCAGGGCAAATTGAAATGATTGTTAAGAAGATGAAACAAGAGATGGGATCGGATGCGCAAGTAATAGCAACGGGCGGGTTGGCAGAGATAATTGCCAGGGAGACTCCCGTTATTACTAAAGTTAATCCGACATTAACTTTGACTGGACTTTGTCTTCTTTACGAGAACAACAGGGGAACAAATGGGGGACTGGCCTCGTGAACATAGGTTCCGTAAAACTTGCTAATCATGTCATTGCTGCTCCAATGGCGGGGGTAACCGATAGGGCTTATCGGATAATTGCCAGGGAACAGGGGTGTGGCTTGGCTGTTACTGAAATGGTAAGCGATTTGGCACTGCTTTTTGCTAATCCCAGGACGTACCGCATGTTGGACTTCCGGGGGGAAATAGAACCCCTAAGTGTCCAGATTTTTGGTTCAAATCCTGAAACAATGGCTAAGGCGGCCGCCATTGTTGTGGAAAGAGGGGCAAATATTGTTGATATTAACATGGGCTGTCCCACCCCTAAAATTGTCAAAAATAACGAGGGCAGTGCGCTAATGAGGGAGCCTCAATTGGCTGCTAAAATTACAGAGTCGGTGGTAAAAGCAGTTCCATCGGTTCCTGTGACAGTAAAGTTTCGTAAAGGTTGGGATGAACATTCGGTAAATGCCGTTGAGTTTGCTCGACGGATGGAAGAGTCAGGGGCTGCCGCCGTAGCTGTCCATGGACGTACCAGAAGTCAATTTTATAGCGGCAAGGCAGACTGGGAGATTATAAAAAAGGTTAAAGAAGCCTTACGGATACCTGTTATTGGCAACGGGGATATCTGGTCAGCCCAGGATGCTGCAAGGATGTTAGGGGTTACTGGTTGTGATGGCATCATGGTGGGTCGCGGAGCCATGGGAAATCCTTGGCTATTTCGGGAACTTGTTCATTTCTTAAATACGGGAGAAGTGTTGCCTGGCCCAAATCCCGAGGAAAGAATTAAAACCGCCATCCGCCACTTGGCATTAATGGTGGAATCTAAGGGGGAACAAGTGGCCGTTTTTGAAATGAGAAAACATGCTGCCTGGTATACAAAGGGGATGAGGGGAGCCGCCCGTATACGAGAAATGATCAACAAGGCCCAAAGTAGAAAGGAAATTGAGGAGATTCTTAAAAGTCTACTTTGCGAAGTGTAAAGCTGGGACGGGTTGTTATCCTATGACGAACATGATATAGAGGTAATTAAAGAAGTGCCGCGAAATTACATAATAAAGTAGTTTGTTACGGCACCCCCTTTTTACCATTTTTATTAATGATTGAGGGTTTGTAGGCATATGATTGTAAAGAAATACCCATAATACAGGAACGGGGGGAGCAAAGATGAAAAACTTTGCATTTATTATACACCCATTGGATTGCAGCGATGTTGCCAGGAAGTTTTATTTTACGCGCTATATGCCCGATGCCTTAATTGAAAGGACTTTAAAGCTGCTCCCCCCCATTAAGATTTCGGCCATTACTGGTATTCGTTCCTCAGAGGCGGAGATTGAAGGGTCCTTTATATCTTGCCTGCTTACCGCTAAACAAATGAAAGAATTGCCCCAAGCCTTTGTCCTAAAAAAAATTATTCAAGCGGGGCAATTGGCAGAAAAAATGGGGGCAGATGTAGTGGGTTTGGGGGCTTTTACTAAAGTGGTGGGCGATGCTGGGATCACGGTTGCAAAAAGTTTAAACATACCGGTAACTACCGGCAACAGTTATACGGTTGCCATAGCTCTTGAAGGGGCCAAAAAAGCGGCTCAATTAATGGGTCATGATTTGAAAAAGGCAAGGGTTACCGTAGTAGGTGCCACCGGTTCAATCGGTAGTGTATGTGCCTTATCGCTAGCAAGGGATGTAAATAATTTAACACTGGTAGGCAGGAATGAGCCGAAGCTGCATTTATTGGCGGATCGTATTATGTATGAGACGGGGTTAGCGGCGGAGGTTAGTTCCAATATGAAAGCTGCTTTAACGAAGTCCGATTTGGTAATTACAGTGACCAGTTCAATGGACAACATCATTCAGCCAGAGGACCTAAAGCCAGGAGCGGTGGTTTGTGATGTGGCTAGGCCAAGGGATGTTTCTCGACGAGTGATTGAGGAACGGGATGATGTATTAGTTATTGAGGGGGGTATTGTGGAGGTACCAGGGGATGTGAATTTTAATTTTAATTTTGGTTTTCCCCCAAAAACGGCCTACGCCTGTATGGCAGAAACCATGATTCTTGCACTGGAAGGAAAAATGGAGAGCTATACCCTGGGGAGAGACCTCACCCTTAAACAAGTTGAAGATATCTTCCGACTGGGGCAAAAACATGGCTTTAAATTAGCCGGTTTTAGAAGTTTTGAAAAACCCATATCCGAAGAAGAAATTAATTTAATAAAACGGCGGGCCATCATAAAGGTGTCCTAACAATTTTAATGGTTTCTCTAATGAATCCTTGACAAATAATTAGTGGTGTTTTTATAATGTACAGGAACAAGACCCAGAAAGGAAGCACTGCAATTGGCATCACCTTTTGCAGTGCTTTAACTGTAGATAGGCTTATTGCTAAGAATTGCTAATAAAAAAGAGATAAAATAGTTATGGAGAGACAAGGAGAATCGGAATGAAAGAAAAAGATGTAATGCTTACAGTAACTGGTTTAAAGCAGTTGGAGGATGAGTTAAACCAACTAAAGACTGTAAAAAGACGCCAAGTTGCGGAGCGGATTAAACAAGCCATTGAATTTGGAGATATCAGTGAGAACTCGGAATATGAAGATGCCAAAAATGAGCAGGCCTTTATTGAAGGTCGTATCTTAACGCTTGAAAAGATGTTGCGTAATGCCAAATTAATTGATGATGAAAACCTAGATAATGATGTTGTGTCCCTAGGGTCCAAAGTCGTTTTAAAGGATCTTGAATTTGGTGATAGGTTAGAATACACCCTGGTGGGATCTGTTGAAGCAGACCCGGATGCAAATAAAATATCCAATGAATCTCCGGTAGGTAAGGCTATTTTAGGACAACCCAAGGGGAACATTGTGGAAGTAAATGTTCCGGCAGGCGTTTTAAAATACGAAATTGTTGACATTTTGAGGTAGCGTTTGGGGGTTTTTGTTAATGGCAGATATTAATAATAAAAATTTAGATCCGTCGGCTCCGGGTGAACCGGAGGCCGGCCAAACCACTGTAGAAGATCTCAATGAACTTATGAAAGTTCGCAGGGATAAACTGCAGGAACTTATCGCCCAAGGGGTGGAGCCCTTTGGACAAAAATATGAGCAGACCCACTATACCGCTGATATTATTGATCAGTTTGATGCGATGGATGGACATGCTGTGGTCATAGCTGGTCGTATTATGGCTAAACGGGTAATGGGCAAAGCTAGCTTTGCTAACGTACAGGACAGCAAGGGCAATATTCAGGTATATGCCAGATTGGACGATCTAGGGGCAGATGATTACGCCCGTTTTGAAAAGCTTGATATCGGGGATATGATTGGTTGTTCAGGAAAAGTCTTTAAAACCCGTAAGGGAGAAATCACTGTACATATTGACAATTACAAAATTTTGGCTAAGTCCTTACGTCCCCTGCCGGAAAAATGGCATGGTCTAAAGGATGTTGATTTGCGGTATCGCCAACGGTATGTGGATCTGATTGTTAATCCAGAAGTAAAACAAACCTTTATTACCCGTAGCAAAGTGGTAAGGGGCATTCGTAACTATTTAGATCAAAAGGGATTCCTAGAAGTAGAAACTCCCATGATGCATCCCATAGCAGGCGGGGCCAGTGCACGTCCTTTTATTACACATCATAACACCTTAGATATGAACCTCTTTATGCGGATTGCTCCAGAACTTTACCTTAAACGTTTATTGGTAGGTGGATTTGATAAGGTTTACGAAATCAATCGAAATTTTCGTAATGAAGGTATTTCCACCAGACACAATCCCGAATTTACGATGATTGAATTGTATCAAGCCTATGCAGATTATAAGGACATGATGGATCTTACAGAGGATCTGATTTCCCAGGTTGCACAGGAGGTACTTGGTACAGCAACAATAGAATATGAGGGCACGGAAATAAGTCTGGCCAAACCCTGGCGGCGGGTTCCCATGTTAGAAATCGTTAAGGAACATTCGGGATTGGATTTTACCCAGCTAAAGACTGCCCAGGAGGCTTATGAGGCTGCCAAGGGTTTAGGTTTGGCGATCGAATCAGGTGCCTCTTGGGGGGATATTCTCAATACTGTGTTTGAGGAAAAGGTAGAGGACAAGCTAATCCAACCGACCTTTGTAATTGATTATCCCGTTGATATATCACCCCTAGCCAAACGGCAGCAGGAAAACCCAGAATTAACCTACCGCTTTGAATTATTTATTTATGGCAGGGAATTGGCCAATGCCTTCTCCGAGCTTAACGATCCCATTGATCAAAAGGGTAGATTTATGAAACAAGTAGAAAAAAGACAAGCCGGTGATGAAGAGGCCCAGATGTATGATGAAGATTACATTCACGCCTTGGAGTATGGGATGCCACCTGCCGGGGGCTTAGGCATCGGAATTGACCGTCTGGTGATGCTTTTAACCAATTCATCATCTATTCGGGACGTTATTTTATTCCCCCTGATGAGACCCAGGGAATCCTAAAACTCGATTAAATATAAGCTTTGACATTAACTGCCGGGAGTGATAATATATATTTTGTCTCCCGGCAGACAAAGTCGGACAAAGACAGGAAAAAACTGTCACTGGACAAAGGACAACGATAAGTGTATAATAAAAAACTGTGATCAAGACGACAGCATTGTTGTTAAAAAACATTATGAAATAAATCTTGACACGGAATCTTCAATATGGTAACATTTCAAATCGAGGGCAAGCAATGCCTCGGCAAAACCGGTCTTTGAAAACTAAACAGCAGATGATGGATGAAAAACAGGTCAAGTCAAAAGTCATCGTTAAGATGAAACTAAGACGACCACAAAAAACATCCTCGTCAAGCGTTATGAAAAGACGCTAGCGAG
>NZ_JBAIYV010000032.1:0-73801 GCF_036763075.1 Desulfotomaculum sp. 1211_IL3151 | reverse complement strand
ACTGTTAGAATTCATGAACATTGTGGCATGATATCACCTTATGATTTCGAAAGTGCTTTAGCATGTTAAAACAATAAACTAGGGATATTTCTACTTTTAACTTGTCCGATATCTTGACAGAAGACCAGCTCTGTTGCGGCGATTTCAACAATATCCGTTTTATGTTTTAAGTAGTCTATAAGTTCTTCAATACTTTTTTCGCCGGGTATAATTTTATGTTTGTATTTTTTTATCAAGTCATTCATCATATTGTTTCCTTTCAAGAATGATAATAGAAAAGTTCTATCGATGTTAAGGAGTTTAGTACGAAGCTCCGCTGGCATGGTAAGTCTTGACCACTGCAATCTCTGGGTGCCGGATATATACATGATATAATCCCTCCAGCATTTTTGCTCTGGAGGGATTATATCATGTATATATCCAGAAATAAAATTGGGCTTGGTTTTACTTAACCTTACTTCTGATTTGTCAGTTATTCATTTAGTTTATTGTGGCTGTGTCATTTAGCTCACTAAATGAAAGCCAACCGGGAGATGGAGTCAAACGATATCCTTGAAAACCAGTACTTGTTACTTTTACTGCGCTAACATTAGTCGGTATTGATACATCTTGATGAGGGCTTATAATTCCGTCACTACTGCTTTCTTTACTACTGTTTACATTGTTACTGTTTTTATCAACTGTAGTAATAGAAACCTCAGTAGATGAATCCTTTTCTGTATTAACATTGTCAGTATCTTCGTCAACTGTGATGACAGGAACTTCAATAGATGTTCCTAACACGTCATCTGATGCCATTGAAGGAACACAAAAAGCCATAAACATAAACATAACCAATAGAAGGCTCATGGTAATTCTCTTAAACTTATACATTACTAACCCCCCCATATTCTAAAATTAAATCAAGAATCCGTTAAATAAAATTCTGCATCACCCCCGTAATTTCTAGGGGCAAGAAGAAATATTAGAAATTATAGATAATTGACATTTCCAACAATTACCTTGGCAAATTTCTTATATACATGATCAAACACCACAGAAAAGCCCCAAAAACCACCTTTAATGTGTGTTTTTGAGGCTTTTTCTCAATATTGCTATCCTTTAAAATTTTTATTCCATACGATGAATTTCTTTTTTTAAGCGCTTTATAATCCTTTTTTCCAACCGTGAAATATAGGATTGGGAGATTCCCAGCATGTCTGCAACTTCCTTTTGTGTCCTTTCCGTTCCATTATTAAGCCCAAACCGAAGCTCCATTATCTTTCTTTCCCGACCGGAAAGCTTCATCAGGGCCAGATGCAAAAGCTTTTTATCAACTTCCTCTTCAATATTTTTGTAAATAATATCATTTTCTGTACCGAGTACATCTGAAAGCAACAGCTCATTGCCATCCCAGTCAATGTTTAAGGGTTCATCAAAGGAAACCTCTGAGCGAGTTTTATTATTTCTTCTCAGGTGCATTAAAATTTCGTTCTCTATGCACCTGGAGGCATAAGTGGCAAGTTTGATCTTTTTGTGTGGATCAAAAGTATTGACAGCTTTAATTAAACCAATGGTTCCAATGGAAACCAAATCTTCAATACCCACGCCAGTATTTTCGAATTTTCGTGCTATGTAAACCACCAGACGAAGATTCCGCTCAATGAGTACATTTTTAACCTTAAGATCACCGTCTCCCAATCTTTCGATGAGGTCGATTTCTTCATCATTGGAGAGCGGTGGCGGTAAAGCCTCGCTGCTTCCTACATAGTGAATTTCCTGTTGATAGCCCAGCCAATGGATTACCCGGGCCAAGTAAAGTCGAATCAAAATTTTAAACTGCCAAGCGTTTTTCAAGCATCTCCCTCCTTGAACCCGTTCCTTATAAGACTAAAAGGTCAATAATTGCGGATGCAAAAGTGCCCGATAGGTGGTTTCATTGCTTAATTTTTTATGGTATATTCCCACCAGCACATTTTGTACCCTATAACTTGTATCGTTATAGCTTACTTCTATTTCATCTGGGCGTATTCCTAACAGCATGCCATGATCCTTGCCAAGGGATTGAAAAGGTATCAATCGTAAGCGTGGAATAAAGGGACTATCTGAAAGCAATGTTAATAGTGTAGCACCATCCTGGGGCAAGCCATTGCTGTATAGTCCGGAAATTTCTCTGGGGAGTATTGGCTTAATGGCTTCATATTCAATAATCACAACTGGGTGTTGGCTTATTGGTTCTACCAACTGGTTTCCTGTGTCCACTAAAGCTTCGACGGAGATCTTATTCCCCCATAGCTTGACTGTAAGGGGAATTTTATGGTTCATTTGTCCCACTTTTTTGCGCCACAGCAAGGCACCCCATTTACCAATGCAGTAGGCGATGATGATGGTTATTACTAAAACAAACCACTTTTGATAGTCAGTTGTCATAATCGAACCCTCGGCTGTCATGCTTGGGCTGGCAGACAACAGATAATGCAAACCCAAGGATAAACCACCAAGAAAAAAGCCCGCGATAAATAAACACAAAAAATCCCTGCCAAATTTATGACAGCCGCTAAAACCAAAGGCAATCCAAACCATCACCACGGCCATCATCAATTTGACCCAAAGGCTTTTAATGATTGTCAAGCCAGGAAACAAAACCGTCAATGCATAAATAGACCCCACCGAGGCCGCGGCCAAGATTCTGAAGAGGGACAACTTATTGCCGTTAAACCGGGCGGTTAACCACAGCACCGTAAGGTTCATGACCAAATTTACCAAAATCACTTCATCCAGATAGACCACTTGTCTCATAATGATAAACCTCTACCCATGCAGCAGCAGTATACTGTCTAGTACCAGTTTATAACTTACTGTTGCAAAATATGCCAATTTTTTTGGCATCCTGAAAAATACCCTAGCATTCCATGGTGCAGGCATTTGGCCGTCTAAATCTCTGTCAACCTGGGCGGTAGCAAAGGATCTTTCTAACATTGTTCGGACACAGGGGGACGGTTCTTTTGTGTTCGTCCCCTAGGGACACAGGGGGCGAACACAAAAGAACCGTCCCCCTGTGTCTGTATCTCCCCTAAGTATTCCTTTTTTGCTGGTGCTGTTAGCAACCGAAGCTCTTTTAACTTTCCACTTTCCAACTTTCTGCTTCCTGCAAATACAAAAAACCCTGGCAATATTATACACGCCAGGGTCAGTGAAACTTGTCAATATCTGGTAATGAATTGGAAATTTTTTACATCATTTTTCTACATAATTGGTTTTTCTTATTTAATACAAACGTTACTTACTGATGGGATCATTGATATCATTGCGATTCGAATCTTTTTTGGCAGGACCTTTGTTATTGTCTTCAAATTGTTGTAGACCTCTTATCCTGTTGAGGTCTTCTTTCCTTGTTAGGTTTTCCCTATTGAATTGCATGTCCTTCATCTTGCTACACCTTCCTTTGATATTTGTTTATTTTAGTGTACCCTCGGTGATGAAGGTTATCCTTTTAAAAATGCTGTGTTCATATTTATTGTTTGATTTTTGTCAAAGAATGGTCTTGACCTAAAAATAAGGCTTACCTGCCTGTGAACATGTCGTTACGGGCAGGTAAGCCAAGTTTTCTTTAGCCTCGACGGCGGAGAAACGCCGGAATATCCAGGTCATCATGGCCGGCAAAGGGCTTAATGGCCTCCATTTCCTGTTTCTTTGTTTCTTTTCTGGCAGGTACTTTATGATCAAAGCCAGTGGCAATGACAGTTACCCTAACTTCTTCATTCATTCTTTCGTCAATCACAGCACCAAAAATAATGTTTGCTTCAGGATCAGCAGCTTGGGCAATAATCTCAGCAGCTTCATTTACCTCAAACAAGCCCAAAGAAGAACCACCTGTAATATTCAATAGCACACCTCTCGCCCCTTCAATGGATGTCTCTAAAAGAGGGCTGGAAATGGCTGCTCTGGCTGCTTCGGTTGCTCTGTTTTCCCCAGAAGATGCCCCAATACCCATCAGGGCAGAACCAGCATCTTTCATAATGGTCTTGACATCTGCAAAGTCCAGGTTAATCAAACCAGGGACCGCAATCAAGTCGGATATACCCTGGACACCTTGGCGTAATACATCGTCGGCAATGCGAAAGGCCTCCACAATAGAGGTATTCTTGTCGATAACTTGCAGCAAACGATCATTGGGTATCGTAATCAAAGTATCAACCTTACTCTTTAAGTTCTCAATTCCTGACTCTGCCTGGCTATGTCTTTTTCTTCCTTCGAAAGTAAAGGGTTTGGTAACTACACCAACTGTTAGGGCACCCAGTTCCTTGGCAATCTCTGCTACCACAGGAGCAGCACCCGTTCCGGTACCACCGCCCATGCCGGCGGTTACAAACACCATGTCAGCACCTTTGAGAGCTTGCATAATCTCTTCACGGCTTTCTTCAGCCGCTTTACAGCCAATTTCCGGGTTAGCACCGGCACCTAATCCCTTGGTCAATTTATTGCCAATCTGAATTTTACTATCACTCTGGGATAAGAAAAGTGATTGAGCGTCCGTGTTCACAGCAACAAACTCAACACCCTTGAGACCCGCACTAATCATTCTATTTACTGCATTGTTACCGCCGCCCCCAACACCTATCACCTTAATATTCGCAAAATGATCCATTGCCATTTCAAAGTCAAGCATAAGTTATCCTCCTCTGTATTATCACAATCAAGCCGCTTTGCCTTTACTAGATAAACCTGTTAATTACTCCACGCCATCCTGAAAGGCGATCCGAGCAGCGGAAACTTTTTAGAGCACCATACATTACCAGCCCAAGAGATGAAGCATAAATAGGACTTTGCCATTGCTCTTTGGGTACACTAAGTTTGGCAGGAATGCCTATCTCCACCTTGGCAAGGTTTAATTGTGAATTCGCGTGCTTCACAACATTCCTTAATAGTGCCCCACCACCGGTTAATACTAACCCACCGGCCAGAGCTTCTAAACGGAACTGATCATTCAGCTCTTTTTGAATCAGTTCAAATATTTCTTGAACCCTGGAATGTATTATATCTAAGGCAGCGCTGGCAGGCACTTTTCTTTTTTCATGCCCCCCCACACTACTAACTTCCAATTGTAACTGAGGTTCTGTTTTTTCTAAACCGAGCAGCTTTTTAATACGTTCCCCTTCACGGATGGAGGTACGCAAACATACCGCTAGGTCGCTTGAAATATGGTCACAGCCAACGTTTAAGGTTGCTGTGTATTTCGGTAAACCTTGATCAAATACGGCAATTTCCGTAATCGTTCCACCTATATCCACCAAAACGGTCCCGATATTTTTCTGGGTATCCGTTAGTACTGCTTGGGCAGAAGCAACAATGGCAGGTAAAGTTTCTTGTATCTTTAAACCAACCTCTTTAATACTCTCTATTAACTTCTCATCCACAATGTTGGTTTGGTCAGTCAATTGCTTAACAACGTGAGAAGCCACATAAACCGATGCCACTTTTTCACCGGCCATATCCTGGGCCTCTTTAAGCGCTTGGTCAATGACCTTGGTCAGTGAGGTGCCATCTGTAACGGAACCCTTTCTTATGCCAATGGCAGCACACTCCCCCAGCCCTTTAACCACCGGGTAGCCGCTGGGGCTGATTTCGGCTACAACCGCTATAATTTTGGTCGTACCTATATCAAGTCCACCAATGAATTGTCTCCTGGCCAAGCCAGGCACCTCCTATTGAGAAACTGTTTACTTAAATTGTAAATTCAACATAGAATAAAAATTCCCTTTTACTTATTTATAAAATAGTTATTTTTTTAACAGATGTCGCCTAATTATGGCCAGATTCTGAAATAATCTTACACCAAAGGCCACCACAGCCGCGGTGCTTAGAGGCACCCCTAATTTCGTTCCAATATAAGCTAAGCCGGCAGCCAAAAGGATATTGCTAAAAAAACCCGTAACAAAGATATGATTATCATAGTGATCTTCCAAAGCAGCTCGAATACCGCCAAAAACCGAATCTAAGGCGGCTAACACTCCTAAGCCCAGATACTGGGCATAGACCTGCGGCAATACCACCGGGAGATTTAATCCAGCCAAAATGCCTATGGCTAACCCAGTCGCCGCCAATATGATCCCTATCCACATGGTTAGCTGGCCTCCTTAAGTGGTTTGGCATATTCCAAATTAATCCGATGAGTGTAGGCTGGAACAGTTATTGCTTCTCTTTTATTTACTGTTACGGCGACACCCCAGTCATCCATGAGATCCACCAAGCCACCCTTAATAATCAGGGCACTTTCCAATTGACCAGGGGCACCAATGGCTAAAATCGAATAGGGAGCAGATATTCTTGTAAGATTAACGTCAATAAAGGCTCCCGCCAGCCGAATCTCAGAGGTAGAGATGATACGTTGACCATTAATGGCCAAAGCTTCCGCCCCGGCAGCCCTCAGCTCGTTAATGACTCGCAGCAGGTCTTCATCCCTTACGGTAAAAAGATTTTCCCCGGTCTGATCTTCTTCTCTGGTAACGGGAGCAAGGTTAACTTCAACACCAGGGCCCTGCATTTTAGTCATCCCCGCAAGCTGGCGAACCTTTTGTAATTCCTCATGAACAGCTTGAGAGGCCTGGGGTCGGCCCTTTTCTGCCTGAGCTAATTTTTGCTCTAAATCCTGGGCTTCTTCCAGAAGGGTAATATATTCTCTGTCTAATTGTTTTAGCTCTGTGGTCAGGAGTTGAACCCGGTCTATGGATACCCCGGAATCTACCCTGCCAGCGGTTCTAAATTGAAATGCAACCATAAAACCTAATATCACAGAAACTAAAAGGATGGATGCATATAATGTTTTTTTCATCATACCACCTACTCTTGAATAGATTTAGCATGCTCAAAGGTGGTAGGGCCTGTATATTCTGCAATTTCTAGGTTATCCTTTTTACGCACGTCCACTTGTATCCCCCAAAATTTAAGTTGATCCACCACGCCACCCTTCATAAAAAGCGAGCTCTCTAAAGTTTTTGGGTTGCCTATGGCTGTAATGGTAAAAGGTGCAGACAGCCTTTTGTTTTTATTGGTCAGAATCGTTGGGCCAATACACCTTATCTCACTGGTGGCCGTTAACCTTAGCCCGTTTAAGGCAATGGCTTCGGCTCCCGCGGCCTTTAGTTCATTAAGAACCTTTAGCACATCTTCATCGTGCAGTACATAAAAATTTGGATCCTGTCCCGGAGCCAAGGGCACATCACTATCATTTAGGGTAACCTCCACGCCGGGACCCGCGACAGCCTTGATGCCGGCTATGATGCGGTAGGTTTCCAATTCAGAACGTATGACATCCGAATTGATCGTGGCTTTATTGTCTAGCTTGTCCCTTAATTCCTTAACTCTCTTTTGCAAGAGAAGCCGATCTTCTCTTTTCTCCTTTATTTCATTGGACAGGGCCTGTACCCTGGCAATGGGGGGTGTTTCATTAATATCTTTATAGGAGCGATATTGCATTGTCAGCATTAACCCAAGGACAATGCCAACTAATATAAGGCCCCATTGGTATTCTTTTAGTTTCATTGCCGGCCCTCCTGCGGCTCTTTTAAGTACTTTACCACAGGTACCCGTGGGTTTGATAGATCAATATATTGAATTTTATTATCCGATTGTTGCAGTGTGGCTAATACCTGCTGAAAAACAATCCCTTTATACTCAATATCCTTCATTAAACCCAATCTGCCCTGAACACCGTCAATGGTGTAAATGGTAATTTGTCCAGCCTTATTGAAATTTAGCTCGGATAGCTTCATGATAATCGGTCGGGGTAACTGGGAGAGAACTTTTAAAGCTGCAGGTAGGTACTCTGACTCAATGACCTTGCCCGGTCCCTTGAGTTGGATAGCTAAACCTGTAATAATCGGCAAGGCTGAGGCAATTTGGCCCCTCTGCAAGTATACCCCATCTGCATCTACTTTAATAAAACCATTTTCTACTGGAATTAAGGCCACCGCATTCCGTTCTTCAACTTCAATAATGACTTTATTGGGCAAGGCACGTTTCATTTCTACACCCTTAATAAAGGGTACAAGCCCTAATCTTTCTTCGCTGGCGGATAGGTTAACCTTAAAAATATTAAGACCATTCTGCAGTCCAGAGTAACGAATAATATCTTCTTTCTTTAGTTGTCGGTTGCCATTAACAACAACTGTTTTAATTTCAAACAAAGGTGATTGCAGTAATACATATATGGCAACGGTAACCAGCAAAATAAAAAAAACACTTTGTATTAAGTGGTTATTTTTCTGAGGGGTACCTGACCGAGGTCGATACACATTGCCACTCCTTGCTTTTATTTACACTTGTTTTTTACATTATAACGAAGAGTATGATACTTGTCCAAGACAAAACTAAAAAAAGAGTCATTAACTATTGACTCTTATAATACGTGCTCCCAGTGAATTATATTTTATTTCTATTCTTTCATAGCCGCGATCAATATGTGAGATATTACTTAATACGGTACCATTTTCCCCGGCCAAAGCCGCCAATATTAAGGCTGCCCCCGCTCTCAAATCGGTGGCCTCAACACAGGCACCTGTTAATCTCTTTACTCCTTTTACCACCGCTGTATGGCCTTCTAAATATATATCGGCCCCCATTCTACGAAATTCTGGGACATGTTTAAATCTATTTTCAAAAATAGTCTCTGTAATTACACTGGTCCCATCGGCAATGCTTAGTAAAGCCATCATTTGGGATTGCATATCGGTGGGGAAGCCGGGATAGGGCATGGTTTTAATGTCCACTGCTTTTAGTTGCCCGGTACCCTGAACACGCACCCAATCGTCTCCCACGTCCACCTGAACGCCTACTTCTTTTAATTTATAGATAACCGGGTCCAGATGTTCTGGTATGATATTGGTCACCGTAACATCACCTTGGGTAATGGCTGCGGCAATCATGTGGGTGCCTGCTTCAATACGATCCGGAATGACGGTATGGGTAACGGATCCTAATTCTTTCACCCCTTCAATGCGAATAACATCTGTACCGGCACCGACAATTTTTGCCCCCAGGGCATTGAGGAAATTTTGCAAATCCACAATCTCCGGCTCTTTGGCCGCGTTTCTAAGCACGGTGGTTCCTTCGGCCAATACCCCGGCCATCATCATATTTTCCGTTGCACCTACACTGGGCACATCAAAATGCACAACCGTTCCAGTTAACTGACTGGCATCTGCTGAGATATAACCAAATTTTTCTGTTATGTTGGCCTTCAAAGCATTTAGCCCCTTGAAATGAAGGTTCATGGGGCGAGAACCAATGTTACAGCCACCGGGGTGGGAAATCTTAACATGACCGAACCTACCCAGCAGGGGGCCTAAAACAAGGTTCGATGCCCTCATCTTCCTCATTATATCCTCTGAGATTTCCTGTGGCTGCACCTTAGAACCATCCACTGTCATGGTATTTCCTTCAAAGGTTACCTTGGCACCAAGATAGGCAAGCAGTTCCTGCATAACAAAAACATCCTTTAGCCTTGGCACCTGATGAATTGTACAAACTCCGCCAGTTAACAAAGTTGCTGCTAGAATTGGTAAAGATGCATTTTTTGATCCGTTAGCTTTAATGCTTCCCTTTAGGCGGTTCCCTCCTACAATTACGAATTTCTCCATTTTATTGTCACCTCGCCTAATCTTCTCCCAACACTCTTACTTCCAGATGCAGCAAAACACCGAAACGTTTCTGCACCACCTGTTTGATTTTATCGATTAGGTCAAGCACATCCTTAGCTGTAGCATTACCCAAATTCAGTATCCAATTAGCATGTTTTGTTGATATTTCAGCATCGCCGATGCGCAGTCCCTTACAACCGCAGGCTTCAATCAGCCTGCCGGCATGATCCCCCTGAGGGTTTTTAAATACACTTCCGGCATTGGGATAACCCTGGGGTTGGGCTATTTTTCGTTTAGCCAGATATTCCTTGGTTTCTCGTTCAATTTGCCACTGCTCCTTGGCATAACCCTGCCAAAGGGTTTCCACACAAATAAGACCCTGGTTTTGTAAGCTGCTGGTGCGATAGGCAAAATCAAGTTCCTCTTTTTTTAGTACAACCAGTTTATTGTTGTGATTGACCACTTCCACCTCAACTAAAACATCCGCTGCACAACCATTGATAGCCCCGGCATTCATGACGACGGCACCACCCAGGGAACCTGGAATACCCGCAGCAAATTCAAAGCCACCCAAACCATTTTTACGTGCCACCGCCGCCAGCTCTGGCAGCATCGCACCGGCACCGGCTCGAATACGATTGCCATTAACAGAAAGGTTTGCCATCCCCCGCCCGATTTTGATAACCAAGCCCCTAATGCCGCCATCCTTAATTAAAAGATTCGAGCCATTGCCAATGACGGTAAAGGGAACCGCCCTCTCCCTTGCAAACTCCACCGCCTGACGAATATCCCCCTTATCACTGGGATCCAAAAAAACATCTGCATTGCCACCAATTTTCCAAGTGGTGTGCTTTCTCATCGACTCATTTATTCGGATGCTGCCCCGGACCAGTGACTGAAGTTCACCTGCCAGTGAAGTATAGTTCATGTCTACTTTTCCCCCAGTCTCTTTATCAGTTCCCTTCCCAGTGTGCAGACATCTCCGGCACCCATTGTTAATACTAGATCACCACTGTTGGTATTGGTTACTAAATAATCTGCCGCATCCTTTAAGGTTGGCAAATAAAAAACCTGCTGCCCTTCCCGTGGAGGAATATTATCTATAATCAATTTTGTATCAACACCTTCAATGGGCTGTTCACTGGCGGCATAAATATCCGTTAAAATAATCAAATCCGCATGATTAAAGGATTGGCCAAACTCCCTATAAAGTTGCCTGGTACGAGTATACCGATGTGGTTGAAAAACCGCAACAATTCTTCCGGGATGTGAAGTTCTAGCAGCTTGTAGGGTTGCTTTTATTTCTGTGGGGTGATGGGCGTAATCATCAACAACCTTAATGTCATCGGCTACCCCAATTAATTGAAAACGTCTTTTCGCCCCTTTAAACCGCCTCAGGTTCGCAGCTATTTCACCAAAACCCAGGTTAAAATAACGTCCAACGGCCACAGCCGCCATTGCATTTAGCAGGTTATGATACCCAGGCACCAATAATTCCAAATTGCCCAGACTTTCCCCCTGGTAATAGACTCTTCCCTCATTTATCCCGTTCTCCGTTGATAAGACCTCTATTTGATAATCCGCCCCTGAACCCAAGGAGCCATAGGTCACAACCTGGCATGACAGACCCGTTACAATCCCTCTTATGATTGGGTCATCCAGACAAACAACAGCTAGCCCTTGGGCAGGTATCTGCTCTAAAAATTGCCGAAAGGCCTTGATAATATTTTCTTTTGTGCCGTAATAGTCCAGGTGATCATCCTCTATGTTCGTAACAATGGCTATTCTAGGATCCAATAACAAAAAGGACCCATCGCTCTCATCGGCCTCTGCCACAAAGTAATCGCCCCTACCTAGTTTGGCATTCCCGCCAATGTTGCTTAAATCACCTCCAATGACGATGGTAGGGTCAAGTCCGTTTTCCTCCAAGACTAAGGCTGTCATCGATGTGGTGGTTGTTTTTCCATGGGCCCCGGCCACTGCAATTCCCTTTTTTTCCCTCATTAGTCTGGCAAGCATTTCACCCCGTCTAACAAGGGGGATGCCAAGTTTTTGTGCCTCTCTTATTTCTGGGTTAGTGTCCGAAATAGCTGTGGAAAAAACTACCGTATCCATCTCTTTGTTTATATTTTCGGCAATATGACCAATACTGCATTTTGCTCCCATTGCTTCTAAACGGTCAATCACCGTAGAATGTTTAATGTCCGAACCAGACACCTGGTAGTTGCCCATCCCTAACAATACCGTAGCAATGCCACTCATCCCAGCACCGCCAATACCGATGAAATGAATCCTTTTCTGATCTCCCCGCAATTGCTTCACTCCTTCCCGAAACAAGACTACTCCTTGGGGTGACTTTACCCCTGCGAGGGTTACTTTTCCCTTGTGGAGCGTTTCTGTAAGCCATACTATGCAGTTTCTTCGGGAGGTGTTACTGACCCGTCCCTGCCCTTCCTATCACCGATTCCTGCGTAGATTTACTAGGCTTGTCCTGTTTCATTGTAAAATATATACCAGCCATGGGCCTTGGGCTTTTGTGCATGTTTTGCTTGAGGGTCTTTAGCTCATGGCATGTTGCTTTTCCCCATGCCTCATGGCCCACAGCCCCAAAAGGCTGGTTGCTTATTTCGTCAATATTTTTTCCACGCACTTTATAATATCACTAAGTGCCTCGGGGCGTCCCAATTTTCCGCTGGCTTGGGACATATTTTTTAACTTTTCCCTGTTTTGTAGAATATCCTCAATGGCTTGCACGAGCCTTGGGCCGGTAAGCTCTGAATCCTTGATCAGCACCGCCGCTCCACGGTCCACCAGTGCCCGAGCATTGTGTTCCTGGTGATTTTCCGAAGCATAGGGATAGGGAATTAAAATTGACGGCAGTCCAAGGATGGTAAGTTCTGCTAGGGTTGCTGCCCCCGCACGACTGACGATAAGATCTGCCGCGGCCAATGCTTCATGCATATTATATAAATAGGGTTTAATTATAATATTTCCATATTGTCCCACATCAATACCATTGTTAATTAATTCCTGAATAAATTCCTCATAACCAACTTGCCCTGTGGCATGGAGGATTTGCAATCGATTGTCCCGACCAAATTTTTTAATCGTTTCCAGCATGGCCTGGTTTATTCTACGGGCACCCCTGCTGCCACCAAAAACTAAAAGTGTCAGCCGATCCTCCTTTAAGCCAAAGGAGTTTAAGGCCTGCTTTTTATCAGCCTGTAATATCTCTGGGCGAACCGGCAGACCCGTCAGGGTAATGTTCCTCTTAGAACCAAAGTATGGCAGGGAATCTTCAAAGGTAACATTAACCTGATCCACAAACTTAGCCAAAATCCGATTTGTGATACCTGGAAAAGCATTCTGCTCATGAATGAGAGTGGGGATACCTTTGCGAGCCGCAGCCATTACCACCGGACCACAAACATAGCCTCCGGTGCCAATGACCACATTTGGTTGAAAATCTTTGATGATCGCAGAGGCTTCCCGGTAGCCCTGATAAGCCCGCCAGAGTACTTTAAAATTTTCCACAGAAACCTTTCGTTGCAATCCAGAAACTGTAATCGCCCGAAAAGGGAAATGGGCCTTGGGCACAATATCAGCCTCAAGACCACGATTCGTTCCTACATAGAGTATCTGCGCTTCTGAAAAGCGGTTTTGCATGCCCCTGGCTATGGCCAGAGCAGGATAAATATGACCACCCGTACCGCCTCCGGTCATAATCACACGCAACAGTCTTCACCTCACCTTGGCGTTGTGTATTTCGATATATTTAAAATAATACCAATCCCCATCAGAGTAAATAAAAGCGATGTCCCGCCATAGCTTATAAAGGGCAGTGGTACACCGGTTACAGGCATCGAACCAGTGACTACACCCATATTTATTAAGCTTTGCAAAGCGATACCGCTGGTGATGCCGGCAGCCAATAAACTGCCAAAGGGATCTGGTGAAGTTACCGCGATTTTGAGGCCCCGCCAGACAAACGTAATAAAAAGCAAGACCACCAGGGAGGCACCAATAAAACCAAGTTCCTCTCCTACTATGGCAAAGATAAAATCAGTGTGGTTTTCCGGTAAATAGAGAAATTTTTGTTTACTTTGCCCCAATCCCATACCAAATAAACCACCGGAACCTAAAGCATAAAGGGACTGAATGATATGATAGCCGGTACCCTGAGGATCCTTCTCTGGATCCAAAAAGGCTAGAAAACGCTGCATTCGATAGGGTTCTAAGTAAATTGCAGCACAAACTGCCAGGACCCCCATCCCCATTAGCCCTCCCAGGTGAGCAATCCTTGCCCCAGCAGCAAAGAACATAATAAAAATGGTCCCGCACAACACCACAGCCGTTCCTAGGTCCGGCTGCAGCAATATCATTCCCGCGGCAAGGCCCATGATCATGAGGTAGGGGAGTAAACCCTCTTTAAAACTCTTAATTTTTTCTCCCTTTTTGGAAAGACCAAAGGCTACAAACATAATTAAGCAAATCTTAACTAACTCTGCGGGGGCGAAATCCATAAAACCAAGATCAATCCAGCGACGTGAGCCGTTGACCTCCTTACCGATAACAGGCATTAGGACAGCCAGTAAAAGAATAAAACCCAGGCAAACGATGGGACCAATCCAGCGTTTTAGGCGGTAGTAATCAAAATGCATCATAAAAAACATGGCCGCCAGACCTAATAATGCCCATAATAGCTGTCTCTTAAAGAAATAGAAACTGTCTCCGTAGCGTACCATCGTAACATACTCACTGGCAGAAAAGACCATCACAAGTCCCACGGACAATAACATCAGTACCGTTAGGAAAAGCATAAAATCCGGTGCTCTCTTCTTTAGACGCATTCATTTCCTCCCCCCTCGCCATCGGCCATTAAAAGGTTATTCCTTTTCCTGCATCCCTAACACAAGTTCTTTAAATAAATTGCCTCGTTCTTCAAAGTTTCTAAACATATCCCAACTGGTACAGGCCGGTGATAACAACACTATTTCCCCCGGTTTCGCCTGTTTCCCAGCCAATTCAACCGCTTGGGCATAGTTTTCCACAGCATAAATCTCATGAAAACCCTGTGCCCTGGCAGCCTCTTCAATTTGATAACCATGAACTCCCAGTGTAATTAAGACCCGCACCTTTTCTTTTATCTTTTTGGCAAAGTCCATAAAGGAAACCCCTTTATTCTTTCCACCGGCAATCAAGATAATGGGAGCTTCATAGGCCTCTAAAGCTTTAATGGCTGCGTCTGGGTTGGTTCCCTTGGAGTCATTAACATATTTCACACCATCAATGGTTGTGACATATTCTAACCGATGGGCAACACCGCCAAAATTACGCAAGGTGTTGGCAATATTCGTGGCACTAACCCCCAGGGCTGAGGCCGCGGCGGCGGCGGCCAGGGCATTCTCTAGGTTATGGGCACCAGGTATCCTTAGCGAAGTAACTTCGGTTATTATTTCGGCACCTTGATCCCGCGCCACAACAATTTGGCCATTCTGGATAAAGCTTCCTTTTTCTAAGATATGCCGGCGGCTAAAAAATATTACTTGTGATGGACAATCTTTTGCTAATTCCCTTAAAATGGGGTCGTCATAATTTAAGACAACATAATCCACGGCTCCTTGCTGCTTAAAGACCCTTGCCTTTGCCTTTATATATTCCTCCATGGAACCATGCCGATCTAAATGATCTGGCGTGATATTTAAAATCACTGCGACCCGGGGGGCAAATTGCTTCGTGGTTTCTAATTGAAAACTAGAAACTTCTGCCACTACCCGATCCTCTGCTGTAAAGTTTTCAATTTCACTGATCATAGGCAAACCAATATTTCCAGCCACTAAGGTTTTAAAACCCGCTTCCCGGAACAGTTGACCAATCAATGATGTGGTGGTGGTTTTGCCATTGGTGCCGGTAATGGCTACAATGGGTGCCTTAGCAAAGGCGTAGGCCAACTCCAATTCCCCGATAACTTCAATATCTGCTTCCTTTGCCTGAACCACCGGAGGTACCGTTAGGGGTACCCCTGGGCTCATCACCACTAGATCGTATTGATTTCTGGCCACTGGGGGATATTCTTGTAATATCAGTGTTACGCCAAGCTCCGAAAGCTCTTTCGCCGCCTGCCCAATTTGCTCACGGGATCTCGTATCTGTCAAGGTTACTCTGGCTTGTTTAGCAACCAAAAACCTACACACTGCCTGGCCGCTCAGGCCGGCACCCACCACTAAAATTCGTTTATTTGTTAGGTCCACATTCCAAACCCCTTTTATATTACCGATTGAATTTGCTTTATGCGTTACCAATTATTCAGCCACTTCCAAACATCCTGGGAGCCTAGTAAACCTACCAGAGAAAACATAAAACTTAATAACCAGAAATTCCGTACAACTTTTTTTTCAGACCAACCGGAAAGTTCAAAGTGATGATGCAAGGGACTCATCCGAAAAACACGTTTGCCAGTGGTTTTAAATGAGATCACCTGGATAATCACCGATAGAGTTTCCAGTACATAAAGTCCGCCAATTAATATGAGAAGCAGCTCATTACGTGTCACCACCGCTGCCGCTCCCAAAGCCCCACCTAAGGCCAGGGACCCTGTATCTCCCATAAATACTCTTGCCGGATGCCGATTATAAAATAAAAAACCCACACAACCGCCCACAACGGCTGCCAATACAATGGCTGTACCGATCTTGCCGGTAACGAAAGCCAAAATAGCAAAGGCGCCGGCTGTAAATACCGTAGCTCCTGCGGCGAGGCCATCCAAGCCATCTGTTAGGTTGACACCATTGCTGGTACCCAACAAAACAAATAAGGTTAAAGCAAAGAAGGGCCACCAACCGGGATCAAAGCTGATACCAGAAGAATAGGGAATGATGTAGTCTGTCCCACGACCCAGTTGAAAGACCGCAATCACAGACAAAACCGTAGCCAGAATTACCTGCCCTATAATTTTTTCCCTTGCCTTTAAGCCCAAATTTCGTTTTAACACCACTTTAATAAAATCATCCAGAAAGCCTATCAGACCGTACCCCAGGGTAACTGCCAAAACCACCAACCCCTCAGCCCGGCCTGGAACATTACTTTGCAGTAAAAACACCCCAACTACTGCTATGCCAATTAAAAACATCAGACCGCCCATGGTGGGGGTTCCTGTTTTGGCCATATGAGCCGAAGGCCCTTCGGCACGAATCGTCTGACCAAATTTTAATCTTTTCAGCAAGGGTATTGTAATGGGCCCCAGCAGCAGGGTAACCAATAAACTAATCCCGGCGGCCAGCCAGACCACTGTATAATCCATTTTGCTCCCCTTCCTTAAACTCTTGCCTTTTTAGTTTACTTCCATCATTGCCTTAACGATTTCTTCCATGTGCATACCTCTTGATCCCTTGATCAGTATGGTATCTCCAGCCCTGGCAAGACCCCCCAGTACTTCCACTGCCCTTGCGTTTTCCTCACACGGATAAATTTTCTCCTGGGCCAATCCCCCAGCTAAAGCACCTCTGGCAACCCACTCTGCCAGATTGCCTACCGTAACTAAGTAATCTACGGGGATAGCAGCAGCCGTCTCGCCAACCTCAAAGTGACCGGATTGTTCCATGTTGCCCAATTCATACATATTTCCCAACACAGCAATTTTACGCCCCTTGGCTGTCTCGGCCAAAACCCTAAGTGCCGCCTTGGTTGAAGAGGGGTTCGCGTTATAGGTATCATTAATGATGGTAAGACCCCTTCTTTGCAGGATTTCTAATCTGGAATGGGTCAGGGCTAACTTTTCTAAACCCTGGGCAATTTCTGTAAAATCTAGCCCCAACTGTAATCCTACGCCAATGGCAGCTAAACTGTTCATCACATTATGACTACCTGGAACAGGTAAGTAGATTTCTCCCTCACCGCCAGGATAGAACACCGTATAGCGAATCCCTGCTGCTTCGGGCCTTAGATTGGCGGCCCGCAAATCACCATCATTTCCCAGGGAATATAGCCAAACTTTTCCCTTACAGCCCTGGGCCAATTCCCTCAGGTAGGGACTATCTGCATTTAAAATGGCAAAACCCTCGGTTCCGATGTGGGCCAGCACTTCTGTCTTAGCTAGGGCAATGTTTTCTACCGAACCCAAAAGTTCCATATGTGACTCACCAATATGGGTAATCACTGCCCCGGTTGGTTTAGCAAGTTGAGCCAAAAAATCAATTTCCCCCCGCCCCCTCATGCCCATTTCAACCACCGCAGCCTGGTGGGTTTCATTCAGGTTGAGCAGGGTTAATGGAAGACCTAATTCGTTATTAAAATTGCCCTCGGTTTTTAAGGTTTTATAGCGGCTATTGAGTACCGCTGCAATCATATCCTTGGTGGAGGTTTTGCCGTTACTGCCGGTCACAGCCACCACCGGAATGTTCAGCCTGAAACGGTTATCACTGGCCAATTGTTGCAAGGCCTGTAAGGTATCCTTTACGAATACCATCGGGATATCCGGGTTGCTATCGACCCTGCTGCTAATCAACAAAGCACTGGCGCCCTGCTCGATGGCCTTTTGCACATAAGCATGGCCATCCACCCTTTGACCCAACAGGGCCACAAATAAATCACCCTTCTTTACCTTACGGCTATCGGTAGCAATACCTGTTAGGACTGCCCCAGGGTTTCCCTGCAGCAGATTCCCACCGGTAACCCGGGCAATCTCTTGTATGGAATAAGTAAGCATATGGCTACCTCCAATTTGAGAGGTGAGATGTGAGAAGTTGGATGTGAGATCTTGTTCTTATTCGGCTTTGCCAAATAACTTCTTAATCTAACTTCTAACCTCTCATCTCCCACCCCTTAAATTTGCTATCGCTCAGGATGACAAAAATTTTTCATTTTCTGCTGGTGCCGTTAACAGTGTAAAGCCCTTTTACTTTCTACTTTCCATCTTTCCAACTTTTTACTAGACCCATGGCCACAGCCATTTAGCGGGTGGCTTTCTTTTTAAGTGCTGCTGCGGCCTCTTCCCGATCATCAAAGGGGTATTTCGTGGTACCGATGATTTGATAATCTTCATGCCCCTTGCCGGCAATTACCACCACATCACCCTCCCGGGCCAGCTCAATGGCCTTATTAATGGCCTCACGGCGATCTTGCAATACCAAATATTTTTCCGGACTCATGACCCGGTTGACTCCCACTACCACATCGGCAAGAATTCTTTGCGGGTCCTCGGTGCGGGGGTTATCGGAGGTCACCACTGGGATATCGCTATAGCGGGCGGCGATTTCACCCATAATCGGGCGTTTGGTACGGTCTCGATCACCACCGCAGCCAAAGACAGTAATCAGCCTACCCTTGGTGATCTGTCTGGCAGTGGTTAGGATATTTTCTAAGCCATCCGGTGTATGGGCATAATCCACCACCACAGCAAAATTTTGACCCTGATCAACCAGTTCAAAACGACCGGCTACCCCAATGACATTCTCCAACGCAGCAATGACAATTTCACCGTCAAAGCCCAGTGCCATACCAGTGGTATAGGCTGCCAGTGAGTTATAGACATTAAAACGACCCGTTAGTTTTAAATGAAGCCGGTGCTGTCCCCAGGGACCGCTGATCACAAACTGAACCCCCTTGGCTGTGACCTGAATATCCTGAGCCCTCACATCGACCTCTTGGTTCATTCCGTAGGTATAAACTTTGCCCCGGCTACTTTTCTTTAGTTCCCCGGCAGCTGGGTCATCTCCATTAATTACGGCATATTGAATATCCTGGGCAAAGAGTATGGCCTTGGCCGCCAGATAGTTTTCCATGGTTTGGTGAAAATCTAAATGATCCTGGGTAAGGTTTGTAAAAACCGCCACCTGATAATGAACACCGGCCACTCGATTTAAGGCCAGGGCATGGGATGAAACCTCCATCGCCACCCCTTTGACCTCTTCCTCAACCATTTGAGCAAGAGTTTTCTGCAAATCTAAAGATTCCGGTGTGGTATTGGTAACTGGCAGGATCTTTTCGCCAATTAAATTGTGTATGGTGCCAATGACGCCGGGTTTGATGCCTGCCCTTTGCCAAATAGCTGCAATCAAATGGGTCGTGGTTGTTTTACCATTGGTACCCGTTACACCCACCATCGAAAGCCTTTGGGAAGGGTGCCCATAAAACTGATCTGCCAATAAAGCCAGAGACTTTCTACTGTCTGCCACTTTAATACCACTAATTCCTTCGGGTAATTCAACATCACTTTCATAAACCACAGCCACTGCTCCGGCCGTCACTGCCTTTTCAATATATTGATGTCCGTCGGTTTGGTAACCCTTTACAGCCACGAAAAGTGTCTTAGGGGATACCTGACGGGAGTCATAGCAAATGCCTTCAATATTTATTTCCTGATTTCCACTCAAAGAAACAACGGGAATTGCCTGCAGCAATTCTTTTAATATCAATACGAACCCCCCCAACCCTTTCATTATACTTCCTATTCTTTCCATTTGAGAATGATTTATGCCAATAACTGCCTTAAAAACCCTGACCCCCCGGTACGGGAGGCCAGGGTTTCCTTGGCCCTTATGGTTTATTGTCCGTTGGTGGTTTGAATTCAACCTTTACAACGCCACCCCTGAGTAATTTGACACCTGCCGCGGGGCTTTGGGTATTGGCTATGCCAGAACCTGTGGGTTCTAACTTCAAACCCAGACTTTCCAGTAAATTTCCTGCCTCTCGTATGGTCATGCCCTTTAAGTTAGGCACCGAAACCTGTTCACCTGCTTTTTCCTGGCCTCCTCCGGCGCCAGAAAGATCTAAAATAACGGTTGTTCCTGATAATACCAAGGCACCGCTTTCTGGGATTTGGCCATAAACTACCTTACCCTGGCCCCTTGTCTCAAAGGCAAGCCCCGCCTCCCTAAGGAGTTTTTGTGATTCATCGAGGGGTAAGTTCACTACATTCGGTACGATCACTTCAATCCGTTCTTCTTCAACTTCCCATGGATTGATCTTCGGTTTCGGTAAATCCTTTTGCTCAGGAACTCCCATGTAACGGAGAATATCCTTGGCTAAGGGTGAAAATACCGGCGCAGCCACTTGACTACCATAGTAGATGCCTCCCTGAGGTTCTGCAACCATGATGAGAACGGATATTTTCGGGTCATTCACCGGTGCAAAACCAGCAAAGGATGCCACATACTTGCCACTGGCATAACCGCCTCGCTCCGATACTACCTGGGCAGTACCTGTTTTTCCTGCAGCACGATAACCGTCCACAAAAGCATTCTTACCGCTGCCCTTCATCACAACATTCTCCAGTAGTTGACTGGTCACATTCGCCGTTTCTTGTGAGATTACCTGATGAACTTCCTGGGGTCCTATGTTTTTAATGACCTTCCCCTTCTGATCTTCAATTCTTTCCACAAGCTGTGGTTTCATTAATATACCGCCATTGGCCACCGCACTAATTGCCGTAATGAGTTGAATCGGTGTTACTGCAATGGACTGGCCAATAGACATGGTAGCAATGTTTAAATTCGTAGCATCCTTTTCGGGAATCATAATACCCCTTGCCTCTCCCGGCAACCCTAGTCCTGTGGATTGCCCGAAGCCATAGGCTCGAATATATTTATAAAATTTCTCTTTGCCCAGATCAAGTCCCACTTGAATAAAACCTGGGTTGCAGGAGTTTTGTACCACTTCTTCAAAGCTCTGGCTGCCATGTCCTTCTACTTTCCAACAGCGTATTTTTCGATCAGCCACTTGGTAAAACCCCGGATCATAAAAGCGGTCACCGACCTTAACGGTATTTTCCTCCAAGGCCGAGGAAGCAGTAATAATCTTAAAGGTTGAACCAGGTTCATAGTTATACCATACCGCTGGGTTGCGGTCCCAGACACTTTGAGGTACTTCACGCCATTTATTTGGGTTAAAGGTAGGTCGATTACCCAGAGCCAATATTTTACCGGTCTTGGGTTCCATAACAATAATTACTGCCATCTTAGGGTTATAGGTAGCTACAATCTTGTCTAATTCCCTCTCCACAAAGTGCTGAATGGTCTGATCCAGGGTCAAGACCAGATTATTTCCTTGGGTTGGCGAAATATATTGGTGCAGTGCCTGGGGAATTTCCCGCCCCGCAGCATCATGCTCAATAACAATCCTGCCAGGTATCCCTTTGAGCTCCTCTTCAAAGGCCGCTTCCATTCCCATTAATCCCTGGTTATCCGTGCCAGTAAAGCCCAGGATATGGGGAGCCAGCGTTTCCTGTTTATAATAACGGCGACTCTCCTCAGCAAAGCCAATGCCTTCTATTTTAAGATCCTTAATTTTTTGGGAAGCTTCAAAATCTACTTTTCTTTTAATCCATTCAAAACGGGATTTTTTGGTAATTATTTTTTTAACCTGCTCAACATCCATGCCTAGCAGGGGGGCAATTTGGGATGCAACCTGATCCGGTTTTTCAATATGATTAGGAATCGCATAAATGGAATCCGCGCTAACACTGGTCACCAGTTCATTTCCATTGCGATCCATGATACTGCCCCGTTTCGCCTCCACAGGTACATCTCGCATCCGGTTAATGATCCCTTCTTGTCTCAGTTCATCCCCCCGTACAAATTGAATCCAGGCAAGACGAAAAATTATCAAGGATAAGAAAGCAACGGCCATTAGAAAAAGACAGGTAACCCTCCTACGTACAAGAATGTTTGTTGTTTTCACCCTGATTCCTCCCCGCAGGCCGAAGGGTTATCGCCCCCTAAGTTACTTTTTTATGTCTCTTACCAAATCAAAAAAGGCCTCAATAACAGGACTTTTCCCCTTTTCTATCTTGTCACCATTGTCCCTTTCACCGACAGCTTTTGTCGTCGCTGCTTGAGGTTCTTCTAGATTGGCGGCTTTTGGTGCCGTTTCTTCGGGGTTCTTAGGTAAGGCGGCAACCAGAACCACTTCGCCGGTGTCTGGTTTTACCATCCCAAGCTTCGTGGTAGCAATGGCCTCAATTCGTTGTAAAGACATTAATTGGTTAGCTTGTGTTTCCAGATATTCCTGCTCAGCCTGCAATTTAGACAATTCTTTTTGAAGTTTGCTAATTTCATAGCCTAGTTCCGCAATCTGGGAATAATAATAGGCTATGGTAACGCCGGTAACAAACAATGCTATAACACAGCAGATAACAAGGGCCTTTCCCCTGCGTATCGCTCGTTTGGAAAACCTTTGGCTGGCTTTTTTGTTCTCATATTGTCTTTCCTCTGGCAGTGAGTAGATAAATTTTTCCTGTACTACACTCAAGCTTATGCACCTTCCATCCACCCTAGAACTTAATGGATTAAATATTTAGCTTTTCAGCTATTCTTAGCTTTGCACTGCGTGCCCGGGGATTGACTGTTAATTCTTCTTGACTGGGTTCGATGGGCTTACCCGTTATTATTTTGATTTGGGATTTTTTACCACATGCACAAACCGGAAATGCCGGCGGACAGGTACAGGGATTCGCCAATTCCTTAAAGGTTTCTTTAATCATTCGATCTTCTAAGGAATGAAAGGTAATAACACTGATCCTGCCGCCGGGCTTAAGGGCTGTAACAGCATCCTTCATGGCTTTTTCCAATATGCCTAATTCATTATTAACGGCAATTCGCAGGGCCTGAAAGGTTCGCTTAGCCGGATGCGGCCCCTCTCTTCTGGCACCGGCAGGAATGGCTGCCTTAATGACAGTCACTAGTTCTCCGGTGGTGTTAATTGGTTTATTTTTTCTTTCCCTGACAATAAAAGAGGCAATCCTTTTTGCCCAACGTTCTTCACCATATTTACGAATAATGGTTGTTAATTCTTCCTCAGATAGACCATTAACCAATTCCTTGGCGTCCGTAGGTTGATCGGGTCCCATCCGCATATCCAATTCCGCATCGTGCATGTAGCTAAACCCACGCTCTGGTGTATCCAATTGGTAGGAAGAAACCCCCAGATCAAACAAGAAACCGTCCACTAAATCCATTTCCATTTCTTGCAGCACTTGCTTTAATTGGTAAAAATTACTTTTTACTGCATAAAACTGACCAGCAAATCCCTGAAGTTTTTCAACAGCATTAGCAATGGCTGCCGGATCTTGATCAATCCCTATCAGTTTTCCTGCCGGTCCTAATCGTTTTAATATTTCTAAACTATGTCCCGCACCACCTAGGGTACAATCTACATAAATACCCTGAGGATTTATCTTTAACCCTTCGATTGACTCGTTTAACAATACAGAAACATGTTTAAATTCCATTTTTATGGTTTAACCCCGTTTGATTTCGTTTTTAATAGTTTATCCAGACCCTATCAATTATAAAAATCTATTGATTAAAGTAGATCCACAAGGTTTTCGGCCAGTTGCTCAAAGGAAGCTGCGGCCTTGGCATTATAGTTCTCCCATTCCTCTTTGGACCAAATTTCTACCCGGTTGGATACTCCCACCACCATGGTTTCCTTATCTAATTTGGCATATTCACGCAAATTATTAGGCAACAAAATACGCCCCTGCTTGTCTACATCACATTCAGTGGCTCCGGAAAAGAAAAAACGTACAAAGGCCCGGGCATCTGCCCTGGTAAAGGGCAGTGACTTAAGTTTCTGTTCAACCTCCGACCATTCTTGCTGAGGGTAAACAAAAAGACAGTTGTCCAATCCCTTGGTGACAATGAACCGGTCGCCCAGGCCTTCACGGAAGCGGGCAGGGATTATAAGACGACCCTTTGGGTCGATATTGTGTTGGAATTCCCCCATGAACATGTTAGCTTGCACCACTCTCTGGGTATTTCCCACCACTTGTTACCACTTTACACCACTTTTAATTCGCTACACAGAAAATAAATCCCTTCTTTTTCCACGTAAATTTTATAACTTTATTGAAAAAGCCCCTGCCCACGGCTCATGGTCATTTTTAGGATAACAACAAAAGCACCACCGCCAATTGGGATGGTGCTTTGCAGGGATGCCTAATCCTTCTGTTTTGGTTTAGCCAAGTTTAACCATATTGCGCTGCCGCCCGGTAAAGGTCGCCACCTGGCGGTAGCCGATTTCTTTTAAAATAGCAATGGCTTGGTCTAGCCCATCCCCCACTTGCTCCGGCCTATGGGCATCGGACCCTAGGGTTATTGGTACCTCATATTCATAGCAAAGCTTTAAAAAGTCTGGTGAGGGATACAATTCAGCGCAGGGATAGCGCCACCCAGCCGTATTGACATCCACACAAAGGTTATTCTCCTTGATAACTTTAACGGTTTGCTGATACAGGTTATCGATAGGGACTTTGGGCCTAAAACCAAATTTTTTAATTAAATCAGGATGGCCAATGATGTCAAATAAACCGGAAGCAGCGGCCAATTGAACATGGTGAAAGTATTTCCGGTAGAGTTCGTAGATGTCGTGCTTTTTATATTCCTCTATTTTAGCCGGATCATCAAAGGCCCAATCATCAAGAAAATGTACCGAACCGAATGCATAGTCGAGGGGTAAGTCCAGCAGAATATTTTTTAACTTTTGTTCCTGTCCAGGAATAAAATCCGCCTCAATACCAAGTTTAATGGACAAATCCGGGTTTTCCCTGCCGGTTTGTTGAACCTCAGCAATATAAATAGGAAGTTCTTCATCCAAAGGAGCAAAACCAGGCTCCCTCTTCTCTTTAGGAAGCCAGTAAAGGGGTAAGTGTTCAGAAAAACCAAATTCTACAAAGCCCTTCCCCCTCGCCGCCGCCACATACTCAGCCACAGTCCCCACTGCATGTCCACAACGAAAGGTGTGAATATGGTAGTCTATTTTCATGGTTAACAATACACTCCTTAGGAGGAAATTTGGTTTATTATATAACCGATTTGCTCGCTAGCCATCCGCCTTCCTCTTTTTTTAAGAATACCATGCATCAACTGCAACAGCAAAGATTGAAAATTATATGTCAGCCTGAGCGTTAACGAAGGATCTTCGTTTTAACCTGCCAATGAAAGAAAACCCTTGCCAACGCTCAGGCTGACAAAGGTTTTTGACAACCCGAGTACCTATTTTAAAAAGCGGCTGCCTGAGGGCTGGTGGCTTTTCTCATCGGCAAACCCTTAAAATTTCCGGCAGTAATTGGCGGGTGGCCTGCTCCCCTTGATGAATGATATGTGGTATTTTTTGAAAATCCCAAGCACCAACTCCTTTAAACAAAGGCCTTATACGAACATCTGCATTCCCGTCCAGCACATGTTCCAGGGCTTCGGATCGAATAATATCCAAAGTTTGTTCCATTACCTCAATAACATTACGGGGTACCGTAGGTTCTTCCCCATCATTACCCAGATCCACAGCAACCACAACATCCGCCCCGAGCCCCTTTAATACCTGGGCAGGTACATTTTCCCGTAAACCACCATCCACCAAAAGGAAATTCAAAATCCTTTTTGGTTCATATATACCGGGTACCGCAGTACTGGCACGAACTGCTTCCCATACCGGCACCCCGCTGATAAGTACTTGATCCTCCCGGGAAGCTAGTTTTAAGCGATCCTGCCGACTAAGAAAAATTACCTTTTTGCCACTGGCTATATCAACAGAAGTTATGACCAACTGCAGGGGAACCTTTTCAAAAACCTTTTTCCCTAGCATCGACCGAATAAAGCGTTCTAGTTTTACCCCCTTCATTAGTCCCAAGGGAACCCTAAAAGGGTATGGCATTTTCAATGCGTTTAATAATAATTGAAAGGACATTGCAAAAAAACTTTCAACCGCTGCCAACTCATCAATAAACATGCCTGGTCTTAAACCTCGAACCATTTCGTCCAATTCCGAAACAGTCCAACCGGAAGCATATAAGGCTGCTACCATACTGCCAGCACTGGTCCCAGCAATCATATGGGGTTTTATTTTATTTTCTTCTAAAACTTTTAATACCCCAACATGAGCAGCGCCCAGCACAACCCCCCCGCCCAATGCTAGGCCAATTTTTTTTGCCATTTCAATCACCACCTATTTGACATCATTTTATGAAAAATAGCCTAAGGTGGTGAAGAATGGAGATTTTAAATAATCCCTAATTTTCAAACAAATATTGTCAAGTAAAATTCTCTAATGGACTTTGATGTTCTGGGGACAATATAAAATGATTCTAAAAAAATCAAACAGGGAGGTAATGAAATGGATATTCAAGGGATCAAACAACAAACCCCCGGTTCTAAAGGATGCCTATGGCATTGGGGAAACAATGTCACCCTGCCGCAACTAAGGTTAGGCCATATTCCCGAGGCAGAAAGACATCCCCTTACTCAAACAGCTAAATAGGAACAGCCTAAAAAGGGAGTGGCGACACTCCCTTTTTATCTTTTTACGGACAATATATATTAACCAAATCTTACTTTTTATAAGAGGGATTGACAACTGATTAGCTAAGGACTATACTAACTTTAGAAATGATAACCATTTTCATTTATATCCTGAATGCTACATGACAACTATTTTTTTAAATTGATGTTGATAATGATTCTTAAACTCAAGCAGAGGAGTTGATTGATATGACCCTTGACCGTGTAAAAAGAGGTCAGTCCTTTGTAATCAAAAACATTACGAATGAATTTATCCGATCCCAAGCTATCCGTTTTGGCATTGCTGAGGGCGAATGGCTGACATGTGAAGAAGTGGTTCCGGCTGGTCCCATTGTAATTCGCAAAAACCGCCAACAAATTGCCATGGGTCGTCAATTAGCCAAGGAAATTGATATTGATCTGAATTAGCCGTCAGCTCAAGAACCTGCTCCTACCCCCAAAAAAGGCCGGGTTGATGGCTAAATTAACTGTAATTAATCATGTAAAACCACCACAAAGGGTGTGGTATCGAATGAAGGAAAAGAGTAAAACAACATGCAATTTAACCAGGATTTGCCCCCGCTGTGGTTATCCCATGGAAATATTCACCCTGGTCTGCCCCCGCTGCCGCGAACCAATCCCCGGCGGTTGCTCGGGTAATTGCTCCAAATGTGGTACGAAAAAGTAAAGGTTAAGAGGAAACGGAGTGTCGCAAACCACTTTTTAGTGGGGAAGCGACACTTCTTTTTAATAGCCGTGAGCAGAAAGTTTAAAGTAGAAGGTCTTCACCGACATAGAATGATAATTTTGTGTCATCCTGAGCTGTAGCGGGGATCTTTTCTAGCATCGGAAGGCTGTCCCCAAGATTCTTCGCTACCGCCCAGGATGACAAGATTATTCTTCCTAAACAAAAAACACAGCCTTGTTCAGACTGTGCCATAAACTACTCCATCACCTTTTCTTTAATTACAACTTCCACCCGACGGTTTTGGGCTCTCCCCTCTGCCGTGGTGTTTTCTGCAATGGGTCGGTATTCTCCATAGCCCACGGCCACAAGTCTATGGGGACTCAATGATGGGTTTTCCAGGAGAATTTTCATACAATTGATAGCCCGTTTGGAACTAAGATCCCAGTTGGATTCAAACTCCCTGGTATTGATGGGTTGGTTATCGGTATGGCCAGAAACCAGAATTTCGTATTTGGGATACTGTTGCAAAATATCGGATATTGCCACCATAATATTCCGGGACTGTGGCTTTACCACGGCACTGCCGGAGTCAAACAGGGCACGATCCCTAATGGTTAAAACAAGGGAAGTTTTGGTAATATTTGTTTCAATCTCCGCGCCCATCTGGTTTTCTTGAATATATTGATCCATTTGCCTTTTTAATTGCTGTAATTCGACAATGGTGTCCTGGGAAATCTGATTTTTATCAATCAATTGTTCTGACATGTTTTTAGAATCCATAATCCCCGCCCCGCTGTTTAAGGCAGCATTTAAAGACTCCTTCATGGCATTAAACTTATGATTATCCACCGTACTGGAAGCAAATAATACAATAAATAACGCCAGTAGCAGTGTTAAGATATCGGCATAAGGAACCAACCAGCTTTCATCCATGTGTTCCTCATGCTGTTCCCTGCGTTTCTTGGACATTATTTTCCTCCCTCTCAGCTCTCCGTTCGGACACAGGCAGGTAGACCAGGAGCATTTGTTCGATAGCCATGGGAGATTTGCCAGCCTGAATGGCCAGAACCCCTTCCACAATCATTTGCTTAATTTCGATTTCTTTTCTGGATATGCGCTTTAGCTTGTTGGCAATGGGGTGCCATAAAACATAACCAGTAAAGATACCTAATAGAGTAGCCACAAAGGCCGCAGCAATGGAGTGGCCAAGTTTTTCAATATCTGATAAATTACCTAGGGCTGCAATAAGACCTACCACTGCACCCAAAACCCCTAGGGTAGGTGCATAGGTACCGGCCTGGGTGAAAATAAGTGCCCCCACTCTGTGTCTTTCTTCGGTGGCATAGATTTCTTCCTCCAGCAGCAACTTCACATATTCCGCATCCCCACCATCGATCACCAATTGCATGCCATTTCTAATAAAAGGATCTTCAATACTTTCTAAATGACTTTCCAAGAACAGCAAACCTTCCCGCCGGGCAATGGTGGCCAGGGCCATAAAGCTATGAATTACCTCTCTTTTGGATGTAATCTGGGGTTCTTTAAAGATAATCTTAACCAGTTTAGGAACCTTTTTCAGTTCATCCATAGGGAAAGCATTTAAAACGGCGGCGGCAGTCCCAACTACAATAATCATAATGGCAGCAGGGTTCCAGAGGGCCATCAGACTGGCCCCCTTTAGAACCATACCTGTTCCGACAGCCAAAAAACCTAATGTTAGACCGATAACCGTTGATTTTTCCACTTTCTCACACCTCATTAACTATTACAGGCCCCAGAATTTCTAGAGCTGCGTCATTAGCAAATTAAATCTGCCTATTTGTCCAGGCAGATTTATCTTTGGGAGATTAAATTCACCATCAAGCAAAGAATTTCCTTCTATAATGTATAAGTTACTTTATGTATAAGTTACTTTTTACCTTCAATCAGGGGTTAACCTGGGAGCATCCAATCAAAACTGCTTAAAAGCTGATAAACAAAAAACTTATTGACAATGGTTCACAATAGTTATAAGATGGTTTTGAACAGATGTCAATAATTTTTCAGGGGGTTAAGCACCCTCTACATATAAATCTTTTTACATAAGGGGAGGAAAAGTCATGGGCAATGAAAGCAACAATTGTTCAAGTTGCGGGGAAATGAACGAAGGAACATGTGGTGGAGAAAAATGTAGTGCACCGCCTAAACTCTATCCCGGTGGTCAAAGTAAAATTGGCCGTGTCATTGCAGTAATGAGTGGTAAAGGCGGCGTTGGAAAATCTTCTGTTACTGCTTTAATGGCAGTAAATTTACGTCGCATGGGCTATAAGGTTGGGGTTTTAGATGCAGATATAACTGGCCCCAGTATCCCCAAAATGTTTGGGGTTAAAAGGGTTCCGGCAAGTCAAGGGCTGCTGCTTCCTGCCGTAAGTAGTAATGGTATTAACATTATGTCTTTAAATCTATTATTGGAACAAGAAGATGAGCCGGTTATCTGGCGTGGTCCCATTATAGCCAATGTTGTTAAACAGTTCTGGACGGATGTAAATTGGGGTGAAATAGACTACCTCTTGATTGATATGCCTCCTGGTACCGGGGATGTTCCCCTTACTGTCATGCAGCAGATTCCCATTGATGGAATTGTAGTGGTCACATCACCACAGGACCTAGCTGCGATGGTGGTCAAAAAAGCTGTCCGCATGGCTGGGATTATGGAAACCCCACTGTTGGGCTACGTTCAAAACATGGCCTACGCCACTTGTCCAAAATGTGGTGAAAAATTTGAGCTTTTTGGTAAAGCCCTCCAAAAAGGAGATACTCTAAATGATTTACCCGTGTTGGAGGTTCTCCCCATTCAGCCTGAGTTTAGCCAGCTATGTGATAAAGGCCTCGTGGAAGAATCTAAAACAAAAGCCTTTGAGGATATTCCCAAACTAGTTAAAGTAAATACAAAGGTTAGTTAATCGTCTTTAAACCAAACCAGTGAAGTTGAGAAAGGTTTGTTCTATGATACGGTTTCGATGCAACCAGTGCGGAAAAATCGTGGAATATCTCCGCAAGTATCACAAAGATGCCAAACAATCTCGTTGTAGCTGCGGAGGAAAATTATTACCCGTCAATGCCAATAGCAATGAAAATATGGAGGAATTAAAGGGACTATTAAATGAAAAATCCCGCGATGGTAACCATCATCCTTAGTCTCTATCCTTTCCAGCGACTAAGGTTGGAAATTCGCCTTCCAACCTTAGTCTTTTTTATTCTCTAGACTAATCGAACATTGTGCTGCAAATCATCAGCATATTTATCAATATATAATTTGCCTGACGTATCCAAACTGGCCAGACTTACCTCTTCAATCCTATCGATCCCTTGCATATCTAATTGTTTATACAGCCACTGCTGGTTTAATCCATTCATCTCTAAATTTTGTATAATTACCTTACCATCTACAATGATTTCACTTGATAAACCTTGATACTGTGTAGAGATATTCAAATCACTGGCTGTCAGGGGCTGTCTGTTACTTTTTAACAAAACACTCAGTTTCCCGTTTGGCTCTAAAACGGCGAATTCTACATCGGAGAGATGGAATACATTTTTCTCCCTAAGCTGCATAATTAAATTATCCATATCGTACCGTTCTTTTCTCATATTCTTTTCTAGTATTTTTCCATTTTGCACCACAACAATTGGTTCGCCTTCCAACAATTTGCGAACAGGTCTGAATTTCAATGATAGTAAACTACTTAAATAGGTAAGACCACCAAAGATAACGATGGCAATGATATAGTACATGACATTTTCCTTATGATCGGAGGCCATTTCTGCGGCAATGGAACCAATGGCAATGGCATTGGCAAAATCACTGGCTGTGAGTTGCCCCATCTGCTCCTTACCCAATATCCTCGTTACCAACAAAAGACCAAAAAAGGCCCCAATCGCACGCAGTGTAATTTCTAAATAGGGTTCCATACTTTTCACTCCTGATCTGTAAGTCTAGTATGACCCAAGCCTTGCCCTTGTATTAATGTAATATAAATTTAATGTAGGGGAATGGTCTCCTGGGCTTGCGACCAATTTATGCTAATGGCCATGCCTTTAAATTAAAAACCGCTTAAAACTTGACGTTTTAAGCGGTTTTTTCACATCGTCCCTTTATCCGTTTATATATTTCCCTTTTCCTTGCAAGCATTACAATAACCAAAAATCTTTAACTCATGGTCGGTAACGGTAAAGCCATAATCCTGTGTTACTTGCTTCTCCAACACCTCCAGGAGATCTTCGTTGATCTCAAGGATTTTGCCGCATTTTAAACAGATGGCATGGTGATGGTGATGCCCTTCACTGCTGTCCCCGTATTCATAGCGTTTACGCCCATCGCCAAAGTTTACGCTATGAACGATTTCATGCTCCAAAAACAGCTCTAAGGTTCGATAAACAGTGGCCAAGCCCACGTCCGGGGCCTTGCGTTTAACAAGGTTATAAACATCCTCTGCACTAAGGTGTTTGTCCTTGTTTTCTAACATAACCTTCAAGATAATCTGCCGTTGAGGGGTTAACTTATAATCGTGAGACCTTAATTTATCCCCAACTTGGGTTATAATTTTGTTCAAAGGAAAGACACCACCCACGCTTTTTTCCAGTATATTGCTTTTTAACAGGGGTGTCAATGTACTTATTTGAGCTCTGGATAATTATAATACTTCCTTCTGCGGGCTAATCTTTGCTGTCTTTTTCTTCTTAAGTAAATCCTCCTGCGCAGCCAAAGAAAAAACAACAACAATGGTAAACCCCATTTAAACCAGGTTGTTAGCGTCATCTTCCAATCCCTTTGTACTGCCGCATGGGCCACAAGGGGAACCTTTCCCACGATCTCTTCCCCTTTTCGGATAATCACTGCCCCTAAAACTTCACCCTTGGTGACGGGTGCCGACACTTCCTCATCCGGTTCAGTGGTTACATGGAGGTCAATGTTACCTTCCTTTGGAAAAGTATAATATAAATCATTCTTAGTCAATAGTTTGACAGAACCTTTACCATACTGTACTGGTACATCCGCCATTACCTGACCACCCTTGACTAATTGCCTGCTGGTAAAGTTTTCAAAGCCATAATCCAACAATTTGCTTGCGTCAGTCCATATATTAAAACCTTCGCTGCGCAGAACCACGGCAATAAGCTCCATGCCATCTCTTTCGGCGGAAGCGATAATGCACTGACCCGCATCAACCGTGTAGCCTGTTTTCAACCCAGTTGCACCCTTATAACCATACGTTTTGCTCCATAAAAGCTTGTTATGATTAAAAAGGTGTTTTTGGGCCTCGGGATCAGCCCTGGGGATTTCGTAATTAATGGTGGTAATAATTTTGCGTAGGTCTTGATTCTTTAGGGCCTCTCGACCAATCAAGGCTAAATCGTAGGCAGTGGAATAATGTTCTTTACCGGGCATACCGTGGGGATTCGTAAAATGGGTACCTTTGGCACCAATTTGCTTCGCCCGTTCATTGGACAGCTCGGCAAATTTATCCACTGAACCTGCTATGTGCTCTGCAATGGCAACCCCTGCATCGTTGGCAGAGTTTAACATTAAAGCATGGAGTAGTTCCTCTAGGGTCAGCTGTTCCCCTTCCTGCAGCCAAATGGATGTTCCGCCAGCTTTGCTTGGATTGGGGCCAATGGTAACCTGCTTAGTCAATTGGGAGCGTTCTAAGGCCAGCAAAGCTGTGAGGACCTTGGTGGTACTGGCAGGGTACATTTTTTTGTGTTCCTCCTTGCCATATAAAACAGTACCTGATTTGGCATCCAGTAAAACAGCTGTTTCTCCAACAATTTGAGGTTCCCCGGCCAAGGCCATGGTATTAAAAGGCAATATTAACAACATAACTAAAAGAATACAGCAACAAATCTTACGCACAACATCACCTGCTCCTAAAGGATCCGGGAATAATTGAACTAAATCCTAAAATTATAGCCAGCCCTATTAGAATGACACCCCCCAACATCGTAAGGGGTTCTGCCGACGGAAAACTGCTGATAAAAAAGATCAATAATTGATTGATTAGACCACCCAAAATAAATGCCAGAATAATAACACCAACCCAAATGGCAGTTCCTTCCTTCCAACCCCGCTCTTTATAAATGACCATGGCCGAGGCAATACAAGGAACAAACAGAGTGATGGTGGTCAGGGCCACTAGTTTTTGTATATCCGACATGGGAAAGGTAAAAAGACCGGCCGTACCAAATTCCCGTCGTATGACCCCCATGATAAAGCCACTGGCTGCCTCTTTGGGTAGTCCCAACCAGCTTACTGTAAGGGGAACCAGTGCATTTTCGATGGCCTCTAAGATCCCCGACACCTCAAGTAAGCCAAGGACTAACGCTCCTAAAGCAAACAAAGGAGCCGCTTCTGTAATAAATTCCTTGCTCTTGTTCCAGGTTTTTTTAAAGACGTTACCCATACGAGGCAAACGCAAGGGAGGAAGATCAATCCAAAGGGAAGAAGACTCTCCAGGGATAACCTTATCTAACAAAGTTCCTCCGGCAATAAACACGCTAAAAATTAGCATACCATATACCACGGCAAAGCCAGGGCCCAGCCCGGCCAACATCGTGGCAATAATAGCTAATTGAGCGGAACAAGGAACTGTCAAGGCCAAGATAATCGTGGCTATGCGTCGTTCCCGATCAGAACCTAGCAAACGTGTGGACATTAAAGCCATCGTTACACAACCAAAGCCCAATACCAGAGGAATAACAGCTTGACCATTTAAACCAAAGAAGGTTAAAATGCGATCCAATAGGGTTGCTATCCTAGGCAAATAACCGGTATCCTCCAGGAGGGCCAGGACAAAATTAAAACCTAACACTAAAGGCAACAATAGACCAATCAAATAGGTAACGGTCATCGTGATAACGCCAAACTGCCCTACCAAAATTTCATTTACCGCTGTGCCAGGTGCCACTACCTGGCCAACCATTGCCTTAGCGAGGGGTTGAAAATACTCACCCATAATAAACTCTTCCGTAAATGCTACCACAGTTTGGGCCACAAAGACACCAATAAGTTGATAAAGCAAAAATAAAGTTAATAATAACAGTGGGATACCAGTAACAGGCTGAATCATCCAGCGGCTTAGCCGTGAGCCCAAAATCTCCCGCGTGCTGGTTTCTCTAACTGACATAGATACCACTTTATTGATCCAATTCCGTCTTTCCGTGTAAAAGAGTGTTCGATAAGGACCCGGTTCAACACCATTTCTTGCTGAAACAATTGGATCACCTTCCAGCACTAGCAGTTTTTCAGCACGGGATATGGTATCAGGCAATTCCGCCAATTTTTCTTCCACCACCGACAACACCCGACCAGACTTAGCCTCATTGATGGCTTGCCGCACCTGTTCCAATCCCTTTTCTTCTACTGCTACGGTGGCAATCACCGGAACCCCTAAAAGTTCCTTTAGCACCACAATATCTATTTTGATGCCCTGATTTTCAGCCTCGTCTATCATATTTAGGGCAACTACCATCGGACGCCCAGTATCAATGAGCTGCTGGGTAAGAAATAAATCCCTTTCCAGATGCACCGCATCGACAATATTAAGCAATATATCCCCATGCAAAACAATATCCCGGGTAATTTTTTCTTCCTCACTAAAAGAGGAAACTCCATAAATACCCGGGGTATCGGTTACGGCATCCTGGCCGCAGCGTCCACATATAACATTTATTGTTGTACCGGGGAAGTTTGCCACATCCACATAACTTCCCGTCAGGTAATTAAAAAACAATGATTTACCCACGTTCGGATTACCCACCAGAATGATATTTCTTCCGCTAACCCCGGTGGTGAGTGTTTGATTATATTGCATTCTTTACCCTCATCTTATATTCTTACTAACTAATCGGTTGCACGGCAATGCTTCGGGCCAATTCCCTGCCGATGGCAATTTGCTGTTTAAACATACCAACCACGACAGGACCTGCAGGAACAACCTCTTCACAGGTCACAACGGCCCCCTCGGAGATACCAAACCGGATTGCCTGAGACCGGATCACCTCATTGGGAATATTCATTATTTTAATTCTTTGTCCTCTTTTGCATTTGTCGAGTGTCATACAATTTCCTCCATGGCTTTTATAACAGATAATGGTTATCAGTGTCAATTTAATTATAATTGCCGATGGCCTACAAGGCAAGGTTTTTTTGGTCCGAGCAAGGTGACAACGCCTCAGAGTTTTGCTAATAGATTATGCTATATAGGTAATAATAGTTTCAGAATCAGAAAAGGAGGCATTTGATATGGCCGATATGAATTGGGCAGGTTTGAAAACAGTGAATCTATCCGGGGAGCAAATGAGCCTATTGGGTGCTGCCCAAGCTGAAATAAATACTCTGTCAGAAGACAATCAAAAAATCATTTTAATTCCTGTGATCAAGGAAAAAGCATAGGGAGGCACGGGCCTCCCCTAAAAAGCTAGCGTATTTGTTGATTAATCGTTTGCCAAAAGGTGTCATCCTCAAAACCAAGGCGCCAAAAACCAACACCGCCCAGTTTATATGATTTCACAAGTCCCATTTTAATGCCAAGACTATATTTATTCTCAAACCAGACTTCATGCTTTTCGGTACCCTTCCAGTAATAAAAATAGGGCGTGCTGCTGGTATTATCCCAAAGAATCTGGGCACCCCTTTGATTGACTAGATTATTGACGTCTTTCCACTTAATTGATCTTGTTTTAGCCTGGGCCGACCAATCATAGCCGTAGCCTGCCAGGCCCAATAAAATTTTCTGTGAGGGCATTTGTTTCACAGCATAGTCTAATACACTTTGAACCCAAGGCAATGAGGCAACTGGCCCAGGAGTTCCACCAAACCAATGTTCGTCATAGGTCATCAGCATCACGTAATCACATGCTTGTCCCAGCTCTTTGTAGTTGTAAGCGCCAGACCAATTATTATTTCGTTGGTCACTATTTTTAGCTGGTACAGCAGCAGTAAGCAGATAGCCACCGGGTTTTAACAATCCCTTTAATTCCCAAAGAAATTTACTATAATCATCTCTGTTCCGGGGGGGAACAGCTTCCAGGTCTATATTTACCCCGGCATAACCATGTTTTTTAATCAACGAGGTAATATTATTGGCTAATTTCCATCGTTTATTGGGGTCGCCCAAGACCGCTGCTGCGGAACCCGAGTCAATCCCACCGTTATACATATTATGTACGACAAGTAAAGGCTTTACCTTTTTTTCCTTGGCCTCAGCAATACCCTCTGAGGGCATGAAATCTGTAATTAAATTAGCATTGCTGTCAATGCGAGCGGTAAATGTTGCTATGTAATCCATATAGTTAGCATATTTGGCCAGGGAATGATATGAATCTTTATCTGTATACCAATCCTTGGAGTAATACCCCATTACCACTGGCTTTGTCTGTGCTGCCTCGACCGAAGTTGAGAAAAATATAAAATTAAAGGATAACAGGTACAGAAATAGTAAACCATAGGTTGTCAACTTTCTTTTTGTCATAATTCCTCCTGCCAAATTTTTATTGGGCCCCAGGCCCTATCTAAAATCTTAACAGGAAGTAAATCTTTGATGAACCCCTATAATGTTACCATTTTTGTCAATTGGCACCTGTAATTATTAAACTTTTCTTAACCAGTGCTATTATTCACAACGAAGCAAGGATTTACAAAATCCATTAGAGAATATATCATGTATATTTGTCTGTAAAGTATGTTTTGAGGTGAAACTATTGTCAGAAATCTATTACTGGCTTTGGCTAAATAAAATTCTCTTTGCTCCTTTATCTGCCTTTTTGATTGCCCAATCAACTAAAGGAATCCTGGCAAACATCCAAAGTAAAAAATGGGGCTGGCAAAGATTCTTTGAGGCCGGTGGTATGCCCAGTTCCCACTCGGCCATGGTAACAGCACTGGCTACCGCTTCCGGGCTGCAATACGGTTGGTCTTCATCTCTCTTTACCATCACTGCTATTTTTGCTCTCATTGTAATGTACGATGCCATGGGTGTCAGGCGGGCAGCAGGAATTCATGCCAAAATTTTAAACCAGATGCTTGAAGAAATGGGACGTCAGGATGGAAAACAAAACCTTAAGGCACTGAAGGAATTAATTGGCCATACCCCTGCGGAAGTTTTAGCCGGGGCGATAATTGGGGTTGTGATGGCTACTGTGGTCTTTTAGCTTTTTGGCCATGGGCCATGAGCCGTGGGCCTTGAGCTTTTTGTGCATGTCTTCTTTTCGGGCCTATGGCTCAAGGCGCGCCGTCATATGCGGTTGTAAATGTTAGTTCATGATAATATGAAAAACCAATCAGCTAATGGTAATAAGCTAAATCCAAGAGTTTACACAAAAAAGGCCTATGGCCCATTGCCAGTCCAGCTGATGTTTATTACGGGGAGATACAATTTTGCTTAGTTCACTAAACTTAACGCCCAGGGATTACGCCTTTGTTACTTTGCTATTTATCACGGAATTAGCCAGAAGTGCATTTTTCCTGACCTTTTGGCCATTGTATTCTGTTAACTTCCTTGGCTTTTCCGTTTTTGCTGCCGGTCTTGTGGTATCCGGACACTATCTTACGGAAACTCTACTCAAATCCTTGGCCGGTTCCCTATTGGATAAACGGGGGCGGCCTGTCTTGCTGCTGGGCCTGTTGATTAGCTTTCTTTCTTTATTGGGGCTGTACTATGCTAAATCCTTATGGCCTGCTTTATTGCTATCGGGTATGTTTGGCCTCGGCTTTACTCCTGTCTGGCTTGCTGTTATCAGCAATGTTGCCCCAACCGGTTGCTCCGATCGGGCTACCAGAATGGGGCTTGTTTTTTCTGCCTGGCTCCTGGGCATGGGTATCGGACCTGTGGGAGTTAATTTTATCCTACCCCTAGGCTACCAGGACACCTTTATTATTTGCATTATTTTATGGGGTCTTAGCTTGATAATTGGTTTAACCATCCCCTTTGCCATCAAAACCACCCGTATTAATTTTACTATTCTGGGTCAAGTAAAAAAGCTAGCTTCAAATCCGATGGTGCTTCATGTATTATTACCGGGTATGTTTTTACAGACCTTGGCAGCCAGCCTGCTGCTGCCCATATTACCCCTCTACGCCACCCAGACATTGGGACTAACCTCCCAACAGTACGGTTTACTGTTAACAGCCGGTGGTGCAACAGCCGTTCTCTTTCTGATCCCCATGGGCAGATTGGTAGATCGTTTTTCACTACGCAAACTTTTATCCCTGGGTTTTCTTAGCACTGCTATTTTATTGCTGCTTTTTCCCAGCATCTATCATCTAAAAACCATTGTGTTATTAGTTGTTCTGGTTGGGTTTTCCTACGCCATCATTCTTCCAGCCTGGAATTCCCTCTTGGCCAAGGCAATTCCCGCTGAGCAACAGGCAACTGGCTGGGGTATTTTTACAACCATGGAGGGGCTAGGCATTGCGGTGGGTCCCTCACTGGGCGGGGCCATTGCCTCTCTGCTTTACCCGGCAGGAACCATTTATCTCAGTGCCTTTGTCCTTGCCTGCATGGGGTTGTTTTATGTATTCTATCCCCTGGATGATATACTAACAAAACAGGAGTGATAAAAAATGCCCTTTAACGTTTTTGAACTTGTGAACATAATAATTTTTTTCTATATGTTGTTACCAACCTTTTTAGGTAGAATTCTTAGGTTAGGAACCTATGACCGGGGAAGCAAACACCGGGATAAAGTGGCCCTAACCTTCGACGATGGGCCAGATGCTTACTACACTGCCCAGGTATTGGATATACTTGCCCATTATAATGTAAAGGCAACTTTTTTTCTGGTGGGTAAGTATGCCGAAAATCACCCAGAATTAATTCAGCGCATTACCGCGGCAGGGCATAGCCTGGGTACTCATGGCTATAGACACCGTTTTGCTTGGTTTCAGGGACCCCTTGCTGCCATTCGGGAAATATCCCTGGGACGCAGATCGATCCAGTCCATCACGAATAAAAGGCCACAGTTTTTTCGTCCCTCCTGGGGTGTCTTTAACCTTGCAACATACCTTTATATCCTTTTTACAAAAGATAAGACCATACTTTGGAGCTTTATGACCTGGGATTGGGATTCTAAGGCTTCACCCGAAAGCATTCATAGAATGGTAGCAAATAAGGTTAAGCCTGGCTCCATCATTGTCTTTCATGATCATAGCGCAGGGTTTGGTGCTGCGCCCGAGGGCCCTGCCCGAATGGTGCAAGCCCTGCCGATGATTTTACAAGAGCTTAGGGAAAGGACGCTTGAACCAATTAATATGGAGGATTTTATGCGTTACCAAGGCCCTGGTTTGGTGAAGAAAAACCTGCGCAGACTATGGCAGGTTTGGGAGATGTGCTTTGCTCGCATGGCTGGCCTGAAATCGGCGGGCAATGATGAGCATGTTTTATTTCGTCTTGCTGTAAGAAATTACCGAGGAAAAGTAATGCAGCTACCGGATGGTACTCTATTGACCCCGGGGGACAGGGTAATCGAACTTCATCTCAATAATGATTTTCTACAAAAACTTACAACAACTGGCCGTTCCCTCGAGGCAACGGCCATGGCCCTCTTAAGGGAGACCCGTCGCTCCCTGCCACTGCTGGCCCGGGCTATTTCCCAGGACCCAGCCTGTCAGGGAACGAAGGCCCTGATTGGTATTACTATGATTCATAGAGGAACCTCACAATTGGGATTTACGGTCTGCGACCTCTCCCCCTTTATTCGTTTTATGGTAGCTTGGTACCAGCGTTGGCTGCTCTTTTTACTGCATCCAGGTGGATTATCCCACCTGCGCCGTCAGTGGAGCAAACTAGTACCAAAAAAGGTAGTCATTTCTAAGCAGGAGCTTCTTAGACGATATTTGTAGCCTAGCCTTAGCGAACAACTAATGCAACGGAAAAACCAAGCCGGCCAGGGGCATCAGCAGGGCTTGATAATCAGGCCCATGTTTTTGAATGACCATTTTTTCAGCCGTCGACCAATCCAAGGCATTTTTAAGGAAGGGCACGGGATTTTTCATTTTGGCAAATTCAGAGATGATCATGACTTCTTTATTTTTTAGCTCCTGACATAGTACATAGGCTTTATGCCCCCCCAGAATGAATTCATGCCGTTCAAAATTTGAAACCATTTCTTCCGGACGATTTCCCCTCATGAGCCATTCTTTAAATAATGGCTCACCCATGCCCTCCCTGCACTCCCCGATCAAAACCAGCGTTCCCCCGGGCTTTAGCAATCTAGCACCATTTATCAGTGCCTTTACGGCTTGGTAAAGGTTTAAATCCCTGGGATAACCCCCAGCCCCGGCTATTACCACCTCCGCTGGTTCAGGGAACGGCAAACGGTAGATAGTACCACAGTACTGACAGCCTTTTTGCCATGCTTTTTCCAGTTCACCGGCAAAGCACTTGATAATCCTATTTTGATCATTCAATACCACATGTAGGCTAAAGTCCACACCCAGCAACCTTGCAGCAGCCAGTATTTGGTTGGATATGGGGTTGTTCTGAATGTTCCCCGGTCCCACCCTGGGTCTGGTCATCATGCTGTGGTTTGCTGTAATGGTGGATCTCCCAGCCACACCCGGCAAAATCATCTTAGGCCCACCTGAAAAACCAGCTAGGTTATGCGGCATAATACAGCTTGTAACAATAACGAACTCAGCCTCTGCCACCTCTTTGTTGATCCACAACTCCGTACCATCATCCAATTTCCCCACACTCACTAGATCTTTATCGCAGTCATGGTTAATGAAAGTATAACTTTGGGCTAACGGACCGAAAACTTCTTCGATCTCTTGCTTTGTGTTGGGTCTGTGGGCACCGGTAGCAATGACAAATTTAATTTGCTCTTTGCCGTCTGATTTAATCTGCATTTCTTCCATAAGGGCCACCAGAAGTTCTTGATAAGGAACCGGCCTGGAAATATCTGTTACAAGAACAACAATGGACGCTGGCCTTTTATTTTTAATAATCTCCCTTAGCGGCGGACTATTAATGGGCTTACCCAGGGCTCTGGCTAACTCTACCGCTTGGTTAATGGACCCGGGCAATTTTGGTGTTACTATGGCAGCAATATTCTTAGTGTCAATAGAAACGGGTATTGTATTACGCCCGTAAGCAAAATCAAATTCCATTTCACACCTCCGCCACATAGTTTATCCCAAAACAGCCATCAGCCATCAGTTTTGGGGGAAAATCTGTCCATTGCTTTGAACTATAGCCTTTTTATTGTCTTTATAATTGAGGGGATTAGGCACTGTATCCCTATCATAGGTGGCATAATAAAAAAACACTACAGCCAATTCAACTGTAGTGTTTTAAGCTACCACTAACTAAATACTTCGTAAACTGAAGGCTGAAGGCCAATGGCCATTACCTAACATTTGCTGGCCTTTCGGCTGCCTCAACATTTATGGTTAGGGTTTTGCCCTTGCGGAACACTTCCACTTCTAATTTAGAACCTATTTTTTTCTTCTGCACTGTTTTAATTAAGGTATCCGGGTTTTCTATCTTCGTGCCATCTATGACTAAAACAATGTCACCCTCTTTGATACCTGCTTTAGCCGCTGGCCCGCCTGCTACCACACCATAAATAACGGCTCCGGTCGATCCCTCATAACCCAGAAAATTGGCGATATCCGGGGTAACTTGCTGGATTTGTATACCTAGCCATGGTCTTTGGACTTTACCCTGTTCAATCAATTCATCAAGAATCTCTTTTACCGTGCTGGTGGGTATTGCAAAGCCAATACCCTGGGCCTGGGCGTTGATGGCGGTATTAATACCAATAACCTCGCCATTTAAATTAAGAAGGGGACCTCCACTGTTGCCGGGATTAATCGATGCGTCCGTTTGCAATAGATGTTCAAAAGCTCGATTATCTATTTCCAGTGGGCGTTCCTTAGCACTAATTACTCCGATGGTGACTGTATCTTCTAAACCAAAGGGACTGCCAATGGCAATAACCCAATTACCCACCCGGATTTTGTTTGAATCTCCCATGGGTAAAGTGGGAAATTCCTTCCCTTCTATTTTTAATACAGCTAAATCCATTGACGGATCAGCCCCAACCAGCTTGGCCTCAAAGGGCTTTTGATGTCCTTTCACAAGAACACTTATCTTTTGTGCTGCATCAACAACATGTTCATTTGTCAGAATATAGCCGTCCTTCGAAATAATAAACCCTGAACCCAAACCGCTCTGGTACTGGGGTTGCGGATTTATACCAAAAAACTGGCGAAAAAGCGGGTCATTATGAAAGGGATTATTGTAGCCTACCTCGACCACCGTCGTAATTTTAACCACCGCGGGGCTTACCCTGTCGACAATATTTGCTATGGTGTCAGGACCTACCCCAGGTAAGCTGGCATCGGCTACTCCATCCTGTTGTTGACTAATATTTTCCTTCGGGGTGATATCCTTTATTAGGGTGCAACCAGCAGCAAACATAATGCCTGATAAAAATGCAATCATTAAAGTAAATACAGCTATATTTCTCCACCTATGCATAACTCATCCTCCCCTTTTAGTATTGACTAATTTGGTTAATAATTTGCGAATTCCCTAGCTGTTCATTAAAATTATAAAATCCTGACCAGGCCAGGATCTTATAGGCTTTTGTATTTTATCCCCTGTCCTACCCGGGAAAAATCAAAATCGTTAATCACGCGACAAATAACAACGTTGCGACAACCAAGCAAGTCTAGTTCCACTAGCTCTTGTACGGCATTTCCTTCCTTATCCACTAACATCCTTACTTTGGGGTATAAGGAAAAACCCTTCTTCGTACTGACCACCACTGCTATTTCACCCGTACTTAGTTCCACAATGGACCCTGCAGGGTAAGCTGCAACATTCGATAGAAAGGGTTCGATTATTTCAAAATTAAATAAGTAATTGCCTGAACCAGCAATCATCTCATAGGCTTCGTGGGGAGGGAACCCTCTCCTGTAAACCCTATTTGCTGTTAAAGCATCATACATATCCACCATACCCGTGATTTGTGCAAATTGATGAATCTCTGAATCCTTTAGTTGTCGGGGATATCCTTCCCCATTGTATCTTTCATGGTGCTGGTAGACAACAAGACGGGAGAGGCTGCTGACATGAGGATTTTTGCTTAAAATGTTTAAACCATACTGAGGATGTTTTTTTACTTCTGCATATTCCTCTTCCGTTAAGCGACCGGGCTTATCTAAGATACTTTTAGGTACTTGTATTTTGCCAATATCATGTAATAAAGCTCCCATTCCCAGGTGAAATAATTTGGGTCGTTCAAAGCCAAGGGTAATACCAGTCATCAATGCCAATACGCACACATTTACTGAATGAGCGAATACATAATCATCCATTGTCCGTATGTCAATAAGTTCCACCATTAGTTTGGTATTATCCAGTAACTGATCAATTATATCGTTAATCGTAGGGTAGATTTTATCTGTCCCTGAAATGCCCCCACCCATTGAGTCAGAATGCGACTGCAGTAATTTCTTTACCTGTTGTATAGCCTTTACCCTAGTCTCTTCCGGTATAACATCATCCACTTGAACGTCAGGTATTAGTCCATCATCAATGTATATCGAATGCAAACCTAATAACTTCAGACGTGCAATATACTTTTCGCTAAGTATTGTACCAACATTTAAGAGGATTTGTCCGTTAGTGTTGCGAATTGGTCGCCCTACCTTCATACCAGGTTTTACTGATTCTAATGATAACCGACGCATCATGTACCTCCACTTGTATGCTGAGTAAATTATTCTACCTTTAGCATAAAATTCCTCTGGATAAATGCATTTTTTTACCTATTCTTCTGTTTTACACCTATGCAATCGTCTATCCCCTCTATGTTTAATAATCTTGTTTGAAAAAATATAGAATGGGAGTTGCTAAAATGTTCTGAAAAGTGGTTTTAAAGAAAAACTACCCTCTTTATATGATGCTGCATACCTAGCTGTAGCAGAAATTACCTCTAGACAATCCAACGAAGTATGCGAATTTTGGACGGCAGATGAAAGGTTAATTCGGTCTATTAAAAACAAACCTTACGTTCATAATCTAAATCGTATTGTCTTGTAATTATCCTGGGCGTTAAAGACGAAAAGATTGGCTTTGAAAATGGCATGGTAGCAATCAATGAATCTTTGGCTATGAACTACCTCGTGAGCTTTTTCCTATGACCAACTGTACTGTCTCAGGCAATACATTAACACCAAATATAAATGATTTACCCATAGATTGACCGGGTTTAGAACCGTTTTCCCGGCGAACACACAAATCTTAATTATGTCAAGCAGAAATTATATTGGTTTTCTATTATATTACAACTGCTCTATCCGTAGGAAAGGAGCTATAAAAATCGATCTCTTTATTTGAATTATTATCAGATACCATCATCTCATCATCTTTAATGAAGGTATATAATAGGATGATATGCCCTTTTGAAATCACAATTAGAACTCAAAATCCTTCTTTTTTCTAGCTCAAGATGAATATACGCAGCACTACAAAAAATGTTATATTTTTCAACATGCAGAAAACTCCCCTTATAGTAAAAAATTAAGGGGAGTTTTTAAATATGTATCTTGTTTTGATTGTTTATTTATGCTAGTATCAACTCAAATTCCAAGCAGAAACAAAGATAGCCAAGGCTATGTGCCCTGGATTTTTGATGAATATTCATCCACTACAGTAATCACTACGACAACTATAAAGTTGTCACTACCTTACGGTTATTGTAGCACTTAGGGGACGCATTAGCAATAGGCTGCACGGAATTTTATTAAATTTTTTTAGGAGGTGCTGCCCCTTTTTTCGAACATTAATGAAAAGTTGTCACTCTGATGTTCCTAACAGGGTTACCTCGCAATCCAACCCCCTTAGTGTGTCACGATTCTGAATTTTCAAAACTATAATAACCGTGGAGGGATTAATATGGCAAATATGAAAATGAATGATTTTGTTGACTGGGCCCAAGCAAAAATGGATCATTGCAATGTACACGATGAAATTGAAACTAGTAAAATGGTGGTAGAAATAATGAAAAAATTCTTTGCCGTTGGTCGTGAAGAACCTGACGCTACTAATCAGAACTAGTTCTAACAAATATTTTATAAAGTCCCTTGTGCCTTCAGGCACAAGGGACTTTATCCCGAGCCTTCGCTTTTCTATGCCTGTTAATCGAACGAACTGTCATCCTGGGCTAGTAGAGGAACTTCTATCAATGGAAGGATACACGCGTGATCCTTCACTGCTCAGGATGACCTTAAATTTTCATTCTTTGATAGTACCGTTAATGGCATGAAAGTCTTATACCATTATCTTAAAATATTAAACTTGCTGATAAAAATAAACCCCGCTGTATGCGGGGTTTATTTTTATTTAGAAACCTTTCATGGGGTTGGGGCCAAATACATCTAAGTCTTCGGCAAACTTATCGATGATCTTGGGCAACTCAGCATAATCCATGATATTGATTTGTACCATGCGAACACGGTCTGATTCTAAGCCAAGGCGATCCAAGGTTTCAGAAACTTTGGATAGACGTATTTCAGCCAACTCAGAGCCCTTCATGAAGTGGCACTGATAGTCATCGCCATGTTTGCAGCCTAACAGCATGACACCGTCAAAGCCCTTGGACATGGAGTCTGCAATCCATACCAGGTTCAAAGATCCAAGGCATCTTACAGGAATAATACGCACCCAGGAATTGTACTTCAGACGGTTGATACCAGCCATATCCAGGGCAGGCATCGCATCGTTTTCGCAGGCCAGGATAAGAATTCTTGGCTTTTCTTCATCCTCTTCAGGCACTTCTACTGCTTTAACCATGTTGCCAATCATGCCCACAGAGTAGTTTTTAAAGGAGATAATCCGCTCTGGGCAAGCTCCCATACAGGTACCGCATCTTCTGCAGCGGGTGGGGTTAGGCAGTGGGTTACCCTTTTCATCCTCGTTAATTGCACCAAAGGGACACTCTTCTGTACATCTCTTGCACTGGGTGCAGCGCTGTAAAGCGAATTCGGGATAGGATAGATCGCCGCTCCTTGGATGAACAGCTGCTCCACCGGCAGTAACTTCTACACATTGGATGGCTTTTAGGGCAGCACCGGCGGCGTCACTAACTGCTTTAGCCATATCCATAGGTGCCCTAACACTACCGCAGGCATAGATACCCGTACGGCGGGTTTCATAGGGGAAACAAATAAAGTGGGAATCTGGGAAACCATATTTCAAATTGGGCAGTTCGGGACCCTGTCTGTACTGTAGATTAAGGATATTTTCTGCAATTTCCTGATCAGCAGCAGCATCTTCGGCGGCTTTAGTGGAAGGAATCATACCGTTGGCCAGTACAATATAGTCCACCTCATCAACCATAGCATCGCCGCCCAGCAGCATGTCTTCCGCTTCCACCACTAACTTACCATCGGCTTCGCTAACCTCTTTAATTTCGCCTTTGATAAATACGGCGCCGCTTTCTTGGGCTGCCTTATAGAAATGCTCATATTGACCAGAACTACGAACATCCTTATAGAATACATAGGTCATAGCTTCAGGAGCCAGTTCCTTGAGTATTAAGGTTTGCTTCAGGGTTTCAACGCAGCAGGCCGCGGAGCAATAGGGCAAACGCTCAGCATCTCTGGAGCCAGCGCATTGGATGAAAACAACTTTTTGTGCATCAATATTACCGGACTTAGCCATTTCTTCGAAGTCAGCCTGGGTAATAACGTTGGGGTATTTGCCATAACCCAGATAATCCAGGTTTTCAACGTTTGGCTTGGCACCAGTGGCCAGCACAATCGCTCCAACTCTTTCAGCAGCGATGTTGCCACCCTGATTAATTTCCGCATCAAACATACCGGGGCCACCGGCAATTTTATCAATTACAGCACCGGTATAAACCTTAATGTTGGAATTCCCTTCGATCTCAGCCACACGGCCGGCAACATTGGGATCCTCTGGCGCGGTAAAGGGAGCAGCCATCGGAGTGGTTTTGTAAACTTTGTTTAACCAACCGCCCAGAGCAGCTTCTTTTTCTACCAGAACTACGGAATAGCCAGCTTTACCAGCTTCTAAAGCTGCTGTCATACCAGCTAAGCCGCCCCCAACAACCAAAACGGTCTTGGAAAGGTTTTCGCCAATATAGGGAGCAGGTACTTCTGAGGCTTTTGTTTTTTCACAGCCCATACGAATCTGGTCTTCAGCCAGCATTTGGGTATCTTCGTCATCGGCCTCATGACTCCAAATAACTTGTTCACGCAGGTTTACTCTCTCCAGATAAACACCGGGGAAATTAAACACATCACCGTTTATACGGTTGGAACAGGCTGCAATGATCACACCATCCATAGCCTGCGCTTCAATTTCAGCCTTGATTAAATCTACACCTTCCGCAGAGCAGAGGTAGCCATGTTCTTTGCAAGCAGGAACTTTATATTCCTTAGCTGCCACTTTGGTTAAAGCCGCTGTGTCGAGGGCTTCGCCAATGCCGCAACCAGTACACATGAAAAACCCTAGTTTTTTAGCCATTGTCTTACCCCCTTACCGTAGATTGGATGGCTTTTAGAACAGCAGCGGTAGCACTTTGCACGGAAGAAGCAACATCACCGGGTTTGGCAACACAGCCCGCAGCATAAATACCGGGTACGGAACCACTCTGAACAAAACCGTCTACATCATAAGCTACTTCCGCTGGCAACTTAGCAGCAGCGGTAGTAGGTGCCATACCAGTGGCCAATACTACCATGTCATACTTCAGTTCGGTAACTTCCTGAATACTTTGATCCTCAGCAAAAACGATAACATTTTTAGCCTCATCCTCGGTTATTTCGGAAGGCTTGCCCTTAATCATGGTAATATCATATTCTTTAATCTTATTAAAGAAGTCTTCGTGCTTACCCATGGCCCGGATATCCATGTAATAAATGGTAACCTTGGCATCCGGATATTGTCTCTTGACATAATCGATTTGCTTCAGGGTTGCCATACAGCAAACGGAGGAGCAAGCTTGCTGGTGATTTTCATCACGGGAACCGGCACACTGTACAAAGGCAATGTTTTTCGGCTCAGCTCCATCTGATGGGCGAACAATTTTACCCTGGGTAGGTCCTGTATAGGAAGCTAGTCTTTCCAATGTAATATTGGAAACCGCATTGGCAACAGTACCACTGCCATAGTTCGCTAGTTTTTCCACTGGATAGGAATCCCAGCCAGTGGCCCAAATAACAGCTCCTACATTCAGGTTCATCGTCTTAGCGGGCATGTTTAGGTCTACAGCCTTCACTTCACATACTTCAACACACTTACCACAAGAGGCTCCGGTGCAGGCAGTGTTATCAATGATATATTTCATTGGAAAAGCAAAGGGTTGGGGCAGGAAAATTGCTTTGGTTTTATCAAGACCAAAGTTAAAGGCATTGGCACTTTCAACCGGGCATACTTCCGCGCATTTACCACAGCCTGTACAACCCTCGGTCACATAACGGGGATTCATCTTGACTGTGACATCAAAATTACCCTCTTGACCAGCAATATTTTCAACCTCTGCTAATGTAATAACATGAATCTTGGGATTCTTTTTAATTCTTTGAAAATTAATTTCCAAGCCGCAGTTTGGCGGGCATAATTTGGGGAAATATTCGTTAATTTGAGATACTTTACCGCCTAAGTAAGAATTCTTTTCAACTAAGAATACTTCATAACCCACTTCGGCAGCTTCCACAGCAGCGGTAATACCACTTATACCGCCACCTACAACTAATATGCTTTTATTTGCCATTTTCTCACTCCCTAGTCCAGTTGTTAACAATGCTTGGATAGGTGATAAAAATCGTAAAAATAAGGCCATGCCAGGTATTGGGAACTTCCAGCTCCCGCCTGGCTAATATTAGGTATTATCTGATATTAGCCAGGCGGAAGCCACTGTTTTATAACTAAAAATATAAAAGCAAAAAAGCCAGGCACCCTCTTGGCCACCTGGAGTAAAGGGCCCAATAAGCGTTTTGCACCCAGGCCATCTTTTTTTAATAGCCCGTGGCCGCAGGGCCACGGGCCGATAACTATTCAGCTATCTATTTAACTATAAGGTACTTAATTAGTCAACCAGACGGATGATGGGGCGTTTAATCATTTCCCAAGCATTGTTGGCTGCATCGTATTTGCAGTTACAGAATACTTCCCACTCGGGATCCAACTTGGGTAGATCAGCACGCATGTAGTAGCCGGGGAAACGAGTTTCTTCACGGAACAGCAGAGTACGAATGTGGGACTCAGCCTGTAGAGTCCTATGAATGTTTTCCCAACATCTCATTAACTCGTGTAGGTCACGTGCAGCAAGCTTTTCGCCGTCTTCTTTCAGCATTCCTAATAACTCAAGACCAACGCCCAACAGAGTCTTGGAGGTGGTAAAGTTAGCAACAACACCGCCAGCATACTCGTCCATCATCTTCTGAAGACGGAACATGTACATCTTGGGCAGGATGTAGTTGGGGTTAACATCAGGATCGGTGGAGAAACCACTGAACTGTTCAAAAGTAGCCAGAGGCTTCAGAATCTTAGCTTTTAATTCTTCAACTTTGGCATCGTCAAGGTTGGGCTCTTGGTTGTTTTCTACTACGAAACGAACCATGGCCTTACCAGCAATACGTCCTTCAGCGTGGGAGCCGGAGGAGAACTTGTGGCTGGAAGCACCGGAAGCGTCGCCGGCAGCAAACAGACCCTTAACGGTGGTCATGTTGGTGTAACCCCACTGATATTCAGCAGGAGCGATGTCGGCAGGACCGGAAACCCAAGCACCGGAAGCACCGGAGTGAGAACCGATGAAGTAAGGTTCAGCAGCAGCGATTTCAGAGTGCTTTTCTTCGGGAGCGATGTTGGAAGCAGCCCATAACAGAGCCTGAGCAATGGTCATATCTAGGAAGTCTTCCCAAGCTTCGCTTTCAAGTTCTTTCATTTTCTTCTTGAAGGCTTTGGGATCGTCTTCGTATTTCTTAGCTAAGTTAGCAATCGCTTCGTCGGTCTCCATGAACAAGGGGCCTTTGCCATCGCTTACATCCAGCATACCAAGATAGTTACGCAGGTTAGCAGGGATCGGCTTAACTTTGCCATAGGGACCCCAGTTGTCTAATTCAGAGCGACGGGTAACCATATACTCTTCGCCGAAACCGTTAACAGCACGGGATTTGAAGAGCAGGAACCAAGCGCCTACAGGGCCGTAAGCATCTTTAAAGCGTACAGGAATGAAACGAACTTCTTGACAGGTCATTTCAGCACCAGCAGCCATTGTGAAATATGCAGAGGAACCAGAGCTGAAAGGAGGATACCAGGAACGGCCTAAACCTTCACCAGTGGAACGAGGCTTAAATACGCCTACTGCGCCACCCATGGAAGCTAGAACGGCTTTAGCCTTGAATACATATATCTTGTCTTCACGGGTGCTGAAACCAATAGCACCAGCGATTCTGTCGCCATCCATGATGGGCTCACAGATGTATACACGCTCATAAATGTTGTCTGTGCCAATGGCAGTCTTAGCAGCTTCCGCAACGATAATCTTGTAGGATTCACCGTTTAACATGATCTGCCAGCGGCCACCGCGAACGTAGTTGCCTTCGTCGTTGGTCCAAATGGGAAGACCCCATTTTTCAAACAGGTGAACGGAAGAGTCAACGTGACGGGCGATGTCAGCGACTTGGTCATCACGGGCAATACCCATTAAGTCGTTCTTAACGTATTTTACATAGTCCTCAACGGTGTTTTCGCCTTTAGCTACACCTAGATATTGGTTAATAGCGGACAGACCCATGGCAACAGCACCAGAACGGTCCATGGCAGCTTTATCAACCAAAGTAATTTTTATGTCGCCTTGTTTCTTAGCCCAGTAAGCTGCTTCAACGGCTGCGCCGCAGGCTGCCATACCGCCACCAAGAATAAGAATGTCGGTATTAACTACTACAGTTTCAAAGTTCGGCATTATTTTTAACCTCCTCCGATAGTTAATTATCTCAATTACTTCTTCAGGCCAGGAAGTTCAGCAGTACCGGTGGAATAGGGCTCGGTGAAGAGCAACTGGTTGTTTAAATCTTCTTGGTCTAGAGTATAGCCACCGTCAGGAACAGCGGAACCTTCTTCAGTGGTACGGATGGGGAACTTAAAGCGCTTCAGCATGCCATTACGGAACTTAACGGTCCACATAATGCTGTCGGAGCTTCTGAGGGGCACACAGCTGGCACCCATGGGAACGAAGTCAGCGTAACCACGAACGTCAATAGCCTGTTGAGGGCAAATCTTAACGCAGCAGTAGCATTCCCAGCATTGGGATACGTCACGGTTGGTGGCTTTCATTTTTTCTTTGTCCAGAACCATCAGATCGTTGGGGCAGATGTACATGCAAGCGGTTTTGTCTTGACCTTTGCAACCATCGCACTTTTCAGCAATTACAAAGCTAGGCATTTTTTTACCTCCCTATTGCTTAAATTTAAAGACTTTACGTCTTTAATTGCTAATTAAAACACACCTTGTCTAATATAATACTCCCTCACTACCACGACACTTTCGTTTTTCGGAAACTCCGAAGGGTTTGCAAACAGAACCCATCTTAAGACTAAAAATTTTCTTATGATATAGTGGTGTTCGCATATGAACAACCACCATATCAATTTATTTAGTATTTTTTGTATTAAGACAAGGTTTGTCGTTCTACCGACAGCTACGAAATGTCGAATGTTGTAGAATATGTGAGAAATCGAGGTTGACTCGTTTTATTTACATTCTACTATCAGCAGGGAATTTTAAGTTAGGCTTAGTTGTTATCTAAACTTTGATAGTACTTAGTGAGGATTTCAAGTACTTCTTTACGTCCAAACTCCAGCGGTGGCAGTTCGCCGCGGCCAAACATTTCGCGAACTTTGGTGCCACTGATAGCAATGCGATCTTCTGGGCCGTGTGGGCAAGACTTTTCTGTTGCCATGCCTTGGCACTTGGTGCAGTAGTAAGCAGAGGTTACTTTGATGGGCTGGCAAAGAAGTTCGCCGGGCTTGAAGGCATCAAAGATTTCCTGAGCTTGGTATGCAGTGTAGTAGCTGCCTACACCAGCGTGGTCACGACCAACGAGGATGTGGCTGCAGCCAAAGTTTTGACGGAAGATAGCGTGCAGGATAGCTTCTTTAGGACCAGCATAGCGCATTTCCATGGGATATACACGCATTTCGATGGTCTTTTCGTTAAAGTAATATTTCATGTGGGCTTTGTAAGCTTCGAAACGTACTTCGGCGGGAATGTCACCCTTCTTTAGTTTACCAACGATGGGGTGTAGGAACAGGCCGTCACAAACTTCGTTACCGATTTTGCACAGGAACTCGTGGGAGCGGTGCAAGGGGTTACGGGTTTGGAATGCGCAAACCGTATTCCAGCCTTTGGATTCAAACAGGGCACGGGTTTCTGCTGGGTGAGCATAGTAGCCAGCATACTTGGTAGCATAGCCCATTTCGGAGAAGGTTACGATGTCGCCACCGATGTAAACTTCGCCTTGCTCCATTACTTTCTGAACGCCAGGGTGCTCAGCATCATCGGTAAAGAAAGAAGCTTTGCATTCTTTAACTTTGTCATACTCGTATTTTTCAGCTACGGTAATAATACCAACATAAATGCCAGTCTCATCGTCAACCAGAGCTTGCTCACTGCCAATTTCAATGTTAGCAGCTTGTTCCTTGGTAACTGCCAAGGTTACAGGCAGAGGCCAAGCTAAACCGTTGGCTAGGTGCATATTATCTACAACACCTTCGTAGTCGGCTTGCTTCATAAAGCCAGTCAGAGGAGAGAATGCACCCATGCCGAGCATCAAGCAATCGGAGGATTCCCGAGAACTCATGCGGATTACGGGCAGTTTTTCAGCTTTTGCTTGCATTTCAGCACGCTGTTCCCTAGGTACTAAAACCGGGGTCAGTTTGCCACCATGGGGTTGAACTAATGCCATTAATAACGCCTCCCTTATTTAATGTAACAATTTGGACTTAGTCCTTATTTTGTGAATCCAAACACTTATGGAGATGCACCACTTGGCTGATGTTTTTTCTGCAAGGGGCTATCTAACCAATTTTTCAATCAACTAACCTGCCAGGATTGCTTATTGCTAAGTTGGTTAAGATTAAGTCGAGTCACATTTTCTGAACGGCAAAGGATTTGCTCTGTCGAAAAACGCAACTTTTTATTTGAATACCCCACTGCATTCACAACATCCCCACCCCTATCTATCTAAAGTGGGTACCGGAAGGTACTTTTTTGTCTTGTTTGTGATTTTCTTTACTTTCTCTTATTCTATCTATATTTTGATATTCCTGCTAACTTTCATAAATTTTATAAGATTTTGTGCAAAAAATAATTATCTTTTTCTACTTTTTTCTACATTATGCCCCAAGGCTTTGGAGTGCCTTGTCCGGTGATACAATGCAATATTCCAGAGCAGCTTTCTTTTTATCTAAACCAAAAGCCAAAGCCATGAGCTGGGTAAAGAATAATACCGGTAGGTTATAGTTCGTGCCATATACTTTATTGACTTTAATCTGATAGGCGTCTAGGTTCATTTGACACAGGGGACAAGGGGTTACAATTAGGTCAGCTCCTGCATCATGGGCACTTTTTAAGATGGGATATAGTGCAGATATCGTTACCTCAGGAGAACTTAAAGCCATTGCACCTGTGCAGCATTTGAGTTTGTGAGAAAAATTAACAGGTTCTGCGCCCAAGGTGTCAATTATGTTATCTAAAAAGGTAGGGTTTTCCCAGTTGTCAAATTCCCTCAGGGCCCTTACTGTTTGGCAGCCCACATAACCAGCTACTTTTAGTCCCTTTAAGGGCTTGACCACTTTAGCGGCAATGTTTTCTAAACCCACTTCAGACACCATTACATCCAACAGCATACGCACATTCAGCCCACCGTGATAACTAAGACTGTCTTTACTGAGGGCATCATTGGCATTTGCCTTAAAATGCTCACTGTTGAACTTCTTATTTACGTTCCCCAATATAGCATAGCAGGAACTACAAGTTGTAACAACATCTTCTGGACCTGTTTTTTCAGCCAAGGCCAAATTTCTGGAAGCTAATACATCGGCCGCAAATTGGCCAATGACACTGGATGTCACGGTTGAGCCGCAACAATTCCAATCTTCAATTTCTTTCATTTCCAACCCCAGAAGTTTTGCCACTTCTAGAGCGGAGTGATGGTAACTAACGGCTGTCCCCTCACTGGCACAGCCAGGGTAAAATGTGTACTTCATAACTAGTGGCCACCCTCCCTTTGGGCAATTTCTGAAGCTCGTTCTAATATTGCTCTGAGTTTGTCAGGGTTTTTGACACCCTTTGGGGGTAAAAGGGTCAACCGGCGATGAAGCATCATATTTTTACCAACATCTTGCAAATCTAAGGCCATCTTGATAAATCTGCCCAGACCAATTTTTAAACCATAGTTTAGTGTGAGTCCACCTTCCCAAATGCGTCCTCGCTTGGCAACATCCTTGGCATAAACTTCAGCCATAGCCTGGGAATCGTGACTATAACCATTCTCCACCGCTAGGTGCCGCAAGTCATGCATTACATCCATCATGGGAACTCCACGGGGACAACGACAGGCACATGTATAACATGAAGTACATAACCACATCGTATTGGCCTTAAGAACTTCATCCTTATGACCTGCCCGAATCAGCTGAATTATCCGTCTTGGGGAAAGATCCATTTTTTCTTTGAGGGCGCAGGTTGTGGGGCAAATACCACATTGCATACACATCTTAACCCATTTACCATTTTCCATCCCATAGACTTTTTTGGTAAATTTCGAGTCATATTTCACCACGGCCCTCTTCGTTGCAATCGCTTCTGACATTGAATTCCCTCACTTCCCTTCGGGCACTCTTAAACTGTTAACTGGCCAAAAGCAAGCGGACATTCAATTATGCAGCCCTTCGGCCTTGTGAATATCCGAACACACACAAGCACAGTTATGCCTCCAGACACCTCCTTGTTTCGTTCTTTAAATAAATATAACGCATTTAGGAATTACCTTAATAATTGAAATTTATAACACTAATTTGACGATTTAAGGGGTTTCTTAATTTAACTATAGCACCACCGTTTTTAGTTGACAAGCAGAGATATCACTAAATTTCTTTAAAAAGTTTAATATTTATGCTTTTTTCTCGCAATTACTCTGTAAACTTGTCGTTCACGCGACCTTTGCTTGTGCTTTATTTAACTATAAATTCTAGATCTATAATTCTAGGTGATTATATATTATCCTTTAATTTTTTACAAAAATCTTTTTATTAACTTCTTTTTATTCCTGCATCGCCAGCCAGCCAGTTATTTGTTATAATTAGTACATAGTCAGGAAAAAAATTTAAGGAGATGAATCTATGCTGCAACAGGTGGAATTATATTCTGCTCTTAGCAAAGCTGACCAAAACAACTTTTTTACTAAGCTCTCCGAAGTCTATGAAAAACTCCCTAAAACGTCCTGCATCGGCTGTGCTACATGCTGCAATTGGGGTAGTCCCCCTGCTTTCTTTATTGAATATTTAAATTTGTATAGATATATTCGGGACAAGCAAAAATCAGAATGGAAAAACATTGTAAAAAAGTCTGCGGAATATTTTTATCTGGAATTAGTCGATCGCAATCAAAAGTGTCCTTTTTTAAATGAAAGCAATCAGTGTTCGGTATATGAGGTGCGCCCCTTCACTTGCCGTTCTTACGGCCTGTTATCAAAAGAAGATTTTGAAACAGGTAACCGCGGTTTGCATCAACTGGCCAAGAAGATTAAAGAAGAATATGACCTGGTTATCCCTCAGGAAATAATTGATTACGAATTGCCTTGGTGTGATAAAGTTACTTCTGATATGGGTTCTTATTTGGCAAAATCTACATTAGCAGGTTATGCCGCTCAGATCGGAACCTTAGATTGCTATTATTTTTCCCAGGACCTAGTAGACCAAGAGGGTACACTGCTCCCCTACCCGATACATCTGGCAAATACGATTTTAGGGTCCGGTGCACGGTCTCGAAAAATAAAAGTAATGAAACAATATAATGAAGGAAACAGAGAATTGCTGGATAGTATATTGGACAAGGCCTTCGCTTTTCAATTCTAGGTTTCAGTTACCTTTGGGGAGGATTTCCTTTACCCGTGAAGAAATTAACATTAGGAGGTAGATATCATGGCAAAAATCAACGAAGCCCTCGATATGTGTGTGGAATTAGGAAAGATCTTGTCAGAAACGGATGAATATCTCAATATGAAGCAAGCTGAAACGAACCTACTGCACGACCAAAATGCCCGCAGCCTAGTTGAGGGCTTACAAAAGCTACAAATGGAAATACAACAAAAGAAATTGGCCGGTCTTCCATTAACAGAAGAGGACAAGCAAAAAATGCAGGAAACAGAGGCTAAGGCCATTGAAAACCCTGTGGTTAAAGCTTCCTTTGAGGCCCATGAAAAGTTCCAAGGCATCATGTCCCTCATCAGTACGAAGATTCGTGAGGGCATCCGCGCCAAAGAGCAACCAGCAATGACTGAGGATGATACTAACTAAAGAATAACTAAAAAAACAATGACATGCTTCGTGCAGGTCATTGTTTTTTAGTTATTCTTTGGCCGCTTCAAATTTATAGCCGACTCCCCAAACGGTTTTAATTAATTCCGGTCTGGCTGCATCCCGTTCAATCTTTCTTCTTAGTCTACGAATGTGTACGGTAACGGTATCTTCGTCACCTTCAAAGTGACTTTCCCAAATCTGCTCAAGGAGTTGCAATCTGGAAAAAATCTGATTAGGATGTGATGCCATCAACCAGAGCATATCAAATTCCTTTGCTGTCAGAGTGACCTCCTGTCCCCATACACGGACTAAACGAGTGGCATATTCAATGTAAAAATTGTTATACTCTAATATTTCCTTGTTTTTATTCCCAGGTACTGGCTTGCTTCTTCTGAGCACTGCTTTTACCCTTAGGGCCAGTTCCGCCGGACTAAAAGGTTTGGTCTGATAATCATCTACACCCATTTTAAAACCAACTATCTTATCCACAACGTCATCTTTGGCGGATAAAATTATGATGGGTACATCGACTTTCGCTTTAATTTTCTGGGAGGCCTCTAAACCGTCAAGTTTAGGCATCATGATATCCATAATAACAAGGTCTGGCTTCATGGTTGTGGCTATTTGAACTGCCTCTTCCCCATCTTTAGCGGTAATAACTCTGTACCCCTCTTGCTCTAAACTATGAGAAACAATCTTGACAATTCTATGATCATCGTCCGCAATTAATATTGTTCCATTGCTCATGATTACCCACTACCCTCCAGAAACACATTTATTACTAAATACTTCGGAAACATTTAGCTTATTCCTTCTATAATTACTAATTATTTTTTTCCACTTTTAAATAGTACTATTTTGGCGTATCCTTTCCGATGCTCTCTATCCCATTTTATTAGACATTTATCCACACAAACACCGCCTTGTCCACAGACTTATACACAGTTTATCCACTTAAGCTCGAAAAACTTAGCTTGCATTTTTAATAATCATTGCGTAAGTGGAAGCATAGCATTGGTATTTTAGGTAACAATATCTTATACTTTCTGATCGTATAAAAAGAGTGGAAATTGGGTGATTTATATTGAGGGAGAAAAAGTATTGCTTAAACTGTAAGAGAAATGTTACACCGGTTAAAAAATGGTCCTGGGCTTGGTTCCTAGCCCTGATACCAATTTACCCTATTTACTACTATTATTTTGCACCAAAGATTTATTGTCCCTTCTGTAATCAGAAATCATTAGAAAAACTTGGCTTGCGTCATACCCTAAAGGGCACGAAAGTCCCTAGACGCGGGTGGCAGCCCTAGTTTTTCTCTTCTCCTAGCATCCTTCCTATTTTTTAGTTTCTGCTAGTGAAAAACAATCCCGCTCCATTGGGGCGGGATTGAGCTTTTATGCTAACTTTAAATAATTGATGATAGCTACGGTAAAGAATAGGGAATTCAAGATCTCCACCTGACCGATTTGCAACGGGGACATTTCTCTTTTGGTGAGGGCAGTGGAGCGAGCAAAACTAGGCAAATACGCAAGGGCAAGCAAAAACTCGGATAGAAAAATAGGTAATAACACCAGCAAACCATGATAAAGCCACGAGTAATAGAGAAATACGGTATTATTCCTTTCACGTATCTTTGTTTTAACAAAGAACACGCTGCCACCAAAAAACAACACACAAAAAAGCCAAACCCAGAAGGCTTCCTCTGTCCAAGCACCTACGGCTACATAGATACTGGCCACAGACCCCAGGGACAAAGCTGCTATACCACTTAAATTATTTACAAATTCCCGCTCACGCTTCACCCTTGCAAAATATAGGTTTGCCCCTAATAGAGGTACCATCAGCAAACCCAGGGACAATAATTGCCAATGATAGTAAAGGGGAATCATGAGAAACGTCGTCCCGATGATGCTATATATAGCAAGCCATTTTACAGGTTTATTGGTTTGTTGTGGATTTCGAAAAAGCATCCGCAGTGGGCAGGAAGATAAATATAGGAAGAACCAGCCTAAAAAAAGGGGCAAATGCAACCAAGTCGGTCCATAAGGGACTACTCCCACTACAAAGGGCACAATTAGCATGGCCCAAGCACCATGTTCCTTTGGCAAAACAATAGACATATAAAATCACCTCATAGGTTAGTATAGTGAATTGCCAAAGGGATGTATGTGCTACGGATTACACTTGGATGATAATCTAATAATATCTTGCCGATGGATAAACCTTTATGTGATATAATCTTTATTGCAAACATATTTAAACATCTATGAGGTAATAAAATGGAAATAAAAAAAACAAACAATCATTCCCTTGGCATACTTGTCACAGGTGGCTCTTACTTAATCTGGGGTATCCTCCCGATCTATTGGAAAATGGTACAAAGTGTCCCCTCCCATGAGATTCTGGCCCATCGCTTTTTCTGGTCCTTTGTGTTTGTACTGGCATTGTTGTTAGTCATCGGTAAGTTCCGATCCTTTATTTGTGAATTTCGGCAAATCGCTTCACAACCGAAAAAACTTTTTGCCATGTTTTTAGCTTCCGCTTTAATTTCTGTAAACTGGTTTACTTATATCTGGGCTGTTAATCACAATCATATTATAGAAACCAGTTTGGGTTACTATTTAAACCCTCTCATTAGTGTATTGCTTGGGATCATCGTATTAAAGGAGAAACTCTCTTTTTGGCAGATGTTTTCTTTCTTATTAGCTACCCTAGGGGTTTTGAATATGGCTCTGCACTCAGGTGCCATGCCTTGGATTGTCATTATCTTAGCTACAAGTTTTGCCTTATATGGCTTAAGTAAGAAAATGGTAAATGTAAGTGCTATCACCGGTATAGCGATTGAAACACTATTTATGACACCCTTTGCCCTAGGGTATTTGTTATATGTTCATAAAAACGGCGCCGGTGCCTTTGGCCTAGATGTTCCCTATCTATCCTTGCTGTTAATGGGAGCTGGTGTGGTTACAGCCGTACCGCTGATTCTGTTTGCCAGTGGGGCAAAACGCCTCCCCCTCTCTCTGGTAGGTTTTTTACAATATATTGCTCCCACATTGGCATTAATGATCGGTGTATTTATATATCACGAACCCTTTAACCATACCCATTTACTCTCTTTTTCAATCATCTGGTTTGCCCTGGTTATTTTTTCCCTGGCCAAAACGAAGCCTTTTATTCAATTGGAAACCATCCTTTACAAGAAGTTATCCCACGGGAAGCGACAGGTTACCTAGGAAAAGCCAGCATACTGTCACCCCGAGCAAAGCAAAGGATCGTTAGGAATCTACAAATTGTTAAAAAAGGAGTATTGCTTGCTACTTGAAAGTAGTTTTGCAATACTCCTTTAACTTTTATCCTAAAAAGTACAGGGGAAAATTTTCATTATGACGGGCAATTATTATTGATTTTTTCTAAATCTGAGTACATAATTAATTTGAGGAGTCTTCTATGCCGCCCTGCAGTGAAATCGCTGTGGGACGGCGTCTTGTTTTTGTTACCACTAAAGCGCTTTGTGACCGAATGGTTTCCTAATACTTAAATCGATTAATCTCTTCTCTCATATTGGCAGCCAAGTTGTTTAATTCTTCTGCAGAACTGGTTAACTCCTCAACTGTGGCTGTTTGCTCCTGGGTATATTCCGCAATACCAACCGCATCTTCTGCAGTCTTAGCAATAATTGAAGCAAATTGCCCTACCTCTTTTTCTATTAATTGACTATCACGTCGGATTTCCGAAGACACTGCAACCAAAGATGCTACTCCGTCCGATGTAACCTGGCTTTTTGCCAATATATCCTCAAAGGCACTAACGACATTATTCGAATTACCCTGTTTTACAGTTAGGACAACCACTGAGTCAATGTCACTTCTAATATCCTGGACTAAGGCCCCGATTTTGTTGGTAGCATCAGAGCTTTGGGATGCCAGCTTTCTTACTTCCTCTGCTACCACGGCAAATCCACGGCCCGAATCACCTGCTCTGGCAGCCTCAATGGCCGCGTTTAGGGCCAGAAGATTCGTTTGATCAGCAATAGAACTAATGGTATCCACAATTGTATTTATTTGGTGGGTTTTTTGGTTCAGTGTCTCAATTGAGGAAGCCATTTGTTTTACCAAATGCTGGCCATTTTTTGCAGTAAAATAGGCCTGGTCTGAAGAACTTTGGCTGTTTTCCAGTTCTTCCTGCATTTTTAATAGTTGCTTATTTAACTTGCTGATAAAGGTATTAATTTCAGACATTTTACCCCTTTGAACCTGCGCTGCTTCTGCAATATTCTGTACCTTTCCAGAAACGTCATTGGCAGCTGTAGCGGAAGTCTCTGAAATATTTTTAAACAACTCAGAAGATGATGTTAGTTTTTCAATTCCACTGTCAATCGATGCCAGCATCCTTTGTAAATCATTAGCTAATTTTTTAAATGCTGTTCCTAATTCATCATTCCCTGTAATCCTGTAGGAAAAATCGCCTTTTTCAACCAGTGTCACATATTGCTTAATTGGTTTAAGAATGGAGTTTGTTACGAAGGTGACTACTACTAAGAGAAGCAGCGCAATGATCAGCATTGCCTTCCAGGTATCCTGCTCCAATTTGTCAGACAGAGCATAAACTTCTTCCAGAGGGCTTACGGCAGCAATAGACCACCCGTTTATATTGGCTGGTTTATAATTAATAATCATTTTATGATCATTAATAACCGTTTCCTCAACACCACTTCCCTGGGCCAGCATCTTTTTTAGGATATCTTTGTATTGTTGATTCGTGGCGTTATCTTTGAGAGGGTTTTCCTCCAGTAGCTTTTTCGTTTCTGGGTGACCAATGTATTCACCATTTTTATTTAGCATAAAGGTATAGCCATTTTGGGATATCTTCTTACTGGTTACACGATCGGATATAAATTCTAATTTAATAAAACCAACCACGACCCCAATCTTTTCATTGGCTTCATTATAGATAGGGGCACCCAAACCGACAATTTTGCGACCTGTGCTGGTAGAAAAGGTAGCATCGGCAATAACAGATTTACTCGTTTCCCAAGGTGTTTTGAAATACTCCTTATCCGCAATGTTTTTCCCATGATGTTCAGCACCCTCTGAGTGGGCAATTTCAGTTCCTGTGGGATCACAAATTAAAAGGTGAGAATACTGTGGGTTATCCTTAATAAAACGTTGAAAATATGGCTCCGCTTGTTGGTAATTCATCGATTTTACAATGGGGGTATGGGCTAGTTCCATGACAATTCTTTGTTCAGCCTCTAATATGTCACTTAAATTGGTGCTTAATAACTGTTGTGTTTGGATACCATATTGTTCTTTAAGAATCATTTTTGACTTGTTAATGCTATAAAAACTGTAGCCACCCAGGGGTAGTAAAGTTATTACAATAAATGAGATTAACAACCTCACTCGTAAACTTCCCCACCATACTTTGCCCGCTCCCTTCATTATGCAACCCCTTCCAGAATATTATAAATTTTTCATGGCATTAATAACATATTTTAACAACTATCTAGATTGTGAAATGTCTTGTAATTGACAATGCCAAAATATTGACCTAAAAGGGTCAATTAAATCAAGGAATGTACAAGGTATACGGCTGTACCCCAAATAATCAATGCTGAAATTTTGTTTAACCCTTTAAGCCACTTGCCCTCCCCATCTTTTTTGCCTAATAGTCTACCTGCCAAAGCTAAGCCAATAAACCAAAACCAGGAAACTAGAATGGCTGCTAGGGCAAACAGCCACTTGTCATTACCGGAATAATGAAGTGAGCTGGTGCCAATGACACCTACTGTATCAAGAATAGCATGGGGATTGAGTAACGAAACTGAGGCCGCAAATAATATCTGCTTTTTAGGAGGCATCGCTTCTGGTTGTTCCTCGGCGTTGCTGCCAACTGTGCTGCGCCAAGTGGCCCAGCCCATATAAATTAAAAATATTATTCCTAAACCATACAATACAGTATTTAACCAGTTAAGCTTTAGTACGAGGACGGATACACCTAGTACAGCCATCGCTATAAGCATGGTATCGCAAATTGCGGCAGTAATAATAACCGGAGCTGCCTTAAATAGGGTGGGTTGGTTGGCTCCCTGGTTAAATACAAAAACATTTTGTACCCCCAAGGGGAGTATTAGACCAAAGGCCAATAAAAACCCGTGAATAAAAGCATCCATTTCTAATCCTCCCATCCTCTGTTACTTCTAGTACGAAGGACCAGAGCAAAATTAAGCTCAGCCTATTTAATATCTGGCTGAGCTTGGTTAACGCTATTTATGATAGAGCTTTTTAAACTGGACAACAGCCTCAGCAATGGCCTCGGCTATTAGCATCTGATTGCTGTCTTCAAACAAGAACTGATCTTCCTGGGGATTTGAAATGAAGCCTGTCTCCACTAGAACGGACGGCATTTTGGTATGTTTAATAACATAGAAGCCTGCTTCCTTCACCTTACGATCCACTTGATGGGTCTTGGTTAAAATAGCTCTGTGAATTAAATCCGCAAGGGTTTTATCGCTACCGTAAAATGCATAGGTTTCTAATCCTGATACCCCGGAATTCGCCGCAGCATTGGCATGGATGCTAATAAAGCAAAGGGGGTTGAGCCGATTGGCCAATTGAGCTCTCTCGTCTAAAGATAGGAAAGCAGCATCTTCTTCCCTTGTCATTACCACAGAAAAGCCACGGTCCTCCAGAGTATTTTTTAATTTCTGGGATATGGCTAGGTTGACGGTTTTTTCCCATCTGCCGCTGGCTCCAATCGCTCCTACGTCTTTACCTCCATGGCCCGGATCAATGACAATAAGGTTACTCTGACTGTTAACCACTTTATTGGTGTACCCTTCTTCGGGTGGTGCTGGTTCCCTTTTGGTCAAAGTGATCATCAGCTTGTCCTCCAGCTGGTTTGCTTGATACCCAGTGGTAGTCCGGTCCTTCAGTTGGAGCACCACCCTTGTTACGTCACCAGGGTGAACACCCAATTTTATCGCATCTAAAAATTGACTCTCTATGGTTGGGTCAGCACCCACCCTTTGGGCTGTATTCGCTAGATCAAAGACAATCCGATCTGGATTCTTTAACTCAAAAACATTGTTCGTGCCTTGTTTTACGGATATTTCAATTACCGCTTGGTCTTCTGTTTCTACAAGGGAAATATCCGTAAGTTCTCTGTTAACAGACCCACTTCCATCCGCATCATCATCTTGGTCCTGGTGGTTATTCTGAACCCGCTCAATAATAACCCTTTTTTCATTGCCCTGCCAATTTACCGTTGCACCTAGCTGTTCACTGATAAACCTCAGTGGTACCATTGTCCGATTGGCCATCATCTGTGGCGGAACATCCATCTGGTTGGGTATGCCATTTATATATGAAGTTTTATTATTAAGTTTTAATTTAAGTACATTGTTCTGGTCCGTAATCGTTACAGTTTGCGTGCTTTTTTCCCAATCCACAAATGCCCCAAGGGATTCGGAAATCACCCTTAAAGGAACCAATACCCGGCTATTAATAATTTGTGGTGCAACATCGGTCTCAATGAATTGGTCATTAATCATCAATTCTGGTGTCTTGGCCAGTGCCGGTGTTGCTGCGAATAGGAAGCAAACAATCATTATGATACTGTATAGTTTTTTCAATGTCCTCTCCTCCCCTATCAAATTATACTGTAAAATTAAGTGGTTTAGGGGGGGAATTTATAACTTTTTAAGATTATGGCGGACAAACGCCCTTTCCTAAAAGGAAAATTAAAGGGTATGAAAGGCCGTTAGCCTTCATACCCTTTGTGTCCTCCGCTAAATTGCGATTCTCCGGCTGGTTTTCCAATGTAATAACCCTGGGAAAAATTTACCCCCAGTTTCCTGAGTTCTTGAATAATTTCATCATTTTCAACAAACTCCGCTACGGTCTTTTTGCCTAGAGAATTGGCAACTGTTTGAATTGCCTGCACAAAGGCCAGCTGAGTAGGGTCTTGGTGTATATTACGCACGTAGGAACCATCAATTTTTATATAATCCACCGGTAATTCCCGAAGATAATTAAAGGAAGAAAAACCAATACCAAAGTCATCCAAGGCAAAGGGGCAGCCCAGTTCTCTTAATCTATTAATCCAGTGCCCTGCTTGAACAAAATCCTTTACTGCCACGGTTTCCGTTATCTCAAAACCCAGACGAGAGGCATCTATCCCGCTGCTAAAAATCTCTCCCTCAATGATTTGTAACAGTTTCTTATCTCCCAGACTTACGCCAGAAAGGTTGACAAAAAGTTTGATTTCCGGATTCTTTTCTAGGATTTTTATGGCACTCTCTACCACTAACTGATCAATCTGTGACATTAAGCCAAATTTTTCTGCGATGGGAATAAACTCCCCGGGTAATAATATCTGCCCCTGTGGGTCCCTTAAGCGTAGCAGAACCTCGTAGTGTACGATGTTTTCTTCGTAATTGTTTACCACCGGTTGAAAGAGTAAGATAAAGCGGTTTTCTCTAATTCCCGTCCGAACAATATCAACCATTTCCGTGGTCCTAGAAAAATTGGCAGCCGCTATTTCATTGGGGGAAATAAGCACGACCCTGTTTTTCCCCCTTTCCTTGGCCATACGCACTGCAATATCAGCATGGGTTAAAAGTTCCTTGCTATCCAGTGTTCCATCCACCATGACAACACCCATACTGATGGTTAGGTAATAACAAACCCTTTGTCTGACAATACAGATCTCTGCTTGTTCAATGGACATTCTGATTTTTTCCGCTACCTCATTTACTTGCTGTAAATTTTCCGCTTCTAGCAATAAAGCAAATTCGTCCCCGGATAAACGGGCAATGAAATCATCCGCTCCAAGATGATTTTTTAAAGCTGACACCAGTGATATTAATAGTTCATCGCCGCCAGCATGACCCAGCACGTCATTAACCAGATTAAAATTATCTACATCGATCAGTACCAGTGCCTTTGCCTGGCCGCCCTTGGCTTCCTCGATAGCCTTCTTTAGCCTTTCCTCTAATGAATATCGGTTGGGTATTTGGGTTAAATAATCATGGGTAGCCAGATAGGCCATTTGCTCTTCGGCTTTTTTTCGTACGGTTATATCCTCCACCAGACAGATAAATAATTTTTGTTGTATAGAAGAAACAATAAGCCTAGCCCAAATAATTCTGCCGCTCTTATGAAAATACCGTTTAACCATTTCGAAGGAGTCACGTTTTCCCGTTAATATTTCCTGATATAAATTCGTACTTTCCTGTAAGTTACCGGGGTGAGTAACTTCCTTGTAGGATTTACCGATCAATTCTTCTTCACTATACCCCAGTATTTGCTGCAGTGCTGCATTGCTTTCAATTAAACTGCCATCTAAATCGGTGATAGCAATACCCATGGCTGCCTTTTCGAAAATAGTTTTAAAGTATTCTTTATCAAACTGCTGCAAGTTCACCTGTTCACAATGCACCTAACATCACCCCCTCGCCTGTTAATCTAGCTAAAATAGTTTATTCACTAACTTCCATAAATAATCAGGATTACCTTCAGTTGGTAATAAAAAAAGTACTGTCATCTATTTATTTTTGTATGACCTCTTCGGTTTATGATAGAATAACAGAAATTAACTCTTGGGGAGCAATTTATGGAAACTACGATAAAGAGGCATTATCAAAACAACAAGAAACAGTATGAAGGTCAGCTAGCTGGGCTAAGGAAGACAGATAATTCACTTGTTCTATACCGCAGTCTGGCCGCCCTAAGTATGGTTGGCTTATTGATTTATGGCTATATGAAGGGTTTCCCAAACTTTTATTTTTATGTTCTACCCGTTCTTTTCGTGTTTGTGCTAATGGTACAAAAGCATAAAAAAGTAAGAAGGAAAATAATTCATATAGAAAACTTGCTTCAGATTAATCTTTGGGCCTTGGCCAGAATTTCCGGCCACTGGACAAAGTTTTCCTGGCGTGGGGAATCATTTCTAGATCCGGAACATCCCTTTGCCAGTGACCTCAATATCTTTGGTCAAGACTCACTCTTTCAATATATCAACGCCGCCAATCTGGTTACGGGAGAGCAGGCACTAGCAAAGCTGTTCCTTGGCCCAACCCGTGCAGAGGATATTAACGACCGCCAGATGGCGATTCAGGATTTATCCTCCCGCTTGTCCTGGCGCCAACACCTGCAAGCCACTGGTATGTCCACCCAGTACAGGCAAAATGACCTGGTTAATTTATGGGAATGGGCCAAACAAGGACCCCTTTTGGCAAATAAAACATACATTTATCTACTCTGGCTATTGCCCTTGACCACCTTGGTCTGTTTAATTTTAATGGCATATCGCATCGTTCCTACCTCTGTGCCTTTGGCCCTCTTAATTTTGCAAGTACTATTGGTAGTTGTGGGTCAGGTTTTTATAGCCAAATCCTTGCAAAATACGGAAAGAATCTCAGAAGAATTGGAACGTCTTGTGCTGCTTTTGAAGCATATTGAGGAAGCAACTTTTCAGGCCCCACTGCTGGTGACACTCCAGAAAAAATTGGTGCAGAAGGATCAAAAGGCTTCCCAACAAATTAAGGCACTGGCTAAAATAGCTACTTTAATTAATTTAAGAAACTCGGTGGTCTATCATTTTATTAATGCCTTAATCTTCTGGGATCTCTATACAATACGTGCTATGGATCAATGGAAGTCTCGGTATGGTCTATTTTTGGAAGAGTGGTTTGAAATTATCGGTCAATTCGAAGCTTTGTCCAGCATAGCAGCTCTGGCCCATGACAATCCACATTGGGTCTTTCCCAAGGTCTCTGAGGCTGGGCCATCCTTTTCGGCCACCGACCTGGGACACCCATTAATAAATGAAGCATCCCGAATCTCTAACAATGTCTCTTTGCCTCAGCCCGGGACCATCCATATTATTACCGGTTCCAATATGTCCGGCAAAAGTACTCTGCTGCGCACAGTGGGTATTAACCTTGTGCTGGCCTATGCCGGAGCACCTGCCTGCGCCAAAAACATGCACTGTTCTCTCATGAACATTTACACCAGTATGCGAATTCAGGATAACCTGGAGCAAAGTATTTCTTCCTTTTATGCGGAACTGAAACGCATAAAATTAGTCATAGAAGCTGCCAACCAGGGCCACCCTCTGATTTTCCTGTTGGATGAAATATTCAGAGGTACCAACTCCCGGGATCGCATAGCCGGCGCCAGAACAATTATTAAAAATTTAGCCAAGCAATCGGTGATTGGTTTTGTTACCACCCATGACCTGGAGCTTAGTACCCTGGCATCAGAATATCCGCAACGCATTAAAAATTACCATTTTACGGACGCAATCATAAATAATGAAATGACCTTCGATTACCGCTTGAAGGAAGGGGTTTCCCAGACCACCAATGCCATCGCTCTAATGAAAATGATTGGTATTGATGTTTAATCTACACAAACAAGCAGTCATTGTGTCGACACGACAAATACTTCTAGCGAAAAGAAAACAAAAAATTAAAACCCGGTCCTTATCTTTCAAGGCTTACCGGGTTTTGAGTTATTCATCAGGGTTTAAGACTGTTTCTTATCGATTCAACTACAAAAGTCAGGTTGTATAACTAGACCCCCCTTAAATTCAGGATACTTTTTATCAAAAAGGCATTCATCATTGAAAAGTATCTTTTTTACCTGGAAACAACATATTGTCCTCTGCCATTGCGCTTTGCCTGATATAGGGCAGCATCCGCCACTTGAAACACTTTTTCATATGGTTTTGTTTCATTCACCAATACGATGCCAATGCTGACGGATATTGTTACGCCATCTATGGTTTTATGCACAAACTTACTCAATTGCTGACATTTTCTCTGCACAAATTCACCCGAAGGGATATCCTTCATATATATGCAGAATTCATCACCACCAAGACGTCCAATGATATCAGTGTTTCGGAAGATACGTTTCAAATCCCTTGCTAAATCTTGCAGTACCCGATCACCTGTATGATGGCCAAGACGGTCGTTTACATTTTTAAACAAATCCAAATCTACCAGCAAAAAAGCATCCATGGTACCATGGCACCGCTGAGCGATCCTTTCCACAATCAGCTCCTTACTGGTTGCAGCATTATACAGACCGGTTAAGCCATCCCTTTGGGCCTTGGAAATAAGAGCTTCTTTTTCTGCAGCTTCCTCACTGATGTCAATTAGTTTTCCAATGATATATTCTACTTTTCCATTGCTGTCACATACACTGGAGTTAATTACTTTAAACGTGCCCGCCCCACCGTCAGCCAGAGGCAGTTTTATTTCGTAGGTTGTGTTATATCTTTCCGGTTTACATAGCAATTCCGCATTGGGGTTTTTAAACTGTAAATTCACTAAGCTATTTTTCAGCATGCCGCTGGATTCATCAATGGTTCCCTGTATTTTAAAAAGCTGGCTGCACTTCTCAGACAACACCAGCAAATCCTTCTTTATGTCATATTCATAAAGATACTCGTTGGAAATTTCAGCCAGAACCTCATACCGTTTATTCTGCACTTTTAGCTTGATATTTGAGTTGATATTGCAATAAATTCCATATGTCAGTAAAGCAATGACAACAAAAGCAATGACCGCTATTTCTGAGCCATAGGATTTAAAAAGCATTGCGGGGGTAATTTTTCTTTCAACATGGGAGGTAACATCCAGAACGATATTCTGCATTTGATTTTCACTGATTGCACCCAATGATTTATTTATAATAACTTCTAATAATTTATCTTTGTTGATAAACCCCAGGCAGTATTCCCTTGGCTCCTTTTCCTGTGGAATGGTCACAATATGATTATAGCCATTCTGAAGTGTATAAAATACCACCGAATATGCATTACCATAACCATAATCTGCTTCTCCAGATTCTACGGCATCCAAACTCTCTTCCCGGGTGTTAAAGTAAATCGCATTTTCTTCTTTGATTCCTTTCGGAAGTTTACTGCCTTTTACAGCAGCATAGATTTTATCATTCAGTTTATTTGCATTGACTGAAGAATGTACATAGAGAATCGTTGAGGACTTTAGAAACGGTCGGGATAAAACCATGTCAGGAAAGGAATAACTGGAATAATTATAGGGAATCCCAACAAAAATATCCGCTTTTTCTTTTAAGACTTGATCCAACGAATCTACCATCTTATATTCAAAAACAAGCCCTGTCAGCTTGGAGATTTCATCCATTACATGACGGGAAATGCCCTGCATTTCTCCATTTTCATCAGCATATTGAAGGGGTGCTGCTCCATCTAGCGTTATTACCTTTAGTACCGGGTTTTTTGAAATATATTCCTTTTCCTCCTGTGTCAAATTTAAGGGCCGGGCCTCTGCAGTGATTGCCAATACCATTACAAAAAACCAGCAAATACTTACCAGCAGGGTTTTTTTAACCATCCGTTTGTAAAAAATAATGTTTTTGTACCCATCAAGAATCATGTAGCATTCCCCCATCAGCTAAGCAACGGATATATGTACCCCACATGGATTATTTACTCAACCAACCCTCTATGCAAAAAACACAATTCAAAATTTTGCAGGCTAAGTTAACCCTTATTATACTATCTAATATATATCTCCTCCATACAAGTTTAAGGTTTTCAACTGCCATAATAACCCAACAACGGAAGACTTAAGGAAACTGAATGGGGTCAGGCCTGCAGCATGGCAATATTGTAAAAGTAAAACATAATCCTGCCATGCTGCGGGCCTGACCCCGGCTACTAATCTACTTTCATTTTTACAACACTCAAAACGCCGTCCCGTTCATTGGTCAGGACAATTTCACCCTGATGTAATTTAAGTATTCGCTGTACAATGGTTAGACCCAGGCCATATTTTCCTTCATGGCCTTTCTGAAAGGGCTTGAATATACCCTGTAAAATATGGGGCTCGATCTGGGAACCATCATTCCAAAGGGTGAGCATGACTTCGTGATTCCTATTAAACCTGAGATTGATCTCAATTCGTGACTTTGCATAACGCAGATGATTGTCGAAAAGGTTTTCAACCATGGCCCGCAAGGTTTCTGCATCACCCATTACGGTACCTTCCTGGAGGTCTAACTGCAGGGTTATGTCAGGCCTTTGCAGGCTTAGCCGCTGGACACTTTTTTCGATCAACTTATCAAATTGTACCTCTTCCTGCATCGGCTTTCTGTTTGACAAATAATCCAGACGTGTTAAATAAAGAAGTTGTTTAATTAATTTCTCCAATCTGGCCCCTTCTTCGTCGATCACCTCGATACTCCCGTTCGGATCACCCTTTGGGTAGATACCATCCTTCATCGCTTGGGCATAGCTGCGAATAACCATCACCGGTGTTTTCAATTCATGTGATATATTTTGCAGCATGGTTTGCTGCGTTTCATCTTGTTGAATGAGTTGCTGTCGCATGGTATCAATCGAGGCAGCCAACTGGCCAATTTCATCATTTCTCTTTATTGCCAAAGGCTCATGCCAATTCCGATTGGCAATGCGCTTAACATGCTGTTCCATCAGCGTAAGGGGTCGGGTGAGGTAGCGCACGATGAATAGCGACACAAACCAACTGGCCACCAGAGCAAGCCCCACATAGAGCATCAGATTAAATAAGAACTCCTTGACAAACCGATCCTCCTCCGGTTTTCTTAAAAACATAACCTGATACAGGGGGCGTTCATAAGCCATGTCTTTGATTATAACGTAGCGAATGGCAATCTGCCCATTGCGGCTTTCATAGAGTTCCTTAGACAATAGCTGGGATTCTGCATTTTGCTTTATTTCTTGTAAAAAGGACTGCTGAAAAGCTTGTTTAGCCTGCAGGGGTAAGGTTGTTCCATCCCCCAGCATGATAAAACTGCGTATATGAAAACCCCGGTCATTCAGTGGTTCCACTTGACTCCTGGGTGGTTCGCGGGGCGGCACCGGTTCCAGCATTTTATCATTAAAGAAACTGCGAATGAGATGAGGGGTGAAGATTAGTACCACCAGGTACAATGATAAGCTAACCACGGAAATGGCCAGCCATATTTTAACCGTCAGCGATAGGTTTTTCATTTTGCCAGCACCCTGTAGCCATAGCCATAAACCGTTTCAATGCGTAACTCCGGCAGCTTTTTTCTGATGCGCCGTACCAAGTCATCCACCGAACGGTCGGTACCAACATAATCCTCTCCCCAAACCCAGTTAATAATTTGCTCCCGAGAAAGTGCCTGCCCCTTGTGCTTAGTAAAAAATAACGCTAAATCATATTCCTTTGAGGTTAACTCAATAACCCGGTCATCCCTGCTGATTTCACGCTTCGACTCATCCAACAGATAGGGTTCCAGATATAGGTTTGGTTTTTCTAACTCTGCAAACTTATTGTATACCCGTTCCAGAACCCTCCGGGCACGGATAACCAGTTCCCTGGGCAGGAAAGGTTTTGCCAAATAATCATCGCTGCCCATTTCCAGACCCATAATACGATCTATATCAGCATCCCGGGCTGAGATAAAAATCACCGGCATGCCTGGTGCTTCCTCTTTAATGCGTCGCAGCAGTTGGTAACCATCAATGTCCGGCAGCATAATATCAAGAATCCAGAGATGGGGACATTCATCAATAACTCCCAAGGCAGATTGCCCATTTGTAAATGACCGCACTTCCCAACCTTCCTTTTGCAAATAGGAGGTTAGGATCTGGTTTAAGTTTAATTCATCCTCAACTAAAAAAATTTGATACATCTCCCACACACCCTACCTGTAAATTGGCCTTCCGCCCCATATGAAAAAGCCCAGACCCCCAATCAGTAGGGAGTCTGGTTTTGCTTCCTTAATTTGATTCTGTTAATTTATTGGACAACTGCTGGTTTTTCTCCTTCAATTGTTCTAACATCTGAGGCAAAAATTCTTTAATTTTAGTTTCATCGTTGGCTGCTATTGCCTCATGGAACGAAGCCATTGGGTTATCTTTAGCGTCTTTTCTAAGATCAAGATTGCGTTTTTTCATTTCTTCTTTCGTTTGTTCCTTGGTCAATTTATCGCTTTTTACATCTTCCCGGGTCACTTGGAGTTGTTGCTTTGCTTTATCGGATAGTTGAGGTTGCCCTTTGAAGCCTTTTTTATCTCGGATCTTTTCTAGGCCAAGGGCCTGTAGTTGTTCCTGTGCTTGTTCTTTGGTTATTTTTCCATTTTTAACATCTTCACGGATGGCCTCTACTTTAGCTTTTACTTCCTCGGATAATTCCGGCCTTTGCTCATTGACAGGCCGCTTGTCCTTCATCTCTTCCCTTAACTGGTCCTGCTTAGCCAGGGCACTTTGCCATTCTGTCAAGCTGTCTGGTGTATATTTGGTTACCAGTTCAATAAGCTTCTCATTGAACTCCTGCTGTTTTTCTTGATTAAAGGGTTGGTGGTGGGCAAAGCCTTTATGGCCTGCCAGCTCCGCCTTACCATTGACTGCATCAGCGGCAAAGGCAGCAGAGGGTACCAATACAGCAAAGGCCAAAAGAGTGGATACAGCTTTGGTTTGCCAGTTTTTCATTTCGTTTATTCCTCCCTCAATGAAATAAGTTTTTCTTTCATTTACTCACTCATTCTTACAATTTCAAGTACATCCAAACAAGGTATTCAGGAATAAGTTTGAATAAATAACATTATATGGTTGATGGGGATGT